>CACZPK010000046.1 GCA_902783035.1 Oscillospiraceae bacterium
CCCGGCACAGGGTGAGGAAGGCGTTGCGGCGCTGACCGAAAAGTTCAAGACCCTGGTCGAGCAGAACGCGAGCGAGGTCGTGGTGGAAGAGTGGGGCAAGCGCAAGCTGGCCTACGCGATCAACTACATCACGGAGGGCCATTACGTCCTGATCTCGTTCACGAGCGCGCCCGAGTTCCCCAAGGAACTGGATCGTATCCTCGGCATTACCGACGGTATCATCCGCTCCATGATCGTCTGCAAGGACGAATAAGGGAGGCCGCGCAATGCTCAACCGTATCGTTATCATGGGCCGGCTGGTTCGGGACCCCGAACTGCGCCGCACCCAGAGCGGCACGCCCGTCACGTCTGTCCGCATCGCGGTCGACCGCGATTTTAAGGGGCAGGACGGGAACAAACAGGCCGATTTCTTTGACGTGGTCGCCTGGCGCAACACTGCTGAATTTGTCAGCAAGTACTTCACGAAGGGCCGCATGGCCATCGTGGAGGGACGGCTGCAGAGCCGTGAGTGGCAGGATAAGGATGGCAACAAACGCACGTCGATCGAAATCGTAGCGGACAACTTCTATTTCGGCGATTCCCGCCGTGACGGGCAGGGCGACGGTTACGGCGCCCCCTCTTACGGCAGCGCGCCGGGCTACGGCGGCTCCCCCGCCGAGAGCTACACGGCTCCCGCGGGCGGCGGCTTTGCTGAGATCGAGGAGGACGGCGAGCTGCCGTTCTGAGACGCAAACGGCGCTTCGGCGTCGGCTCCCCGTCCGGGAGCCAGAAATGATTGATAAAGGAGGAAACTTCCTATGGCTATGGAACGCGAAAACAGAGCCCCCCGCGCCGGCGGCCCCAACCGCAAGCGCAGGAAGGTCTGCCAGTTCTGCGTGGAAAAGTGCGAGCAGATCGACTACAAGGATGCCGCCAAGCTCAAGCGCTACATTTCTGAGCGCTCGAAGATCCTGCCCCGCAGGACCACCGGCACCTGTGCGATGCATCAGCGTCAGCTGACGACCGCTATCAAGCGCGCCCGTCAGATCGCGCTGCTCCCCTTCGTCACGGAGTAATGGATTGCAGAAAAGCCCCCGCCGTTCGGCGGGGGCTTTATTTTTCACTTGCAGGCCGCCCTGCGGCGGATCACATCGTAAACTGCACCGTGCAAAACGCAGCGTATATGCCAAGCAGGGTTATGCCCTGCCAACGTGCGAGTTTTCCGCGTGCAAGCGCGGGAATGGTCAGCAGCAGCATCACCGCGAACATCACGGGAATGTCCATGACCAGCGAAGCGTTTTTCCCCGCGATCATCGACTCCTGCGGAATGGAAAACGGTGAAAGTGCCACCGAAGCGCCCGACACCAGCACCAGATTGAACAGGTTCGCGCCGATCACATTGCCGAGCGACAGCGCGCTGTGTCCCTTGGCCAGCGATGTGATCGCCGTCACCAACTCCGGCAGCGAAGTACCCAGCGCCACAAAGGTCAGCGCGATGACACTCTCGGGCACGCCCAGCGCCTTGGCGATCAGCGAGCCGTTGTCCACCAGCAGATGCGCGCCGAGTGCAATAAGCGCCGCACCGACAACAAGCAGCGCCAGTTCCTTCCAAAGCGGCAGCTCCCGGCTCGCCTCATCAGGCTCCTGCGCTTCGGCGGGTGCGCCGCGCATCTGGCGCACCGTCACGAACATATAGATCACAAAGACCGCCAGCAGCGCAAACCCGACGATGCGGCTGAAATAGCCCGCCGTGTAGGCAACGCCCGCATACAGCGCCGCCGCCGCGAAGAAAAACGCGACCGGCGTCCTCAGTGCCGCCTTGTCCACGCCGCAGGGCCGCAGCGCCGGCGTCAGTGCCGCGATCAGCGCCGTATTGCAGATCACCGAACCGATCGCATTGCCGTAAGCGATCTCGCCGTGCCCGCTCAGTGCCGAGGTGGTGGAAACCATCACTTCGGGCAGTGTGGTGCCGATGGATACAACGGTTGCACCGATGAGCAGTTCCGGCAGGTGAAAACGCCGCGCAATGCCCGTCGCACCGTCCACAAACCAGTCGCCGCCTTTGATGAGGCACACCAGGCCGACGCTGAACAACAAAACAGGGATCAGCATATCAATCAATCTCCTTGCTTGCACATTGTGCGAATCATTATAATTCCCACTTGCGTTTTGCACAAGTGGGAATTATCATTTTTATGCATTTTTTATATCTGCTTCTGGAAATGTGTGCGCGACTTTTGCGGCGCCGCGCACATCACTTGCGGCCAACCGCCGCGCAGACGAGGAATGCGGCGAGGTCGCACAGCACCACCGTTGCGCCGACGGGCGTGGAAAGCAAGTAGGAAAACACCAGACCGAGGCAGAAACACGCAACAGCCAGCGCACCGGCGCACAGCACCACCGAGCGGAACCTCTTGAATACGCGCATGGCGGAAAGCGCCGGAAAGATCACCAGCGACGAAATGAGCATCGCGCCCATCATACGCATACCCAGCACGACGGTCAGCGCCGTGAGCAGGGACAGCAGCGTTTTATAGGTCCCCACCTTCACCCCCGTGGCGCGTGAAAAGCTCTCATCGAACGTCACGGCAAAAAGCTGATGGTAAAACGCGACAAACAGCACCAGCACCGCCGCGGCAAGCGTTACGCTCAGCGCCACGTCGGAACGTGACATGGCGAGGATGCTGCCGAACATATAGCTGTCCACATCCGTGGTCATGCCGGTCGTCAGCGAGGTCACGATCACACCGATGGCAAGCGCCGAGGCGGAAAGCACCGCGATCGCGGCGTCCGCGCTGACACGGGCGCTCTCGGCGATACGCAGCAGGAAAAACGCCGAGAGCATCACGATCGGGATCGAGAACCACAGCGGCGCAAATCCGCACGCCAGCGCCACCGCCAATGCGCCGAAGCTGACATGGGAAAGCCCGTCTCCGATCATGGAATAGCGCTTCAGGACCAGCGGTACGCCCAGCAGCGCCGCACACAGCGATACCAGCGCGCCCACAACGAACGCCCGCACGATGAACGGATAGGCAAACATCGACAGGAGAAGGCTCATGATCTGGCACCTCCGTTTCTCCGCGCGGCATCGAAACGTTTGCCGCTCTCGTCGCGCAGGTATTCCTCCACCGTACCGTAGAACCAGCGCTTTTGTCCGATATGCAAAATAGTTTTTGCTTCGCGCAGGGCGGACTCCACATCGTGCGTCACCATCAATATGGCAAGGTTTTCCTTGTTGTGCAGATAGCGCAGCGTCTTGTAAAGATCCTGTGATGCGGCAGGATCAAGCCCCGTCACGGGCTCGTCGAGGATCAGCAGCTCATGAGCCGCGCACAGTGCCCGTGCCAGCAGCACACGCTGCTGCTGGCCGCCGGAAAGCTCGCGGTAGCACTTGTCCTTGAGCTCCAGGATTCCCAGTTTGCCCATATGCATCAGCGCCGCGGAACGTTCCTTGCCCGAATAGGCAAAACGAAATCCCTTGCGGTTCAGAAACCCCGAGAGTACGACTTCCTCCACCGTGGCGGGAAAATCGCGCTGGGCGGGCGTCTGCTGCGGCAAATAGCCGAGTTGTCCGGCCTTCTGCGCACTGCGCTCAACATAGCCGGAAAGCGGCGGGGTCAGCCCCAGCAAACTTTTGAGCAGCGTCGACTTGCCGGAGCCGTTTTCGCCCAGCACCGCAACATAGTCTCCCGTGCGCACCGTGAAATCCAGATGCTCCAGCAGCGGCTTGTGCTCATAGCCGAGGCTCACGTCATGGCAAGCCAGTAAGATTTTGGGTTCGGCCGCATCCATCATGCCAGCCCCCTTTCCAATGCCTGTAAATTGCGCTCCATCAGCGAAAGATACGTCTCGCCCGCGTCAAAATCCGCGCGGGATACGGTTTGCAGCGAATAGAGCCTCTCAATATCCGCACCCGTACACTCACTGACCGCCTCAGCGATCTTCCGGCTGTCCAGATCAACGGTATACACCACGCGCACCTCTTCGTCCCTGACCTTGTCGATCAGGAATTTGAGCGTGGCAAGGCTCGGCTCCGTGTCGGTGGAGCAGCCGTGGAATGCCGCACGATAGCGCAGGTCGTACTCCTTGCAGAAATACAGCAGCGGCATCCGGTCGGCAAAAACCAACAGGTCGTGCTGCGCGTTCGCACGCAGCGCACGGAACCGCGCGTCCAGCGCACGCAGGCGCGCCGCATAGTCGGCGCCGTTGGCACGATAGGTCTCCGCGTTTGCAGGATCCGCGGCGCACAGCGTTTCGCACAGCGCCTCGCACAGTGCGGCGGCGTTGACGGGCGACGTCCAGATGTGCTCGTCATACTCGATCTCGTCGCTGTCTTCCTCTTCTTCCTCCGCGCCCTGCATCCCCTCGACGAACTCTTCGGCGCGCGCGTCCACGCAGTCCATCATGCGCAGCACCGTGCCTATGTTTTCGCCCACGGCGTCCAGCATGTCCGTGACCCACTCCTCGCTTTCGCCGCCGTTGTATACAAACACGTCCGCACGGGCAATGGTCACCGCGTCGAGCGGCGTAGGCTCAAAACTGTGCGCCTCACGCCCCGGGGAGAGCAGCATCGTCACATCGGCCCGGTCCCCCACGATCGCCCGTGCAAAATCGTAATACGGAAACAGCGTCGTCACGATCTGCAAACGTCCGGTTTCTTCCTTCGGCGCCGGAGCGGCACAGCCGCTGAGCAGCAGAGCGCAGAGCAGTACCCATGCCAGCCGCTTTTGGAACCGTCTCATGCGCATCCACCTCCAATTTGCAAATCATTCTCAAATCCAATGTCGAAATCATAGCCGCCGTCCGGCGGTTTGTCAAGAATTATTTTCCGGTATGGATATGCGCAAAAACAACTTGAACATCCGTTTCATTTATTGTATAATAGTATACCATGATTTTTTTACCCTCTGGTTTCAGGAGAAAGGGGGCGAGCGCCATAGCCGTCCATGATGGGCACCGTGCCCGTAAAAAGCTGCAATTCCGCACGCACGGACTGGAGGCGTTCGCCGACCATGAGGTGTTGGAAATGCTGCTGTTTTATGCGATCCCGCGGCAGGATACCAACCCCATCGCCCACCGCCTGATCGATCGTTTCGGCTCGCTGGACGCAGTGCTCTCCGCCCCGGCGGAGGAGCTGGAAAAGGTCGACGGCGTCGGCGAACATGCGGCCACGCTGTTGTCTCTGCTGCTTCCGGTTGTACGCCGCGCCTTTTTGAGCGCGGGAGCGCAGGATATCATCCTCGACACCACGGAGCGGCTGGGGCGTTACTTCTGCATGCTGTTTCTCGGTGCACGGGAGGAAGCTTTTTATGAGGTCTGTCTCGATGCGAAAGGCAAGCTGCTGCGCTGCTGCAAGCTCGCGGACGGCAGTGTGGACGCCGTGAGCCTCAACGTGCGGCGTGTGGTGGAAAATGCGCTGCGCTGCCATGCCAGCGCCGTGGCGCTCGCCCACAACCATCCAAGCGGCGTGGCGCTCCCCTCCGAAGACGACAACACCTCGACGCTCTTGGCACACGATGCGCTGCGTACCGTCGGTATCGCGCTCGTCGACCATATCATTGTCGCGGACAACGATTTTGTATCGCTGCGCGAAAACGGGCTCTTTTAGGAGAAACGTTTATGGATTTCAAACTGCATGCCCCCTTCCAGCCCACCGGCGACCAGCCGGAGGCGATCGAAAAGCTCGTCGCCGGCGTCCGCATGGGTTTGGACGAGCAGGTGCTCCTCGGTGTCACCGGCTCGGGCAAGACGTTCACAATGGCAAGCGTCATCGAGAAGATCAACCGCCCGACGTTGGTGCTGGCCCACAACAAAACACTTGCCGCGCAGCTTTGCGCCGAATTCAAGGAGTTTTTCCCCGAAAACGCGGTGGAATATTTCGTCTCCTACTATGATTATTACCAGCCTGAGGCATATATCCCGCACACCGACACCTATATTGCAAAGGATGCATCGACCAACGATGAGATCGACCGTCTGCGCCTCAGTGCAACCTGCGCGCTGTTGGAACGCCGCGACGTGATCGTGGTCTCGTCGGTGAGCTGCATCTACGGTCTCGGCGAGCCGGATGACTTTGCCAAGCTGATGATTTCACTGCGCCCGGGGCAGACCATCGAGCGCGACGAGCTGCTGCGCCGCCTGATCGAAGACCGTTACGAACGCAATGACATCGCCTTTGAGCGCAACCGTTTCCGCGTGCGCGGCGACACGGTGGAGATCTACCCCGCTTATTACCGGGACCGCGCTGTGCGCGTGGAGTTTTTCGGCGACGAGATCGACCGGATCAGCGAGTTCCAGCCCACCACGGGGCAAAGCCTGCGTACGTTGACGCACACGGTGATCTATCCCGCGTCGCACTATGTTACGACCAAGGACAAGATGGAGCGCGCCATCGGCGAGATCGAAGTTGAGCTGGCCGAGCGCGAACAGTATTTCCGGGACTGCGGCAAGGCGGTTGAGGAACAGCGCATCCATCAGCGCACACGCTATGACATCGAAATGATGCGTGAGCTGGGCTACTGCACGGGTATTGAGAACTACTCCCGCGTGATCGGCGGTCGTCCGGTCGGTTCTCCGCCGATGACGCTGATCGACTACTTTCCCAAGGACTTTTTGTTGTTCGTGGACGAAAGCCACGTCACGCTGCCGCAGGTCCACGCCATGTATAACGGCGACCGCGCGCGCAAGCAGAGTCTGGTGGAATACGGCTTCCGCCTGCCCTGTGCGTTCGACAACCGTCCGCTCAAGTTTGAGGAGTTTGAGCAGCGCGTCCACCAGCGCGTCTATGTCTCCGCCACCCCCGGCGACTATGAGCGCGAACGGGCAGGTCAGATCGTCGAGCAGGTCATCCGCCCGACGGGTCTGCTCGACCCCCGTGTTGAGGTGCGCCCCGTCGAAGGGCAGATCGACGACCTGCTGGGCGAAATCAACGCCCGCGCCGAACGGGACGAGCGCGTGCTGGTCACGACGCTCACGAAAAAGATGGCGGAAGATCTGACCGAATACCTCAAGGGCGTCGGTGTCAAGGTGCGCTATATGCACGCAGACGTCGAGACCATCGAGCGCATGGAGCTGATCCGTGACCTGCGCCTTGGCGAATTCGACGTACTCGTCGGCATCAACCTGCTGCGCGAGGGGCTTGACCTGCCGGAGGTGTCCATGGTCGCGATTCTGGACGCGGACAAGGAAGGTTTTTTGCGCAGCGAAACCTCACTCATCCAGACCATCGGCCGCGCGGCGCGCAACGCCGACGGGCTGGTCGTGCTCTACGGCGACACGATCACGCCGTCGATGCGCCACGCCATCGACGAAACGGAGCGCCGCCGCGCCATTCAGGACGCCTACAACAAGGCGCACGGCATCACGCCGCAGACCATTCGCAAGGACATCCGGGAAGTTCTTGAAATCTCCAAAAAAGAGGAGGAATCCGCCCGCCGTCGCGGCAAGAAAAAGCTTTCCGAGCGGGAACGGGACGAACAGATCCGCAAGCTCGAAAAGGAAATGCAGGAGGCAAGCCGCATGCTGGAGTTCGAATACGCGGCGATCCTGCGCGACCGCATCATCGAACTGCGGAAAGAACAGCCATGAAAAAATACCTTTCTTATGCCTTTGTCGTTCTCGGCGCGGTGTGCTGGGGGTTTATCGGCGTATTCAACCGTCTGCTGGGCGAAGCGGGTGTCGGCATGCAAAACCGCGTCTTTGTGCGCAACTTCCCCAGCTTTGTGCTGCTGACGGTGGTATTTGCGCTCTGCCGGCGCGAAGTGTTTCACGTCAAGGTAAAGCACTTGCCGATCTTTATGGCGAGTGGTCTTTTCAGCATCCTTACTCTCTCGTGGGTCTATTTTAACTGCCAGATGGCGTGCTCGCTCGCCGTGGCGGCGATCCTGCTCTATCTCGCGCCGTCGATGGTCGTGTTAATGAGCGCCGCGCTCTGGAAAACCCCTATCACCCGGCGCAAGGCCGCGGCGCTGCTGTTGGCTCTGCTCGGCTGCGCGCTGGTGAGCGGATTGGCCGGCGGCAAGCTGACCGCCTCATGGAGCGGGCTTGCCTACGGCGTTGCGTCGGCATTTTGCTACGCGACCTATACGATCTTTGCGCACTACGGCCTTGCGCGCTATGACAGCTACACCATGATTTACTGGACGTTTTTCTTCGCCGGGCTCGGCTCGCTGCTGTTTCTGGACTGGAACGCGTTGGCCCCGGCTCTCGCCACGCCCGCGGGCATCGGCAGCGCAGCGGGGCTGGTGCTGGTGGCAACGGTGCTGCCGTACCTGTTCTACACCAAGGGGCTGGAGGGCGTTGAAGGCGGCAAGGCGGCAATCATTGCCAACATCGAACCGGTGACCGCGGCGCTGCTGGGCGTGGTACTGTTTCAGGAGGTCCTGAGCCTGTGGGTCCTGCTGGGCATTATATGCGTGCTCGGCGGCGTTATGCTGCTTGCAGGGGACGATAAGAAGGAGGCTGTGCACCATGGCGAAGCATAAAGAGGAAAAAACCAATGTGATGCGGATTCTGGAGCAGAAGAAAATTCCCTATACGGCGCACACATATGAGGAAACGGAAAGCCCGCTGGGCGACCGTGAATACGGCCTGCACATTGCCGAAACACTGGGGCAGGACGTGAACCGCGTCTACAAAACGCTGGTCGCCCGGGGCGCAAGCAAGGCATTTCATGTGTTCTGCATTCCCGTGGCAGACAGTCTTGATCTGAAAAAGGCAGCAAAGGCGGCCGGTGAGAAGTCGGTCGAACTGATCGCGGTCAAGGAACTGCTGCCGCTGACGGGTTATATCCGCGGCGGTTGTTCGCCCATCGGCATGAAAAAGCAATTCCCCACGGTTTTCCACAGTGCGGCGGAAAGCTGCGAAACGGTCTTTGTCAGCGCCGGAAAAATCGGCTATCAGGTGGAA
The DNA here is from genome assembly GCA_902783035.1 of Oscillospiraceae bacterium. Taxonomy (GTDB): domain Bacteria; phylum Bacillota; class Clostridia; order Oscillospirales; family Oscillospiraceae; genus Hominicoprocola. The sequence goes on from CACZPK010000046.1 coordinate 8,890, forward strand.
ATTGCGCCAAAGGCGCTGCTTGATTTGCTCGATGCAAATACCGCAGACATCATTTCCGAATGACCGCTTTTGGCGCGGCAGCACGGAAATGTTACGGGAGTCTGCAAAAAAGGAGGCTTTATGAACAGTAAAATCTATGTCAAAGGCGCCCGGGAAAACAACCTGAAGAATATCGACGTGGAGATCCCCCGCGATTCGCTCACCGTCGTTACGGGGCTTTCCGGCAGCGGCAAGTCCTCGCTTGCATTTGACACCATCTATGCCGAGGGACAGAGGCGTTACGTCGAAAGCCTCTCGTCCTACGCGCGCATGTTCCTCGGCCAAAAGGAAAAGCCCGACGTCGACTACATCGACGGTCTTTCCCCCGCCATCTCCATCGACCAGAAAACAACCTCCCAGAACCCTCGCTCCACGGTGGGCACGGTAACGGAGATCTACGATTACCTCCGCCTTCTTTGGGCGCGCGTCGGCACGCCGCACTGCCCCAAGTGCGGCAAGGAAATCCGCCAGCAGTCCATCGACCAGATCATCGATCAGCTTATGGCCATGCCGGAGGGGATGCGTATTCAGGTCATGGCGCCCGTTATCCGCGGCCGCAAGGGCGAATACGCCAAGGTGTTTGAGGATGCACGCAAGTCGGGTTACGTCCGCGTGCGTGTCGACGGCAGCATGTACGAGCTGGACGAGGAGATCAAGCTCAACAAAAACCAGAAGCACAACATCGAGATCGTTGTCGACCGTCTGATTCTCCGGCCCGACGTCGTCCACCGCCTGACCGACTCTGCCGAAACTGCGGCTTCGCTCTCGGGCGGTCTGGTGCTTGTCAACGTCATTCAGGAGCAGCGCGATATTCTCTTTTCCCAGAACTATGCCTGCGAGGACTGCGGCGTATCCATCGAAGAGCTGGCTCCGCGCATGTTCTCGTTCAACAATCCATTCGGTGCCTGTCCGGAGTGCACCGGCCTCGGTTTCCGGATGCGCGTCGACCCGGAAATGGTCATCCCCAACCCCTCGATTTCCATTCTCGACGGTGCGATCACCGCGTCCGGCTGGAACAATGTGCGTGGTGATGGCATTGCGCGCATGTACTTCGATGCACTGTCAAAAAAGTATAAGTTCTCGCTTCGCGATCCGGTGGAAAAACTCTCTCCCGAGGTTCTCGACGTGATCCTCCACGGCACAAAGGGTGAAAAGCTGGAGCTGCAATACGACCAGCCGCGCGGCAAGGGCATGCTCTACCAGCCCTTTGAAGGCGTCATCAACAATCTGGAGCGCCGCTACAAGGAAACGCAGAGCGACAGCGTACGCGCCGAGCTGGAAGAAGTCATGAGCGAGTGTCCCTGCCCCGTCTGTAAAGGAAAACGCCTTCGCGCCGAAGCGCTGGCCGTGACGGTCGGCGGGCTGAATATCGCAGACTATTCCGACAAATCCGTGGTCGACGCACTGGACTTCATGGAGGATCTGACGCTCACGGAGCAGCAGATGCGCATTGGCGAGCGCATTCTGAAGGAGATCAAAGCGCGTCTGGGCTTTTTGCGCTCGGTGGGACTGGAATACCTGACGCTCTCGCGCGCAAGCGCGTCGCTTTCCGGCGGTGAGGCGCAGCGCATCCGTCTTGCCACGCAGATCGGTTCCAGCCTCATGGGCGTGCTCTACATTCTCGATGAGCCGTCCATCGGATTGCACCAGCGTGATAACGACAAGCTGCTCGCAACCTTAAAGCGCCTGCGCGACCTCGGCAATACGCTGATCGTTGTTGAACACGACGAAGACACCATGCGTGCCGCGGACTATATCATCGACGTCGGCCCCGGCGCGGGTGTCCACGGCGGCGAGATCATCGCTGCGGGAACGCCGGAGGAGATCATGGCGACACCGCGCTCCCTGACCGGACAGTACCTCTCCGGCAAGATGAAGATTGCTGTCCCGTCACAGCGACGCAAGGGCAACGGAAACCTTCTCACCGTACGCGGTGCAAAGGAGAACAACTTGCAGGATATCGACGTTTCGATCCCGCTGGGGACGTTCACCTGCGTCACCGGCGTAAGCGGGAGCGGCAAATCCTCCCTCGTCAACGAGATCATTTACAAGAAGCTCGGCGCCGACCTCAATCGGATGAAGGTCCATCCGGGGCATCATCGCGCCATCGAGGGCGAGGAATATCTCGACAAGGTCATCTGCATCGACCAATCCCCCATCGGGCGCACGCCGCGCTCCAACCCCGCGACATATACGAACGTGTTCAACGACATCCGTGACCTCTTCGCCTCCACACCGGACGCAAAGGCACGCGGTTACAGCAACGGACGGTTTAGTTTTAACGTGCGCGGAGGCCGTTGCGAAGCGTGCGGCGGCGACGGCCAGCTCAAAATCGAAATGCACTTTCTGCCCGATATCTATGTTCCCTGTGAGGTCTGCCACGGCAAGCGCTACAACCGTGAAACGCTGGAGGTGCGCTACAAGGGCAAGAATATCGCCGACGTACTGGACATGACCGTGGAGGAAGCGCTGGACTTCTTCCGTGACCTGCCGAAAATCGAGAACAAGCTCCGTACGCTCTACGATGTGGGTCTGGGCTATATCCGTCTGGGTCAGTCGTCAACGACGCTCTCCGGCGGCGAGGCACAGCGCGTCAAGCTGGCAACCGAGCTGAGCAAGCGTGCCACCGGACGCACGATCTATATCCTCGACGAGCCGACCACAGGGCTTCATGCCGACGATGTGCGGCGTTTGCTCAGCGTGCTGCAGCGGCTTGTGGACGCGGGCAACACGGTGCTCGTCATCGAGCACAATCTTGACGTTATCAAGAGTGCCGATCACCTGATCGACCTCGGTCCCGAAGGCGGAAGCGGCGGCGGCACCATCGTTGCCGAGGGCACGCCCGAGGAGGTTGCAAAGGTCAAAAAGTCTTATACCGGCCAGTATTTGAAGAAAATGCTGGTGTAACGCATCCATTCCTTTCTCCATAAGCTGTTTTGAGGTGGTTCGATGCAGCTTTTGGAAGATGGGATCATCGCCGCGCTCGCGGCAATCGGATTGGTAACGCTGCTGCTTCTGTCGATTTCCGTGTTTATACCGCCGCGCCGCCGCGATACGCTCGACGCCGTCGTGCTTGTCCCCTGCCATGCCGGCGAGGGGACAAGGCTGGAGCAGACCGTGCGGGCACTGATGCGCTCACGCCATGAGTACGGCAGGTTTCTGCACATCGTGATCCTCGATCGCGGCATGGACGCAGAGGCAAAGCAGATTGCGGCGTTGCTGTGCCGCGACGGGTGTGGCGTGTCGCTGTGCGAACGGATGGAACAGATCGAAAACATTACCTGGGAGGAATCATCATGAACCCCAAGCTCCTTTCCCTGTGTCTGGCGCTCTCGCTGTGCCTGACCCTCGCCGTGGGCTGCGCGCAGCAAAATACGGCGCAAACCGCTCCGGAAGCGGCCGGAACTGCGCAAAGCGCCGAAACGGTTCCCTCTCCCGCGCCGAAAACCGGCGAGGCGGCCGAATCCGCCCCGGCATCCGCGCCTGATCAGTCCGCTGAACCGGTATCCGGCTCCGGATCGGACGCTATGCCCATGTCCGGGCGCTCCTTCATCGTCGAGCACATGGATCTGAGCGAGGGTTACCCCGTGGATATGTATTTTGAGCTGCCCGTCTTCTTGGGCACTTCCGATGCGATGAACAAGATCAACGCCCAGCTTGCTCAAGTACGCGGGGAATACATCAATCTGCACGCGTCGGACGACCTGCAAATGGTGATCGATTCGATGAACGACCCCAACGGTCCGACGAGGGAGCAGCCCTATGTGAACCGCCATCCCGCCTCCGTGCAGTCTTACACGGACGACATCATCAGCGTCACCTTTGCCTACGACTGGTGGATGGGCGGCGTGGCGGACTACGGTCTTGAGGGCTACACCTTCAACGCCAAAACCGGCGAGCAGCTTTATCTTTCCGACCTTCTCGAAGGCTCGGATGCGGAGATCAAGGAGGCCATCGCCGCCGCGCTTTTGGAACAGTATCCGGATGCCGCGGACGCGGGGATCATGGAAACGCCCGCGGAGGCCATCCGCGGCAAGGATATCCGTGATTTTCACTTCTACGTGCTCGACAATGCGGTACACATCGCCTTCAACAAGTACGATATCACCTACGGCGCGGCGGGTGCATTCGATGTCGTCCTGTCGAATGCGCTCAAACCCCTGAACTGACAACAACGCGGGGCGCCGCCCCGCCATCGGAGAGAACATGAACGAGCAGACAACTGTCATCGGGACCGTCGCATCGGTAATTTTTCAAAATGAAGAAAACGGCTACACCGTGCTGCGCCTCGTCACGGACGACGGGGAACTCATCACGGTGGTGGGCTGCATCCCCTGTGCTGCGCCGGGCGAGGAGCTTGCCGTTACGGGCAGCTACGTCACCCATCCCCAGCACGGCGAACAGTTTTCCGCCGAAGAGGTCGAACGTCGCCTGCCCGCCACGGAATCCGGTATTCTTGATTACCTTTCCTCCGGCGTCGTGCGCGGTGTAGGCCCCTCTACGGCGCAAAAGCTGGTGGACCGCTTTGGACCGGACACGTTGGACGTGATTGAGAATGCGCCGGAAGAACTGCGCAAGATCAAAGGCGTTACCGACAAGCGTGCCCGCGAGATCGCGGAGAGTTTCCGCGAACAGATGGGTCTGCGGCGTCTGATGGAGTTTCTGACGCGTTTTGAGCTGCCCGTTGCGCTGGCTGTACCGCTTTACCGCCGTTTCGGCACCGGCGCGATGGAAATGCTGCGCCGTGACCCGTACCAGCTTGCCGCAGAGCCTTTCCACGTTGATTTTGCCGTTGCGGACGAGATCGCGCTGGCGCTTGGATTCAGCGGCAACGCATCCTGCCGTACCGAGGCGGGTATCCTGTTTGAGTTGAGCCACAACGAGCAAAGCGGCGGCCACGTTTTTCTGCCCCGCGACAAGCTGCTTGCCGCAACCGCCCAGCTGTTGGATGCGCCGGCTGATGCGGTGGAAAAGTCTCTTGACGACCTTATTGCCGCCGGACGGGTCACGCAGGAGCCGGTCGCTAACGTAACTGCCTGTTACCTCTCACGCTGCGCGGAAGCAGAACAGTACGTTGCGCTGCGGCTGCGCGCCATGCTCTCGGACAAGCCAGACGTGCTGCGCGGCGCCTCGCGCGCCATCGACGAGATCGAGCGTGAGCAGGGCATCGAATATGCACCGCTCCAACGCCGCGCGGTGGAGCTGGCTGCGGAGCAGGCGCTGCTGATCCTCACGGGCGGTCCCGGCACGGGCAAGACCACTTCCGTGCGCGCGATCCTGACGCTTTTTGAGCGCATGGGGCTGGATGTTTTGCTCGCCGCGCCGACCGGACGTGCCGCCAAACGGATGGGCGAGGTTTGCGGACGCGACGCACAGACCATCCACCGGATGCTCGGTATGAGCTGGGATGAGCGGACGGGCGAAGTCAAGTTTCAGAAAAACGAAAAGGACCCGCTTCAGACGGACGCGGTCATTGTGGACGAAACGAGCATGGTCGACCTTGCGCTGATGCGCGCTTTCCTTGCTGCGCTGCGCCCGGGCTGCCGCCTTGTGCTTGTCGGCGATCCCGACCAGCTGCCCAGCGTGGGCGCCGGCAATGTATTTTCCGACCTCATTCGCAGTGGACGGGTACAGACCGTCGCGTTGACGGAGGTGTTCCGTCAGGCGCAACAGTCCGCCATCATCCGCTGCGCCCATGCGGTAAACGAAGGGCGTGTGCCGGAGCTGCAAAACACGGCGGAAAGCGATTTCTTTTTCATGCCGCGGCGCGATCCGGTGCGCCTTGTGGACACGGTGGTGGAGCTGTGCAAGACACGGCTGCCGGGCAAAATGGGCATCCCCGTGCCGGACATTCAGGTGCTGACGCCCACGCGCAAAGGAGCCTGCGGCACCGCCGCGCTCAACCGCGCCTTGCAGGAAGCGCTCAACCCCGCCGCGCCGGACAAACGCGAGCGCGCCTTAGGTGACATCGTGTTCCGCGAGGGCGACCGCGTCATGCAGACGCGTAATGATTACGACGTCCTGTGGGAGCGCGAGGACGGCACTGCGGGTACGGGCGTTTTCAATGGCGATGTGGGGCAGATCCTGCAAATCGACCCCGGCGGCGAGATCCTGACCATCGCCTTTGACGACCGCATCGCCACCTATACGGCGGACATGCTCGCCGAGTTGGAAATGGCCTACGCAATGACGGTGCACAAGTCGCAGGGCAGCGAATACCGCGGCGTGGTGTTTGTCTCCGCGCCCTGTGCGCCGGGGCTGGAGGTGCGCGGTGTGCTCTATACGGCGCTGACGCGCGCGCGCGAGCTGATGGTCGTCGTCGGCGATGACGCGACCTTGCGGCGCATGGCGGAAAACGATAAACGGCAGCGGCGCTACAGCGCGTTGCGCTGGCGGCTGGCCGAGCAGGCATAGAACCCTTTTCGTCCGGACAGCACGATTGATTCAGAGAGGATGTGGTTATGGATGCGACTGCAAAGCGCGGTCTTTTGCATCGAGGATACGCTGGTCGAGCGGCCTGACGCAGATAAGGTGCTCTCGATCCTGAAAATGGAGGGCGTCTGGCTCTACGGCGTCACGGCACTTACGCGGGATGCCGCGGAGGCATTGTTGCGTACCGCGGGGGTCGCAGACGATTTTCGCGGTCTGATCACCGCCCGGGAGGCCGCCTGCACCCTTGCGGACGGCACGATCTACGAAAAGGCGATGCGCCGTCTGCGCTCCGAGCCGCGGGACACCATCGTGTTTGCGGGCCGGTTGGACGAATTGCGCGGCGCAAAGGCTGCGGGGCTGCGTGCGGCGGCTGTCGCCGGTGCGGCAGAGGCTGACGAGTGGACGACGATGTGCGCCGAGGCAGACGAAATCGTGGAACACTATGCCGATTTTTTGTTGCGAGGATGAATTGACAGTAGATTTTTTGCGGAATTGTGGTACAATAACCGCAGTATTTGATGCAAAGGAAGATACCATATGGAATTCACCGCCAACGAAAAGAAGAACGTCTCCATCGAGACGAGCACCGGAACCTACGACCGCTGCGCCATCCAGACCCACTTTGTCGAGATCGGCGAGGATTACATCGAGCTGGTCGAGCGCTATGTCAAGCCTCTGTGGCAGGAGGGGGATTTGCTCTCCATCAGCGAGAAGATCGTCTCTCTGTGCCAGAAAAACGTGGTCTACCGCAAGGACATGAAGATCAGCTGGCTCGCCAGATTCCTCAGCCGCTTTGCCACGCAGCACAACAGCGCCGGTATCGGTGTGGGTGACACCTATAAAATGCAGTACGCCATCGACCGCTGCGGCGCGCTGAAGGTTTTCTGGGCGGCGGTATGCGCCGGTTTTGGCAAGCTCTTCGGCAAAAAGGGTATTTTCTACGACATGGTCGGTCAGGAAGTCACGGGTCTCGACGGGTTTTATCCCGATGTATTCCCCATCTACGGCGAGTTTGGTATTCCATTGCCGAAAAACCCGGGCGGCGTGTGCAATGAGATCCACGAGAAGACCGGTGTTGCCGCGATGATCGTGGACGCAAACGATTTTACCCGCGATATTCTGGGCAAATCGGACTGTGTGACGCTCACAGACGAGCAGCTATGTGAGATCATCCGCGACAATCCCGCTGGTCAGGATGCACAGTGCACACCATTCATTCTGATCCGCAAGCACGCTGAATAAGAACAGGAAAATCCCCGCCGTTTTCAAAACGGCGGGGATTTTTGATTGTATGGGCTGTCACGAGGGGTCCTCTCCCCTGCTGTAGTCACTCCAGCTGCCCAGTTCCGGCCACATCGCCGTACAGCCTGCCCATGTAAGCCGCTGCGTGTTCGCGCGCCAGAGCGTCGCGCTGAATTTGATGACGGGCAGTGCGTAAGTCTCGCCTTCTGCCCATTCGTCCGCGGAAATGCACAGCAACACACCGTCTTTCCACTTTCGCGTGTTTGCACCGCCGGACAGATACCCCTGCGCAGCCAGTTCTTCCTTGCGCAGGGTCAGCGCCTCCATACCGTGCGCGCTTGCAAACGACCATGCCACCGCCTGCTTAGCCGCGGGGCTCAGCTCGCCGGGTGCGTCGGACAGGTCAACGCTCACGCAGCGCACATCCGCCGTGTAGGCCACACCCTCGTCCCAGAGATCGTTCAGAACCTTCAAATACAGTCCGCAAAGATCGTAAAACGTACCGGATGGATTTTTCTCCGTTCCGCGCGACCACGCAGAGACCGCATCGATCTGATCGATTTGAGCGGGCATCGACGTCGAGACTTCCCCCTCGTAGACGACCTCGACGGTCATGCCGTCCTCCAACTGTGCGGCGTCGGCCCGCTTCCCGTCCAGATATACGATGGCGTCCTCCAAATCAAGGATATAGACCTCGCCCGCGCCCTCACCCGCCAGCAGGAGCTTTCCCGTCTCCGCGCCGTTGACAATCAGGGCGTTCAACGTCTCCGCCTCGTGGCGGATCAGCACATCGTGCGTCTCCGCGCGCGTCGAACCCGTCTCGGGGGGCTGCGCCGCAGCTTCGTCCGGTTTTTCCGTTGCGGCGCAGCCAGTCAGCAGCACCATGCACAGCAGCACTGGTACCCATATGTTTCGTTTCATTGCCCTCTCCTTTTTTCACCGGCTTCCGCGCTCACCGATGTCAAACGAACCCCCGTCCGAACGGGCGGGGGTTCGCCGATACATATGGGTGGTTATGCCTGGGGCGCCTGTGCCGCGGCAGCCTCCTCGGCGGCCTTCTTCGCGGCAGCCGCACGCTCGGCGGCAGCCTTCTGCGCCGCCTTGAACTTCTCCTTTTCCTCGGGGGTCGGGATCGGCTCGATGGCGTTCTTCGGACACGCCTTGGCGCACATGCTGCAGTTAACGCACTTGGAGTAGTCGATAACCGCAACGTTGTTCACGACATGGATCGCATCTTTCTTGCAGGTGCGCTCGCACATGCCGCAGGCAATGCAGGAGTTGGTGCAAACTTTGGTGACGGCAGGCCCCTTGTCCTTGTTCGCACAATTGACAAAAACCTTCTGCTTGTACGGCACCTCCACGATGATGTGGCGCGGGCATGCCTCACGGCAAGCGCCGCAGTTGGTACACTTCTCCTTGTCGACCTCGGCAACGCCCTTGGCGTTGATGTGGATCGCATCAAATTGGCACGCCGCCACGCATTCGCCGAAACCGAGGCAGCCGAACTGGCACGCCGTCGGGCCGGCAGCGACCTTCGTCGCGGCAAGGCAGCTGGGCGTACCGACGTATTCAAAGCGCTTCTGGCAATCGTCGCCGCCGTTGCAGATCACGTGGGCAACCATTTTCTCGCCCACAGCGGCCTCGACGCCCATAATGGCGGCAATTTTTGCCGCACCCTCCGCACCCGCGGGCGCGCAGGCATTCACGGGTGCCTTACCGTTGAGGATCGCCTCGGCGCAGCCGGCACAGCCGGGATAGCCGCAGCCGCCGCAGTTCGCGCCGGCAAGGGCACTTTGGATCTGGGGCAGGCGCGGATCGACCTCAACCTCAAAGATCTTCGCGGCAAAGGCGAGGATCAGGCCGAAGATGACCGCGGTCACACCCAGAATGACAACAGCATAAATAATCGTACTCATGATCGTCCCTCCTTACATCGGCCATACTTCGAGGCCGGAGAAACCCATGAAGGCAAGGGCCAGCAGGCCGGAAGTAATCAGCGCGATCGGGAAACCCTCAAAGGATTTGGGATAATCACTGAACTCCGTACGCTCACGCACGGTGGCGAACAGATAGATCGCCAGCAGGAAACCCAGGCCGCCGGTGATGCCGTAGACCACGGACTCGATAAAGTTGTACTCGTTCTGCACGTTCAGCAGCGCCACGCCCAGCACCGCGCAGTTGGTGGTGATCAGGGGCAGGTAGATGCCCAGCGCCGTATAGAGGGACGGCATGGACTTCTTGAGGAACATCTCGATGAACTGCACCAGCGACGCAATGACGAGGATGAATGCGACCGTCTGCATGAACTCAAGACCGAGCTTCACGAGGATCAGGTTCACCGCAAAGGTGATCGCAGACGCGATACCCATGACGAACGTGACCGCAATGCCCATACCGATGGCCGTATCGGACTTCTTCGACACGCCGAGGAACGGGCAGATACCGAGGAATTGCGCGAAGATGAAGTTATTGGTCAAAATCGCGCCGAGGGAGATGGCGAGCAGTCTTGTCACTTCCATTACTCAGCCGCCTCCTTTCCTTTGCTTTCCGCTTTTGCCTTGCTCTTGTTCAGCGCCCACTGCATCGCCGCGATCAGCGCGCCGAGGCAAAGGAAGCCGCCGACCGGGAGCGTCAGGATGCCGGCGGGAACATAGCCGGCGGGCATGACCTTCGCATCAAAGAAAGTGCCCATGCCAAAGATCTCACGGAAGGCGCAGAGGATGATCAGCACCGCCGTATAGCCGAGGCCCTGCGTGATGCCGTCCACCGCGGATGCGCCGACGGAATTCTTGCTGGCAAACGCCTCGGCACGGCCGAGGATGATGCAGTTCACGACGATCAGCGGAATGAACACGCCCAGCGACTTCGCAATGGCGGGGAAGAACGCCTGCAGGCTCAGATCGACCATGGTGACGAAGCCCGCGATGACCACGATGAAGCACGCAATACGCACTTCGTCGGGAATGACCTTGCGCAGCAGCGCAATGAAGATGTTGGCGAGCGTCAGAATGATGATAACGGAGACGCCCATACCGATACCGTTCGACATCTTGGTGGTGATTGCCATTGTCGAACACATGCCGAGCAGCTGTACCGTAACGGGGTTATTGGTAATCAACCCCTCTTTCAATTGCTTACCGAAATTCATAGATTATCCGCTCCTCCCTTCTCAAAGCGCATCCGCGACCGCCAGCGCACCGTTGACGCCCTTGGTCACGCCCTTGGAGGACACCGTCGCACCGGAGATGGCGTCAATGTTCTTGCCGACGACCAGCTCACCTGCGCCCGATTTGCCGGCGAACTGATCCAGCACGCCCTCGCCCTTGGCAGTCGGCTCGTTGCCCATGACCTTGGAGCCAATGCCAGCGGTCTCCTTGTTGCTGACGATGGATACGCCGGTAACCGCCTTGTCGGCGTCCACACCGACGATCATTTCGATATTGCCCTGAGAACCGGAGGCAACCATCTTAAACGCGTAACCCACGCGCTCGCTGCCGTTCATGACGGCATACGCCTCAGTGACCTTCGCGCCCTGCGCGGAAGCCGCGGCGGACATGGCGTCGGTCAGCTCTAGCGAGGCAAAGCTGTCCGATGTGGAAACTGCCTTGAGGGACGCCTCGGTATTCGCCTGGTTGATGGCGTCGATCTTATCCGCCGTGACGGCATTCACGCCACCGAGCAGCGCCGCGACGACCAGACAGATCGCCGTCAGCGTACCGGCGACTCTGGCGATGAACTTTCCTTCGATCTTCATTACTTCGCCGCCTCCTTCTTCGCCTTCTCCGCCGCCGGGTCAACACCGAAGCGGACAGGCTTGACATGCTTGTCGATGATCCAGACCGTGCAGTTCATCAGCAGGATGGAGTAGCACACGCCCTCCGGGAAGGAGCCAAACTTGCGGATGAACACGGTCAGCAGGCCGCAGCCGATACCGAAAATGATCTGGCCCTTCTTCGTGACGGGGGACGTGACATAGTCTGTCGCCATAAAGAACGCGCCGAGCATCAGGCCGCCGCCGAAAATGCTGTAGAGCATATAGGTCACGGCGCTCGCGCCGGCAGGAGCCGTCAGCAGCGCCAGCACCGCCACGGTGCCGATGTACGCCACGGGGATATGCCAGGAAATGACCTTGCGGAAGATGAGGTACAGTCCGCCGATGAGAAGCATCATCGCGGAGATCTCACCCGCGGAGCCGCCAACCCAGCCGATGAACAGGTCACCCACGCTGTACTGCGCGCTCAGACCCGCGAAGTCCTCGCCGATCATCGCCATCGGGGTCGCGGCGGTAACGACGTCCACGCCGGACAGGGACAGCGGCGCCTTTTCGCCGGGGGCGATCCAATTGGTCATCTGGGAGGCATAGCACGCAACCAGAGCCGCGCGGCCCGCGAGCGCGGGGTTCATGAAGTTCTTGCCGAGGCCGCCGTAAAGCTGCTTAACAACGACGATGGCAAAGAAGTTGCCGATGATGAGCATCCAGTACGGCAGCGTCACCGGGCAAACCATCGCGAGCAGCAGGCCCGTGACGGCGGCACTCAGATCGCCGAGCATCTGAGGCTTCTTGAGCGCCTTGCGGTACGCCCACTCCCAGCACATGGCAGAGCCGACGGAAACGAGCGCCGCGACCAGCGCGCGGAAACCGAAACGGTAGACGGACCAGCCCAGAGCCGGAACCAGCGCAATGAGGACATCCAGCATGATCGAACGGGTATCCTCGTTGTTGCGAATATGGGGGTTGGAGGAAGCGATGAGCTTCAACGCCTTATAATCACCAGTCATGTCCGCTCACGCCCCTTTCTTTTCTTCGGCGGCCTTTGCCGCCTCAGCTGCCGCTTTCTTCTTCGCGGCGTCGTCCTTGACCAACTGCTTGCCCGCCTTGAACGACTGCGTCAGGTGCAGCCGGCCCGGGCAAATGTATGCGCACGCGCCGCACTCCATGCAGTCCATGATGTTGTTGGCATTAAGCTCGTCAACCATCTTCTTCTGGACATACATATAGAGGTAAAGCGGCTGAAGGTGCATCGGACATGCATCGACGCAACGGCCGCAGCGGATGCAGGTCGGGTTGTCGGAGACCTTGTTCTCGTCCTCGGCAAACGCCAGCAGCGCACCGGTGCCCTTGGCGACGGAGATATCCGCCGTATACTGCGCCATACCCATCATCGGGCCGCCCGCGATAAGCTTCCACGTGCCGTCCTTCAGACCGCCGCAGGCATCGAACAGCAGGGAAACGGGCGTGCCGATCGGGCACTCAATGTTCTTCGGCTCGACCACACCGGAACCGGAGACGGTAACGACCTTGCGCACCACGGGCATGCCCGTGGTCATGGCGCGGTAGATCGCACACACAGAGTTGATGTTGAACACCGCGCAGCCGATGGCGCTGGGCAGGCCGCCAGGCGGCACCTGTTTGCCGGTGATCGCCTGGCAGAGCTGCTTCTCACCGCCCTGCGGGTAGCGCGTACGCAGCGGCTGCACCACGACGGGCGCTTTCATCTCGGCAATGGTCTTGTTGAGCGAGTCGATACCGTTCTGCTTGTTCATCTCAACGCCGATGATGACCTTGTCCACGCCGAACATCTTGGCAAGATAACCGCAGCCGCCGATGATCTCCTGCGGACGCTCCAGCATCGCGCGGTGGTCGCCGGTGATATACGGCTCGCACTCCGCGCCGTTGATGATGACCGTATCGACCTGCCCGATACCGCCGGAGATTTTGACGTGGGTCGGGAAGGTCGCGCCGCCCATGCCGACGATACCGGCATTTTTGACGATCTCGATCATTTCCTCCACGCTCAGGCGGTCGGGGTCGGCAGGTGCAACGACTTCCTCGCTGATCTCATCCTGGAAGTCGTTGTCGATGATGACCGACATGATGTTGCCGCCCATCGAGAACGGACGCGGCTCCACCGCAACGACCGTACCCGAAACGCTTGCATGGATCGGCGCACCGAGGCCCTTCGTCTCGCCGATCTTCTGGCCGATCTTCACATGGTCACCCTTTTGCACGATGGGTGCGCAGGGTGCGCCGAAATGCATCGACATCGGAATGACGACCTGTTTCGGCGGCGCGAGCTGCTCGATGGCCTTCTCACGGGTCGCGGCTTTCATATCGTGGGGATGAACGCCGCCAAAGAACGCTTTTGCCATTGTCTCACCTCATTTTACACTCAGGCGGTGCAGTGAACGCCACACCGCCCTATAATCGGACAGATTATACAACATTTCGCGTTGCTTGTCCAGTTAATTATATTGTATTTGTACCTGCATTATCCACAAGATGTGCCTTGCAGCGGAAAGATTGCCATTTTCCCCATTTTGTGCTATGCTGTTTTCATCGAATTTGAGGAGGGGTCGTATGCCCATTTATCTCATCAACCGCGACGAGGTCAAGTCCGAGGCAAAGCAGCTGCTGAAAACCGCGCGGGTGTCGCCCGTGGCCATGACGGCGCTGCTGCTCGGGATCACGTTGCTGCTGGATCTGGCGGATACCGCCGCGGGGCGCCTGACGGGCGCATCCGTCGGCATTTTATCGTTTTCGTTCTCCTTTGTCAGCATTTTCACCATGCTGCTCGGTACGGTTCTGACCGCGGGCTACGCCCGTTATTGCCTCTGCGTCCAGCGCGGGGCAAGCCTGCCCTACAGTGGATTGTTTGACGCGTTCCCCTTTGCCGGGCGGGTCATCCTGCTCACCTTGCTGCAGGGTGTCCTGATTGCTCTGGGGCTGCTGCTGTTCATCATCCCGGGCATTGTTCTCGCGTTTTCGTACTTCTTTGCTCTGTACCATCTGATCGAGGAGCCGGACTCCGGCGTGGTCGAGGCGCTGCGCCGCAGCCGTACGGAAATGCAAGGCTACAAGTGGCAGCTCTTCATGCTGTTTCTCAGCTTCTGGCCGCTGATGCTGCTCGCGGCGATAGCGATGGGCGTGTGCGAATACTTCTTGCAGAACGCCTTCCCCAATACGCTGACGGGCGACCTGCTTTACACCCTGATCTCCGGTCTGGTCGCCGCAGCCGCGCAGTTGTACCTGCTGCCCTACATGCAGCTCTCGCAGGTTGGCTTTTATCGTCGTGCGGTGCAGCACAAGGAAACACCGCCGGATGAATCGGCGTCCTGACAGCAAAAGAAAATCGCCTCGAATGTTGTATTCGTCCCCAAATCAAAAGCGCTGTCAATAGGAAGGCACGGATTTTTGAGAATTTGCTGACTCATTGAAAAAATGGCGTATCCACTTTATTGAAGGCACAAAAATATAAAGTAACAGGGAGGCACCCAACATGAATCTGAACGGCAAGCCGACGAACGGCGTCGGCAATACACAGAGCATAACAGAAACAAAGAAGACCATCCGCACAGCGGACATGGAGCTGACCGGATGATGAGTTGGATATCGTTGCCGGCGGCTCCGCACCGGGTGAGATCACACAATGGCAGGGTTATAAGGTCACTCACAATCTATACTTGTGCCCGCATTGCGGCAAGGAGCAGGACGGCCTTGACCATATAGCACCTCCCACACTCATCGACGGCGTTTACGGGGAACTGCTTTTATGCAACTTTTGCTCGCAAGGGTATGCCTATGTGAAACAGTGATATTCTGAACCCGCGTATCACTTCTGCAAAGAGGCGCGGCACGCGGCGTCAAAATCTACTGCCGCGGCAGCAGGTCGGCATACGCGATCTGCTGCAGAGCATGGTATCCCAAAAGGAACAGGAAATCGCCTGAACCGGTACAAATACAGCGCAGGGGCCTGTGTTCGCACACAGGCCCCTGTTCATCATTCAATTAGATGCTGTCAGAAAATCTGCCTGTCTAACGTAAGGCGATTTTCTTTTAAGCGATCATCAGCACTTCTCGAAGACCGTGGCAACACCCTGGCCGCCGCCGATGCAGAGGGTGGCAAGACCCTTCTTCGCCTCGGGGCGCTTCTGCATCTCGTGCAGCAGCGTGACAATGATACGCGCACCGGACGCGCCGACGGGGTGGCCGATGGAGATCGCGCCGCCGTTGACGTTGACCTTGTTCATATCAAAGCCCAGCTCACGGGCAACCGCGATGCTCTGCGCCGCAAACGCCTCGTTCGCCTCGATGAGGTCCATATCCTTGACCTCACAGCCGGCCTTCTTCATGGCCTGACGGGTCGCGACGACCGGACCGACGCCCATGATCTTGGGATCGACGCCGCCCTGGCCCCAGCCGATCAGCTTCGCCATGGGCTTGAGGTTGTACTTCTTGACCGCCTCGCCGGAAGCGAGCACGATCGCCGCCGCACCGTCGTTGATGCCGGACGCGTTGCCCGCGGTGACGCGCTGCTGACCCTTGTCGGCGGCGTCTTTGATGCCCGTCGGCTCAAAGGTGTGGGTGACGGCGGGCGCCGGGGACTCCGGACCGACCGGGAACGCGCCGCGCAGGCTCGCGAGCTTCTCCAGCGAGGAAAGGCGCGGGAACTCGTCGACCTTGAACTCGACGGTCTCCTTCTTGACCTTGACGGGGACGGGAACGATCTCGTCGTTGAAACGGCCGGACTCGATGGCGGCCTTCGCCTTGGACTGGGAGGAGAACGCAAACTCGTCCTGCTCCTGACGGGTGATGCCCCAAACGTCGTTGATGTTCTCGGCGGTGGTGCCCATGTGGTAATTGTTGAACGCATCCCACAGGCCATCCTTGATCATCTCGTCGACGACCTTCTTATCGCCCATGCGGGCGCCCCAGCGCTCCTCGGGCAGCGTGTAAGGCGCAGCGCTCATGTTCTCGGTGCCGCCCGCGACAACGATATCCGCGTCACCGGCGAGGATGGAGCGCGCAGCCTCGATGACGGACTTCATACCGGAACCGCAGACCATACCGACGGTGTAGGCGGGAACGCTGTAGGGCAGGCCGGCGCCGATGCTGACCTGACGGGCGACGTTCTGACCCAGACCAGCGGTCAGAATGCAGCCGAACATCAACTCATCAACATTCTCCGGCGCGACATTCGCGCGCTTGAGCGCTTCCTTGACGACGATGGCACCCAGCTGGGGGGCGGGGACGTCCTTGAGGCTTCCGCCATAGGAGCCGACGGCGGTACGGCAGCAGTTGACAACATACAGGTCTTTCATGGGCGTTTCTCCTTATATATCGTTAAATTTTGAGATAGAGCTTGCGCTCTTTCGCATCAATTCGATTATACACAGAGGACAATGAAAAATCAACTGCAAAAAGTTTTGTTCTTTCGCAAATTTTGCATCAACTCTTGCATATTGTTAAGGTTTTAACGTTTTCCGTGCAGGGTGAGCGTCATGGGGCGGTCAGTCCGCGTTTTCCGTCCTGTTCTGCGCGTTTTGCAGCGCGGTATACACGGTCTCGGGATCGAGCTTTTCAAGGGCCGGCGTGGTCTGCAGCTCCGCGCGCTCGATCTCGCCGAGAAACAGCGCACTGAAATACTGCTCACGCACGGCGTTCGCCGCAGCGGAGACGTCCAACGGACGGCGCAAAATGATGTGATAACCGTACTGCGTTTGAACCAGATCGCTGTATTCGTTCTCCCCCAGCGCACGGGCAGCGGTTTCAAACTCGCTCACCATTCTGCCTTCGGTAAAGGTATAGCCATGCGGATTGGTGACGCGGCCGGGGTCCTCGCTGTATTGGTCCGCCAGCTCGTCAAACAGGCCCAGTGGGTCGGCGCTGTCACGCAGCCGCCAGAGCAGTTCCTCGGCAAGCGCCCGCTTTTCGGCGCACTTCGCTTCGTCCAGCGGCTCTTTCGTCACCGGGTCGGCAGTGGAGATCAGGATCTGGTCAACGGTGATATAGCCCAACCCCGCGGCATAGGCATGGAGCACATCGTCCGAAGCGTAGATTGCCGAGCCGGGCGTCTGGTAGGCATTGTAAAGCTCCTTATACAGATAGTCTGTGCGTGAGAGGCGCAGAAATCCCTCCTCGCCGATGCCGAGGCGGTACAGCTCCGCCAGATAAGCCTCTTCCCCGCCGTACAGTTCGATGTATTCCGCGCGCTGCGCTGCGATTTCCGCCTCGTCTTCATCGCTCAGTGTGACGCCATACCGCGTGCAGAGGTTTTCCAGCACGAGCTGCTGCTTGATCGCCATAAGCGTGTCTTCCTGCACAAAGTCGCGCAGGCTCTTGCCCGACTCGATCTCCGTATCCCAACTCGCCGCCACATCGACGCCGTAGTTCGCCAGATTGGCGCACTCGCTGCCGAGCCAGAAAACATACAGCTCCGCCGTCGCATCGTTGCCGTCCACGGAGGCAACGGTCTCGCCGGCGGCCACACCAGCTGCGTCAAAGGTGACGCCCTGTTCCAGCTGCGCCGGTGTAAACGCCGGCTTTTTGGGGGTAAACCGCACGACGGCGGCGGTTGCCGCCGCTGTAATGGTCACGGCGAGCAGCGTCGCCAGAATCCTGTCTTTCCACATGGTTGTTTCCTCTTTCTCTTTTACCGGTTTTGCCGGCGTTTTCTTATCTTATCGTAAGAGAATTAAATGAATGCGCTTACTATATATTTCCCGGCTGCCGCTTTAGCGGCGGGAGAAATGGCGATCAAGATCATATTTACGCCCCGCCCGCATCATCGTTGCCGACGTGCAGCTCGTTCACCAGTCCCAGCGCGGCGTCCAGCACAGCCTCGCCGGGAGCGAGCTTCATCGCGAGCTTCGGCTCCGTGCCCGCCGACAGCGTCAGGCGCCGCCTGTTTCTGGGCGAAGCGCACAGGCGCATCACCGCCTCCACAGGGAACCCGTCTCCGAAGGTAAAGGTCACGGTCTCGCCGCGCTGTGACACATCGCGCACGCCGACCTCCGCCGCGGCGGTGCGCAGCAGCGCCACATCCATCAGCGCGAGCACGGACTTCGGCGGCTCTCCGTAACGGTCGATCAGCTCGTCGAGCAGGTCGCGCGAATCCTCCTGCGTTTGCAGCGCCGCGATACGGCGGTAAATGTCCATCCGCTGCTCCGGCGAAGGGATATAGGTCTCCGGCAGGTTTGCCGACACCGCAAGATCCGCGCTGGTTTCGCTGCGCCTTGTTTTTTTGTCGCCGCGCTCCTCCAAGACCGCCTCCTCCAGCAGCTGGAGATACATGTCGTAGCCCACGGACATCATGTAGCCCGACTGCTCCGGTCCCAGCAGGTTGCCTGCTCCGCGGATTTCCAGATCGCGCATCGCGATGCGGAAGCCCGAACCGAACTCCGCATATTCGCGGATGGCGGTAAGACGCTTGGCGGCAACCTCGGTGAGAATCTTACCTGTACGGTAGGTCATATACGCATAGGCCCTGCGCGCGCTGCGTCCGATGCGGCCGCGAATCTGGTGGAGCTGGGCAAGCCCCAGCCGGTCGGCGTCCTCAATGATCAGGGTGTTGACGTTGGGAATGTCGATGCCCGTTTCGATGATGGTGGTGCACACCAGCACCTGTATCGCGCCGGACTCCATATCCTGCATGACGGCGGAGAGCCCCTTTTCATCCAGCTTGCCGTGCGCCACACCGACGCCGACTTCTTCGCCGAGCATTTGCTTGAGCCGCGCGGCACAGCGATCAATGGTCTCCACGCGATTGTGAAGGTAATATACTTGCCCGCCGCGCCCCAGCTCGCGCCGGATGGCATCGCCGACGACTGCCCAGTCGTGCTCCAGCACATAGGTCTGCACGGGCTGGCGCCCCTCGGGCGGCGTCTCAATGGTGGACATATCGCGCAGTCCCGAAAGCGCCATGTTCAGCGTACGCGGGATCGGGGTTGCTGTCAGGGTCAGCGTGTCCACCTGCCGCGCCAGTTCGCGCAGCCGCTCCTTGTGCGTGACGCCGAAGCGCTGTTCCTCATCGATGATCAGAAGGCCCAAATCCTTGAATTTCATACGCTTTTGCAGCAGCGCATGGGTACCGATGAGCAAATCGACCTTGCCATCGGCGGCGTCGAGCAGGACCTGCTTTTTCTCCGCGGGCGTTTTGAAACGCGAGAGCGCCTCGATGCGCACGGGGAACGAGCGGAAACGCGCAAGAGCCGTGGCGTAGTGCTGTTGTGCCAGCACTGTCGTCGGCACGAGTATGGCAACCTGTTTTCCGTCGAGAATGCACTTCATCGCGGCGCGCAGCGCCACCTCGGTCTTTCCGTAGCCCACATCGCCGCACAGCAGCCGGTCCATGGGCGTCGGGCGCTCCATGTCGCCCTTGATTTCCTCGATGGCGCGCAGCTGGTCGTCTGTCTCGGCATAATCGAAGGCGTCTTCAAACTCCCGCTGCCACGGAGAATCCGGCGAAAAAGCAAAGCCGGGCCGGCGCTGGCGCTCGGCGTAAAGCGCGATCAGTCCTTTGGCAAGGTCCTTGGCCGCCGCTTTCGCCTTGCTTTTTGCGCGCGTCCAGTCCGTACCGCCGAGCTTGGAGAGTTTCGTGCGCGGATTCCCGTCCTCGTCCTCCCCGCCGCCGATGTATTTGGACACCAGATCAAGCTGCGTCGCCGGAACGTAAAGGCTGTCGCCGCCCGCATAGGCGATTTTGACATAGTCTTTTTCCACACCGCTCACGCGCATCCGTTCGATTCCGACGAAACGGCCGATGCCGTGGTGCACGTGGACAACGAGGTCGCCGGGCGAGAGGTCGGTATAGGACTGGATCTTCTGTCGGTTCGAGTCCTTCTTCTGCCGCGCGGCGGCGCTCTTTCTGCCCGACGTGGGTGCGGTAAGCTGCCCCTCGGCAAGGATCGCAAGACGCAGCTGCGGCACTTCGCTGCCCGCCGAGAGCGTACCGAGGCCGACGGCAACCTCGCCCGGACGCGGCAGTGTTTCATTCCGGAGATCGGAGCGGGCACGGACGCCGCGCTCGTCCAGCAGGCGCAGGAAGTTCTTTGCGCGGGTCTCGTTGCCGCAGAGCACCAGCACGCCGCTGCGCGCGGCGGTATAGTGCTGCATATCCGCCGCCGCTGTCTCCAGGCTGCCGCCGTAACTGGGAAGCTGCTTGACATTCATGGACAGCAGCGTACGCGGCGCGAGCAGGTCCCGGGAGGTAGGCAGGGCATTCCACTGTACCACGGGGAATTCGCGCAGCCGTTCGGTAAACGCCTCTGCGGAGAGCGCAACGTCCGCGAATGTACCCGCCAGCTCGCCTGTCTCCAGCAGCGGCAGCGTGTCCTGCTCCAGTTCCCACAGGAAGCCCTTCACACGCTCCGCAGCGCGCGCACCGTCGCTGATAAAAACCAGCGCGTTGGGCGCAAGGTAATCCAGCGCCGTCACCGCCGTGGGATAGCAAGCCAGCAGGTAGCGGTCCATGCCGCCCACACTCAGGTGCTGGTCAAAACGCTCCCGGTCGGCTCGCAGCGTCTCCACGGCTTTATCCGTACCTTTTTTGCGCGCCAGGACCTTCGCCGCATGCTCGATGCGCGCAAGCATCGCGTCACGTCCGCCCTCGGCGGCATCCGGCAGCACCTCGGCTGCCGGAAGAATGGAGAGTCTCTGGATATTTTTGGTGCGCCGCTGGGTGCTCACATCGAATTCGCCCATGGCGTCGATCTCATCGTCAAAAAATTCCACGCGCACGGGCGCGGCCAGCGGCGACCAGATATCCAGTATGCCGCCGCGCAAAGCAAACTGCCCCACGCCTTCCACCTGATCGGCACGGGCATATCCCGAAGCGTCCAGCCGCCGCGCAAGATCGCTCAGATCAAAGCGTGCGCCGGGTCTGAGCGTCAAAGCGGCGTCGCGCAGGGCATCCGGCGGCAGCGTGCGCTGCAACATACCGTCGACTGTGGCAACCAGCAGCGGCGCCTTGCCCGCCGCGAGGGAACACAGCGTTCCCATGCGCTGCTGTTCAAAGCTGCGGGAGGCGTAAACGCGGTCGCGTAATTGCCATTCGCGCGCAAACAGCAAGGCTGCATCCGTTCCCGTCAGGGTACGGAGGTCGGCAGCCATGCGGTTGGCCTCGCCTTCGTCGGCGCAGAGCATGACAAAGGGGCGCTCCGTCGTTTGACGCAGCGCCGCGGCGGCCATGGCCCGGTGCACAGGCGAAAGGCCGGAAACCGACGCAGGGCAGCGCCCCGCATCGACCGCCTCCGCCAGTTCTCTCAGCTCCGGCAAAGCGGCAATGGCTTGTAACAGCTGGTTCAGATTCGACACATACAATCCTCCATGCGCGATTCCGCATGAAATCCCATATCAACCGGCGCGGCTATCCGTTATAGCGGTTCTGCGCCTCTGTAACGCCCTTCTCAATCACGCATGCCGCCGCGTCAAGAGCGCGGTCGACCGCCGCGTCGATCACCTTGCGCTCGGCAGCGGAAAACGCGCCGGTCACCCAATCCGCCATGTCATATTCCGCGTCCGGCGGTGCGCCGACGCCGACTTTCACACGCGGGAATTGATCCGTCCCCAGGTGGGCAATGATGTTCTTCAGGCCGTTGTGTCCGCCCGCGCTGCCATTTCCGCGCACGCGGAGCTTGCCCAGCGGAAGCGACACATCGTCGCTGATGACGAGCACATGCTCGGGCGGTACCTTGTAAAACCGCGCCGCCTCGCCGGCCGCCTCGCCGGAGAGGTTCATATAGGTCTGCGGCATCATCAGCAACACCTTTGCCCCACCGAAGTCAATGGTTTCGGTAAGCGCCTTGAAACGCAGCCGGTTGCATTTGAGGTCGTTTTTCTCGATGAGCCGCTCGGCGGCAAGAAAACCGATGTTGTGGCGGGTATTCTCATAGCGCCGGCCATAGTTGCCCAAACAGACCAACAGCCATTCTACGCCGCCGGAGGTGGATTTTTTGTTGAAAAGCATAACCTTGTTTCCTTAAAAAAAGCAGAAAGGAGCGGCAAAACGCCGCTCCTTTGATGATACCATTCAGTTGAACAGCTTTGCAATAGAAATTTCCTGATAGGTGCGCTCGATCGCCTCGGCAAACATCGACGCAACCGTCAGGTACTTGATCCGCGCACGCGCCGCCTCGGGATGGGCGGGAATCGTGTCGAGCAGCGCCAGTTCCTCGATCTTGCTCGCCTCCAGCCGGTCGATGGCGGGGCCGGAAAGCACGCCGTGGGATGCGCAGGCATAGACCTTGTTCGCGCCGCCGATCTCAATGATCGCCTTCGCCGCGCCGCAAAGCGAGCCGGCGGTGTCGACCATGTCGTCAAAGAGGATACAGTCCTTGCCCTTCACGTCGCCGATGACGTGCATGACCTCGCTCTGGTTTGCCTTGGGACGGCGTTTATCCACAATGGCAAGACCCATGTGCAGCTTCTGTGCAAATGCGCGGGAACGCGCCACGGAACCGACGTCCGGCGAGACAACGACCATGTCGCCCGCCCGCTCGCCGAACTTCTTGGCGTAATAATCCACAAAGATCGGGTTGCCAAGGAGGTTATCCACGGGAATGTCGAAAAAGCCCTGGATCTGCGCGGCATGCAGATCCATCGTCAGCACGCGGTCTGCGCCGGCGGCAACGATCATGTTCGCCACGAGCTTGGCGCTGATGGGATCGCGGGACTTCGCCTTGCGATCCTGCCGCGCGTAGCCAAAGTACGGGATCACCGCGGTGATGCGGCCCGCGGAAGCGCGGCGGCATGCGTCGATCATGATGAGCAGCTCCATCAGGTTGTCGTTGACGGGCTTGCAGGTCGACTGGACCAGAAACACGTCGCTGCCGCGCACCGTCTCATAGAGCGAGCAGGAAACCTCGCCGTCGGCGAAGCCCTTGACCTCGTTCTCGCCCAGCTTAATGCCGATGGTCTTGCAGATATCGGCGGCAAGCTGGGGATTGGCGTTGCCGGTAAACACCTTGATGTCTTTCCCGTGAGAAATCATGGCTGTAACCCTCCATTATATCCGTAATGTATATCGTTTTACTTCTTTCCCTTGATTGCGCGGTTCTTTGCCGCCCAGCCCTCTTTGTTCTCCTGACGCTGCCGCGCCACGCCGAGCGCGTCCGCAGGCACGTCCTTTGTGATGGTCGAACCCGCCGCGGTGTAACACCCATCGCCGAGCTTCACCGGCGCGACGAGGTTGGTGTTGCAGCCGATGAACACATCGTCCCCGATGGTGCAGCGGTACTTCTTGAATCCATCGTAGTTGGTCGTCACCGTGCCGCAGCCGAAGTTGACCCGCTCGCCCACGTCGGAATCGCCCACATAGGTCAGGTGCGAAATCTTTGTCCCGTCACCGATAACGCTGTTCTTGATCTCCACGAAGTCGCCAACCTTCACGTGGTCGCCCACCGTGCTGTTCGGGCGCAGATAGGCAAACGGCCCCACGTTGGTATGGCTGCCAATGCGGCTCTCCGTTCCCTGCGAGGCGTTGACCTCCGTGTCGTGGCCCACGGTGCAGTCGGTGAGCATCGTGTTCGGGCCGACCGTGCAATTCTCGCCGATGACCGTGTTCCCGCGCAGGATCGTGCCGGGCAGGATCACCGTTCCCGCGCCGATTTTGACCCGCGGGTCGATGTAGCAGTTGTTCGTATCCAAAATCGTCACGCCCGCGTCCATGTGTTTTTGCAGGATCTTCTGACGGCACATGGGCTGCGCGGCGCGCAGTTCCTCCTCGTCGCCAACGGGCAGGAACCCTTTCTGTATCTCCGTCCCCTCGGGAAACGCCGCAAAGGCGCCATGCTCCCGCAGTACCTTGCAAATGTTCTCCGCCTTCGCCGCATACACCGCACCGCCCGAGAACACGCCCACCGGCAAAACCACGCCGTTGAGAACGAGCACCTCGCCCGTCTCTCCGTCGAGCAGCCGGAGCAGCTCTTCCGCGTGACGCGCGCCGTCCACCAGCACGGCACCGTGCGGCACGTGGGGCGCGATCAACTCATGCGCCCGCTTGTCGGAGACAATAAAAAGCCGCTCGATGCCGCTCTCGGTCAGTTCTGCACACGTCCAGGTCAGGATCGGGCAAAACCAAACGGTTTGCAGCATCAGCGGCGTCTTATCCTTTGTCAAGGCAATATCGTCCGGCATAAACAGAATCGCCGTCTTACGTTCCATCGGATATTCCCCCTTTTTACATAGTGCGTTTATCATATCAAATTCCCACGCAAAAATCCACCCGTTTTGCATAAAAATTTTCACAAATCTTCGGACGGGTCCCTTTTCGGCGGATAAATTGCAAATTATTGTTTATAAAATGCATTTCAACCGTTGCTTTTTTAAACTTTCCGCGATATAATGATTTGACTTTCGTGAAAAAGGAGCCGCCCGTCCATGCTAAACGTCGTTTTGGTCGAGCCGGAGATTCCGCAGAACTGCGGCAACATTGCCCGCACCTGCGCCGCAACGGGCGCACGGCTGCATTTGGTCAAGCCTCTGGGCTTTGATATATCGGAAAGCGCGGTCAGACGCGCGGGACTGGATTACTGGCATCTCGTCGAGGTGACGGTCTATGAAAACCTCGCCGATCTGTTCGCCCGGCACCCCGAAGCAGCGGAGGACTGCTGGCTTGCCACCACGAAGGCGCCGCAGGACTACACAAAGGCGACCTTCCGTGACGACTGCTGGCTCTTTTTCGGCAAGGAAACCGCGGGCCTGCCCGAAGATTTCCGTATGGCGCATGATACGCGCTGCATCCGTCTGCCCATCCGTGCCGAAGCGCGGAGCCTGAACCTGTCAAATTCGGTGGCCGTGATCGTTTTTGAGGCGTTGCGGCAGCTGGATTTCCCGCATCTTGCCCGAACGGGTGAAATGGCGGAAAGATCCGGGGTTTCCCACAGCGAAATATGAGAAGACTCATTTCAAGGCCATCATGCATCAGGTTGGAACCATCATCGTAGATCACGCGGAAGCACGCCGCAACTTGAAGGAGGACGATATATGAACTACAACAAGAAAACCGTTCAGGACATCGACGTCAAGGGTAAAAAGGTATTGCTGCGCTGCGATTTCAACGTGCCGCAGGACAAGGAGACCGGCGCTATCACAAGCGACAAGCGCATCGTCGCGGCACTGCCGACCATCCGCTATCTGCTTGAGCAGGGCGCGGCGGTCATTGCCTGCTCCCACCTCGGAAAGCCCAAGGGCGAATGGAAAGAGAAGCTTTCCCTTGCGCCGGTGGCCAAGCGCCTGAGCGAATTGCTGGGCAAGGACGTGATCTTTGCCAAGGATGTGATCGGCGAGGACGCAAAGGCTAAAGCCAAGGCGCTCCAGGGCGGCGAGATCATGCTGTTGGAAAACCTGCGTTTCCACATTGAGGAAGAGAAGAACAACCCCGACTTTGCCAGGGAGCTTGCTTCGATGGCAGAAGTCTACGTCTCCGACGCGTTTGGCACCGTTCACCGTGCCCACGCCTCCACCGAAGGCGTATCCCACTATCTGCCCGCCGTGTCCGGTTTCCTGGTCGCCAAGGAGCTGGAGGTCATGGGCAAGGCGCTCGATGATCCCAAACGCCCGTTCGTTGCAGTGCTCGGCGGCGCGAAGGTCAGCGATAAGATCAACGTCATCAACAATCTGCTGGAAAAAGCGGACACCATCATCATCGGCGGCGGCATGGCGTACACCTTCTCCAAGGCGCAGGGCGGCGAGATCGGCAACTCTCTGCTGGAGGCCGACAAGCTGGACTATGCGCTGGAGATGATCGAAAAGGCCAAGAAGAAGGGCGTCAAGCTCCTGCTGCCCGTGGACAGTGTGTGCGCCAAGGAGTTCTCTGCGGACGCCGCACCCGTCACCGTGGACGCCGGCAAGATCCCCGCGGATATGATGGGCATGGACATCGGCCCGAAGACCGTCGAGCTGTTCTGCGGCGCGGTCAAGAACGCGGGTACCATTGTGTGGAACGGCCCGATGGGCGTATTTGAATTCCCGACCTTTGCCGTCGGCACCAAGGCGATGGCCAAGGCGTTGGCGGAAAGCGGCGCGGTGACGATCATCGGCGGCGGCGACAGCGCTGCAGCAGCGGAACAGCTGGGCTTCGCGGACAAGATCACGCACATTTCCACCGGCGGCGGCGCCAGCCTCGAGTTCCTTGAGGGCAAGGAGCTTCCGGGCGTAGCATGCCTGCTGGATAAGTAACAACAGCCGTACGGCCCGGAAGCGACGCGATCGAGCGAAGGCGAGTGAGCCGCGCGTCAGCGCGTTTTGCAATCAGGGGTATCCCCATGGGGGATGC
>CACZPK010000047.1 GCA_902783035.1 Oscillospiraceae bacterium
CAGGAGGAACTTTACCATGTCTGAGAAAGTGACTGCTATGATCGAAGAGATCAAGGCTCTGACCGTTCTGGAGCTCTCCGAGCTCGTTCATGCCCTCGAGGAGGAGTTCGGCGTTTCCGCCGCCGCGATGGCCGCTCCCGCTGCCGGTGCCGGCGCTGCCGCTGCCGCTGAGGAGAAGACCGACTTCGACGTCGTTCTCGCCAGCTTTGACGCTGCCGCGAAGATCAAGGTCATCAAGGTCGTCCGTGAGATCACCGGCCTGGGCCTTGCCGAGGCGAAGGCGTTCGTCGAGGGCGCTCCCAAGACCCTGAAGGAAGGCGTCAGCAAGGACGAGGCCGAAGAGATGAAGAAGAAGGTCGAAGAGGCCGGCGCCAAGGTCGAGCTCAAGTAAGACTGACACGCAAAGCAACAAAAGAGGACGCTTGTGCGTCCTCTTTTTCTTTTGTGCCAACCGTCCGGAAACGCTTATTGTAATGTCTACTGAATAAACCGCAACGCGGTTTATTCGCAGGGCAAGAGCCCTGCAATTCGTCAAAACCGTAATTTGGGCGAAATCAGCCACTGTTTCCATGCGTTTATCGAAAAAAAGCAAGGATTGCTTTTTCTCGAAGTGCAAGGATTTTGAAGTGATTTCTTCAAAATCCTTGCACTTGAACAAATCCGCGCACCCTTGAACGCTTGCTTTTCAAGGGCTTCGGATTTGTTCAGTGCGCATTATAGTAAAAGGGGCTCGTTTGTGATAAAATCAGGTCATCGTTCGGGTGATCGGAGGGATGTGCTTGGCGGCAAGGATCATAGCGCTCACGGGCAAGGGCGGCGTCGGCAAGACGGCGCTTTCGGCAGCGTTTGTGCGGCTTTTGAGCGAGCGGCATCCCGCGGCAAGGCTCCTCGCCATTGATGCGGACCCGGCTGTGGGGCTGGCAACGGGCTTGGGCGTCGAGGTCTCGGAAACGCTGGATGACATTCGCAAGGCGCTCTCCGGCGGCGCAGGCGGCGTAACCCCGGACGAATTGACCGCCGAGGCGCGTTTCCGCCTTTTTGACGCCATGGAGGAAACGCGTGGCTTTGCCTTTCTCGCCATCGGGCGTCCCGAGGCGGCAGGCTGCTACTGCGCCGTAAACGGTTGCCTGAAAGAGATCATCGGCCTGCTTGCCGCAGATTTCGACTATGTCGTGATCGACGGCGAAGCGGGCATCGAGCAGATCAACCGCCGTGTGATGGAACAGGTCACGGACCTGCTGCTCGTCACCGACCAGAGCCGCAAGGGCTATCAGGTCGCCGAAACGGTGAAGCGCGTGGCAGACAGTCTGGTGCCGTGCGCGCGCTGCGGCGTGATCGTCAACCGTGCGACACGCCCGGAACTGTTTTCCGACCCCGCGATCACAGGCGCGCCCCTGCTCGCCGTGATCGGCACAGACGCACAGCAAACGCGCAACGACGCGGCGGGTCGAACCGCATTTGACTTACCGGCGGATTCCCCCCTTTTGCGCGGCGTGGGTGAGGTGCTGCAAAAGCTGGAGCTGGCATGAAAACCTGTTTTTGAGGAGAAAATACGCGATGAATTACTTTGGCGGCTGCGACGTGGGTTCCACCTATACCAAAGCAGTCATTTTGGACGAGGCCGGGCGTCTCGTCGCCGACACCACCCTGCGCTCCAAGATCAACGCCGGAACGAGCGCAACGCTGGCCATGAAGGAGGTCTGCGAAGCCGTGGGGCTGCCGGGCGCCGATGCGCTCGCCTATCTCATCGGTACGGGCTACGGGCGCAACAAGGTGCCGTTTGCCGACGAAAATATCAGCGAGATTTCCTGTCACGCAATGGGCGTACACATCACCGACCCCAGCGTAAAGGCAATCATTGACATCGGCGGGCAGGACGTCAAGGGCATCAGCATTGACAGCGACGGCACCGTAAAGAACTTCGCCATGAACGACAAGTGCGCCGCCGGTACGGGACGCTTTTATGAGGCGATGGCACGCTCTTTTGAAATGTCGCTGCCCGAATTCTCCAAACTGTCGTTGAGCGCGCGCAACGTCATCCCGATCACCGCGCAGTGCACCGTGTTTGCCGAAAGCGAGGTCATTACCCTGGTCGGAGAGGGTAAACCGATGGACGAGATCGCCGCCGGCATCCAGATGGCGGTGGCAAAACGCTGTTTTGTCATGGCAAAGAAGGCGGGCGCTGTGGACCGCATTACGCTCACCGGCGGTTGTGCGAAAAACGACGGACTCAAGCAGGCGATCGAACGCGTGCTGAAGCTCAAGGTGGTCGAGCTGAAAACCGACCCACAGCTAATGGGCGCGCTCGGCGCGGCAGAATTTGCGCGCCGGAAGGGTATGGCAAAGCGGAGCGCATAACGCTCCGTCCGGACAGGAGGCTCTAGTATGTTTGGTAAAATTTTTTGGTTCACCTGCAAGGTGCTCTTCGCCGTCGCTGCGGCGCTGTTTCTGGTGTATTACTGCAACCTTGACCAGAGGCTGCTGGATGGGGGCTATCGGCTGCTCTGCCGCCTTCGCGGTGAATCCGCCGTATCCGACACATAAGCATGGATCTGTACGACGGTATCATCACAGCCGCGCGCGCCCGCCTTGCGGACAGGGAACCGCGCCGCTGGGATTATGTTGCCGCATCCGCGTGGCGCGACGCCGGCGACAGTGCGTTCATCATGCAGCGTGATGCCGCGTTTGAGCTCGGCGGCTCAGACTGCCCCTCGGTCAACTTCACCTGCATCACGAGCGACGAACGCCTCGTGCCGCACGACGAGATCCTGCTCTATGGCAAAGATCTGCCGGAGCTGCACGGGGACGCGGCGTTTGCACGCCTTGCATTTCTTCTCTCAGACGATCTGGGCGATGACGAGGCGGCATATCAGGCGATCCGGGACATGTCGTTTGTCAAATACCACGTCTTTCCGGAGGGCTATATGGTGCGCACCTCCGCACAAAGCAACCGCGAGCAGGTTCGGCTGAGCAAATCCGCCATCCGGCGCGGCATCGATTTTCGCGCGGTCGGCGCGGCATACATCCGCGGCTATCGCAAGAACCCGCATGTGCGACGCGCACAGCTTGTTTTCATTACGGGTGATGCCGTCACGCCTGAGCTTGTCGCCGCAGCCGCAACGGTCGATGGTATCACGCAAACGCTGACGCATATTATGGAGGGTCTTCCCGCCGACTGCGGCTCCTGCCGCTTCAAGCCCATTTGCGATACGGTCGACGGTATGCGTGAACTGCACACACGCAGAAAGTAAAACAATCGCCCCGCCGTTTGGCGGGGCGATTGTTTTGTTTGCGAGCCTGATAACCCTGCGCACCGCTTTACGCAGCGCGCAACATTTCGCATGAGTGCTTCTGCGCAAAAAGTCACATCATTTGATGATGACCGTACGGCTCGTGCCATCCCATTCCACGCTGAACCCGAAAAACTCGGCGAGGGGCCGGATGGGAGCATAGGTGCGGCTGTTTACGATTACGGCCGCAGTGTCCATTGTGATGCTTTTGCCGTCGCTCGTATGGGCACTGGAACGGTCAATGGGGAAGTAAATGGTCTTGTTGCCGTCGCTGAAGCTCGCCTCGCGTTTCGTGCCGTCCCAATCCACGTTCAGTCCCAGTGCCGCGCCCACAGCGCGAAGCGGCACCAGCGTACGGCTGTTTGCATCAATGAATGGCGCTGCATCCGTCCACTGCACCGCCTTGCCCTTCACGCTGACACCGGGCGCTCCGTTTGCGGCCGGCGCGGGCGTTTGCTGTGCCGGTGCCTCGCCCACGGTGATCTTCACCGTGCTGCCGACCTCGATCCGATAGCTTTTGCTTTCGCTGTAGCCCTTGGAATCCGTAAAGGTGACCTTGAGCGTATGCGCGCCGCTGCCGACGGCAGCCGTGTCCAGCACATACCGGTTGGATGCGCCGGTGCCGGCGGTCTCCTTACCGTCCAGCGCATACGTCACACGCATGTCGCGGTCATTGTAGGTATAGCCCGTCGCACCGAAGATGATCTTCCCGTCCTTCGCCGCCTCATTGTATTTCTCAGCGGGAATATAAGTGGCGGCGCTGCTCTCACCGCGGGAAATCAGCGACGGATTGGCGTCGATCGCGGAAAGCGTCTGATTGCGGAGGCTGCCGGTCATGGTATAATCATGCCGTCCGTTGACCTCATTGATGTTCATATCAAAGTGGACAAGGCTTTTGATCTCCGGATAGACCATCGTAACGGCAGCGTATTCCTTGGCCGTCAATGCGGCGGCGTAGGCCTCGCCCCGGCTGCCGTTCTTGTACGCACCGCCCTCTGTTGCCGCCACGGGCTTATTGTGCTGTTTGGCAAAGGCAACCAGCGATTTGGCGGAGAGCAGCGGATCGGTAAACTGCATGGAGCGTGTCGCCTCGATCCAATAGATGGCATCGGAATCGCTGCGGTCATGGTTGAAGTAGAACGACATGCCGACCCAGTCCACATAGTTGTCACCGGGCCAGAACTCTTCAAATGTCTCGCCCCAACGGCAGATATACATGGGCGACCACACCAGCTCCACCTTCGGGCAGACCGCACGCGCCTTGTCCGCGATGTAACGGTAAGACCGGATGAAGTCGGCGGGCGTGACATATTCATCGGTGATCTGCTGCGGATTGCCCCAAATATTCATCTCGCCGCCGATGCGCAGCATCACCGGGCAGGAAAGCGTGGCAAGATAGGAAAGCGTCTCCTGGATGCTCCGGTCATAAGCGCCCGTGGGGATCGCGCGGGCGGTCGTACCCTTGTTTTCATAGTTGAGGTTGATCTGCAAAACCTGCCCGCCCTTTGCGATAGGCTGGATCAGGTAGTCAAAGCCCTCGGCGGTCTCGCGCTCCAGCTCCACATAGACGGAGGCAATGCTGCCCCGCCCGTTGCCGTTATCGGCAAGATAGCCCTGAAACACGCTGCCGTAGAGCGAGCCGGAGACGGGCGCGATGCGGGAGGCATAATTGCTCCGCTGCGTGTATGACGCGGCGTAAACGCCGGTAAAAGGCGACAGCAGATCGAGGTGGATGATGCAGCGGGTATAGGTATCGCTGTAATCAATGCTGCTGTTTTTATTCATGTAGTCTGCCAGATCACGCAGCTTCGTCGTGTTTTCGATCGCGCCGGCATAATCCCCCTTGCCCTCATAGTAGAGCATGTCCAGCCGTTTCTGGCGAATGTTGATGGACAACTCACCAATGTTGACGTCCAGCGGATATTGGGCGAAGAATGCCAGCACGGCGTCGCCGGTTTTGACGATCTGCTCGGCGTTGCCGGAGTTGAGCGCATTCTCATACGGCTCCCATACCGGCCACCAGCCGTTGGGCAGCTGGTTCGTATCCGCTGCGAGCGCCGCGCCCGGCAGACACGAGAGCGCCAGCAACAGTGTGCAGGCAAGGCTCAGAATGCGATGGGACAAGGGACGGGATTTCATGTGCGGGACCTCCAATCAGTATTTGAATGTATCCAGTATAACATGCTTACAGCGGCGGTGTAAAGCCCGGACACATAACTCGCGCTTGCCCTTCGGAGGCGGAAATGGTACAATAGCACCCGGCGGCTGTCCGGCAGACTGCTGCGCAGCCGTAAGAATTTGCAAAGGGGGCGGGAGAGATGACAAAGCAGCGGCGCGCAGAATGGCTGCTGGTGCTGGCAACGGGTTTTTGGAGCATTTCGTATTATTTCTCCCGCGTCTGCTTTGAAGAGATGGACGTGCTGAACCTCAACGCTTTCCGTTTCCTGATTGCGTTTGCGATTCTCGGCGCATACTATTGGCGGCATTTGCGCGGCTTAACGCGCGCGAGCCTGCGCTGGGGCGTGGTGCTGGGGCTGGTGCTGGTGGTGACCTACGTCGGCGCAACCTACGGCGTGAAGTACACCTCCCTGTCCAACGCAGGGTTCATCAGCTGCCTTGCGGTCGTCATTACGCCGCTTATCGAGTTGATTGCCTTCCGAAAACTGCCGGAAAAAAGGTTGGCACTGGCGCTGCTCGTCTGCGTGATCGGCTTGGCGCTCATGACGCTCAACGAAGCGCTGCGGTTTGCCTCCGGGGACGCGCTTTGCCTGCTGTGCTCGGTTGCCTACGCTGCGGATATTCTGATGACCGAGCGTGCGGTTTCCGATGCGGCGGTCGATCCCATCGGCATGTGCGTGGTGCAGATCGGCGTCACGGGCGCCGTGTTTTTGCTGCTCTCCGTCATTTTTGAGGAACCGTGTCTGCCGCGCACACCCGCATGCTGGGGTGCAGCGCTGTTTCTGGGGCTGTTCTGCTCCGGCCTTGCGTTCATCATTCAAAACACGCAGCAAAAATACACGGCGGCCTCGCGGGTAGCGCTTATTTTCACGCTGGAACCGGTATTCTCCGCCATCGTGGCGTATTTCCTCGCCAGCGAACGGCTGCTGCCACGCAACTATCTGGGTGCCGTGCTGGTGCTGGCAAGCCTGCTGCTGGCGCAGGCGGAGCCGGGAAAGGAACTGAGACATGACAACATTTGACAAAGTGTATGCGGCGGTAAAGCAGATCCCGCGCGGCAGTGTCGCCACCTACGGACAGGTCGCGGAAGCGCTGGGCAACCGGCGTCTGGCCCGTGTGGTTGGCTATGCGCTGCATGTCAATCCGGAGCCGGGGGTGATCCCTTGCCACCGTGTCGTCAAGCGGGACGGCGAGGTATCGAGCGCATTCGCCTTCGGCGGCGCAAACCGTCAGGTCGAACTGCTTCGCGGTGAAGGCGTGGAGTTTATTGACGAAACGCACGTTGATATGGCGCATTTTTGCGTCCGTGCGCTCCCGCTCGTTTGAACACAAAAAAAGAACGGCTGGTGCGGCATTAGACAGGGAGAACTTCTGACACCACCTAATTGAATGATGTTTTCCCTCAGCAGGGGCCTGTGTTCGCGCACAGGCCCCTGTGCCGTATTTACGCCGTTTCAGGCAATTTCCTGTTCCTTCTTGGGTTCTTTATCGGCCGCCATGCTCTGCGGCAGATCGTCGACCAATCCGATATCGCGGTAGTAGATCTTGACGTCGCGCGCCGCGTCACGGGCATACCGCTTGCTGCGTTCGCCGACCTCAATGCGCTTGACGAACGTCCGCAGGAGCTCCGGCGTCAGCTCGTCAATGCGCTCATACTGTCTCGCCTTGTCGATGAACCGTGCGACGTTGGCGACGCTGTCTTTCAGCTCCTGCTGACAGGCCTGCAGCTTGGGCAGTTCCTCTTGGATCTGCTTCTGCTCCGTGAGATACTCGTTCGAAAGGATGCTGTACTGTTCGTCGGGGATACGCTCGAGGGCTGAGTCCTCATAGAGCCGCTTGAACAGTCTCGTGAGTTCCGCGTCGCGCCTGCTTTCCGCGTCGATGCGCTTCTGGAGCGCGTTGATCTCCTTCTGCGCCTCCTTCGTCCGCTTCATGCCGATGTGCTGCGCGAAGAGGACTTCGTTCTGCCACGCGAAGTGAGTGATCCACCGAATATCGTCCAGGACGACCTTTGCGAGAACGCTCTCGCGGATGTAATGCGGTGAGCAGACGTTTTTGCCGTTCTTGCGATGGTTCTGGCAGGTGAAGTTATACTGGCTTTCTTTCATCGTATGCGCTCTGCTCAGCGTCATCGTGCTGCCGCAGTCCATGCAGTAGACCAGACCGGAGAACATATCCTGCTCGTCCATGTTCGTCCTGCGGCGCTTGTGCGCCCTGATCTCCTGCACGATCTCCCACGTTCCCTTATCGATCAGCGCCTCGTGCGTATTCTCGAAGCGGAGCTGCTCGGACTCCGGGCGCTCGATCTTCTTCTTGTTCTTGAACGATATCGTGGTATACTTGAGGTTGACCGTGTTGCCGAGGTAGGTCTCGTTTGCGAGGATGTGGCTCACGCTCGCCGCGTTCCAGTTATACGGCTCGTCCAGATCCAGCCCCGTCAGCTCCACGCCAAACTTCGTGTAGTAGTAATAACTGGGGCTGAACACCTTCTCGCTTGCGAGCTGCCTGGCGATCTGCGACGGGCCGCTGCCCGACGCGCAGAGGGCGAAGATGTGCTGCACCACCGGCGCGGCGTCGGGATCGGGGATGATGTGCCGTTTCGGATCGTCGGGGTCCTTTTGATACCCGTAGGGCGGCCGCGAACCGACGCGCGCTCCCGTTTCCGCCTTGACCTTCGCCGCCGAGCGCCCTTTCTTGCTGCAGTCCTTGGCATAAAACTCATTGATGATGTTCCGGAACGGGGTGAAGTCGTTGGTGGACTCACAGAGGCTGTCGACGCCGTCGTTCACCGCGATAAAGCGGATGCCGTGACTGGGGAACACCAGCTCGGTGTACTGACCGACCTGAAGGTACTCACGTCCGAGGCGGGACATATCCTTGACG
>CACZPK010000048.1 GCA_902783035.1 Oscillospiraceae bacterium
ACGTCAGTTGCGTGAGCAACTGTATGCCGCCGTCGGCGGCATCTATCTGATTAAAAGTGTAAGCTTTTAATCAGATAATAGTATCAGTCATTGTTTTGTCGGTGGAAAGGCACTTAAGGCCGGCGGCCGGGTATAATCTTCGCGTGCGTTCAAATCTTCAGGTATGCTTACAGAAAGGCTGAAGGAGGAAAGCGATGTTTTCCGCTATGCAATGCCAAGTTGCCCGGTTGGTAACGGGTACGGATACGCCGGACGAAGTGATCAGTCAGGAATATGCCGCCATGCTGGGGTCAAACCGCAGCGTCGCGGCGATGCGTCTGGACGCCGCCGTAAGGCAGTACGGCCTGCCGTTCCAGCAGGCGTGGGACTATGCAATCAAAGACTTTCGTGAGATTGCGGAGCAGTACAACGTCAGCCCCGCGACACTGCTTTGTCTGTATGTCGAATGGTGCAATGAAAATGGCAAAAAGCTCAACTGAGCGGCGAGCGTTGAAAGGGATTATCGGAAGGGATTATATATGGGACTTCGCAAGGATATTGGAATCGATCTCGGTACGGCTTCCGTCGAAATATATGTCAAGGGCCGGGGGATCGTCTTGCAGGAGCCGTCTGTCGTTGCAATCCAGCGAAGCACGGGAAAACTGCTCAAGGTCGGCACG
Organism: Oscillospiraceae bacterium; assembly: GCA_902783035.1. Taxonomy (GTDB): domain Bacteria; phylum Bacillota; class Clostridia; order Oscillospirales; family Oscillospiraceae; genus Hominicoprocola. Next base: position 660 of record CACZPK010000048.1, read on the forward strand.
GACGCGCAGACCATGTTGGGGCGCACACCGGGCGAAATCATTACCATCCGCCCGCTGCGCGACGGGGTCATATCGGACTACGACGTAACGGAACGGATGCTCCGCGATTTTATGCGAAAATCCGTCGGCGTTCAAATTGTCAAGCCGCGGATCATCGTCTGCGTGCCCTCCGGGATCACGGAGGTGGAGGAGCGCGCGGTCATCGACGCCGGTATTCAGGCGGGCGCGTCGAAGGTATACCTCATTGAGGAGCCCGTTGCGGCAGCAATCGGAGCGGGCATTGATATTTCCCAGCCGGACGGCAATCTGGTCATCGACATCGGCGGCGGCACGGCGGATATCGCCGTCATCTCTCTTTCTGGCGTGGTGGTTTCGGCGTCGATAAAGGTGGCGGGCGACCGCTTCGACGAGGCGGCGATCAAATACATGCGCCGTGAGCACGGCCTGCTGATCGGCGAGCAGACGGCGGAGGAGATGAAGATCGCCATCGGCTGCGTTTTCCCGACAGAAGAAGAGATGTCGATGAAGGTGACGGGGCGCAGTCTGACGACCGGACTGCCGCAAAGCGATGTCGTCACCTCGACAGAGATGATGGACGCCTTTGAGGAGCCTGTGGAGCAGATCCTGGAGGCGGTACAACAGGTGTTGGAGCGCACGCCGCCGGAACTGGCGGCGGACATTGCCAGCAACGGCATTATCATGACGGGCGGCGGCAGTCTTGTGCGGGGGTTTGACCGGCTGATCACATCACGCACGGGCATCCCGACCGTGATTGCCGACGAACCGATCCTGTGCGTGGCGAAGGGAACGGGCAAGAGCCTCGACAGCGTACACGACATGCAGGACGGCACGCTCAACCTTTCCCGGAGGAACCGGTTCGGTTGAAATGGGACATAGCCTCTGTCCCAGGGACCTAGGCAGAAACAGGTGATCACAATTGGCAGGTAAAATCGAAAAAGCCCCGGCACATTCTCTTGTCTTCAAAGAGTCCGGCACCGCCGCGAGCCACACGGTACCGGCAGCTGCGCCGAGCAAATATATCGGAAGCATTCGCTTTTTTAAAAACCTGATATTCCTCTCCATCTGCGTCCTGATCGCCGTTCCCTGCTCGCTTGCCGTCAAATATTATCGCATCGCTTCCGCACCGCAGGAACCCGTTTCTGACGCGGCGCCGGTTGTTCCGCCCGCCGCGGAACCCACGGCGCCGGACGCGGAAACCGGCAGTAAGGACACGGCGGACGCGGCTTCCGAAGAGCCGCCCGCGTATCAGTCGTTGTACCCGGATTTCCACGCGCCGCAGCCCTACGGGGCAACAGAGCGCATCGAAAAGGTCGTGTACCTGACCTTCAGCGACGGGCCGTCAGAACGGACGGACGAGATCCTTGCGATTCTCGCGGAAAAGGACGTCAAAGCCACATTCTTTGTCGTCGGCTGCAACGAGGAAGGGGACGAGCAGCGTCTGCGGAACATCGCCGCGCAGGGACATACGATCGGTATGCATTCCTACACGCACGACTATGCAGCGATCTACGCCTCGATGGAAAGTTTTCTCGGCGACTTTTATCAGAATTTTCAGGAAATCTTGAACGCGACCGGCGTGGCTCCGACGGTGTTCCGCCTTCCCGGCGGCAGCATCAACATCTACAACGCGGCGGTTTATCGAAAGCTGATCGGCGAGATGGTGCGCCGCGACTTTGTACCGTTTGACGCAAACGTGTCGACAGAGGACGTCGACAGCCAGAACACCGCCGAAAAGCTGGTGGAAAACGTACTGCGCGATATGTCGGGATTGACGCGCGGCGTCGTGCAGCTCCACGACAGCGTCAGCAAGACTTCCACGGTCGAAGCGCTTCCCACGATCATTGACCGGCTGCGCGAGCAGGGTTATTCGTTTATGGCGATCACGCCGGAAACAATGCCGGTCCTGTTCGTAAGCGGCTGAGCAGCTGCTTCGCCCCGCCATAAACGGCCGCATAGACGCGCCGGCGGCTTTCATCGTGAAATTGTATCAGAAGGGACTGTTTAAAAATGGGCAAAGCAGAGAACAAACAGGACGGTTTTGGCCGTGCCATGGCGGAGTTATTCGGAAAAAGCAAGAGCACGGCGGCTGAGCCCGCACAGCAAGACACCCCGATCACGCAGCAGGACTTTCCCATCGCGCCGCCTCCCCCGCCGAGCGTTCAAAGTGCGCCTTCGGCCGCAAGCCCCGCTCCGGAGCCTGCGCCTGTCGTGAGCGAGCCCGCACCCGTCGTGACTAAACCTGCACCCGTTCCGCCGCCTCCCCCGCCGGAGCCGCGTTTCGCGGATGTCGGCGTACCGCCGCGCCGTGAAAACACAACATATTTTGCGGCGGGCACGGTCATCGAAGGGACGCTGCGCAGCGACAGCGATGTGGAGATCGTCGGCGATTTCAGCGGCGAGATCGTGTCAGACGGCATGGTCACGATCCATGCGAATACGACCAGCTCCATCGCCGCGAAGGATCTGATGCTTGTCGGCGCAACGCTGACCGGCGACGTAACGGTGTCGGGCGACGTCGTGATCGACGGGGACGCTTCGCTCACCGGCAACATCCGTGCGGCAAACGTCGACAGCAACGGACCGATCCGCGGCAATCTGAATGTAAGCGGCCTTGTGGCACTCAAGGGAAGCGCGAGCCTGACAGGCGACGTGCGCACGGCGCAGATGACCATGGAGCGCGGCGTGAAGGTCAACGGCCGGGTCGACATGGGCGTGCCGCAGGCAAAGGCCGCAAAGAATTGACATGCAAATTTGTTTTCGCCGCCAAGCGGCGGCGGATCGCTCTTTGTTGAACGCGTCAGCGTGGAGGGCAAGCCTTGAGCAAGGGAAAAAACAGGGTAATCAAAATAGTTCAAATACTGGAATGGAGACAGATCGTCATCTGTGTCCTGTTTTGTATTGCGCTCATTGCCCTGATCCAGCTCAACCTTTCCGAGCTGCTGACGCTGGGCCGGGAGAACGTGTACCGGAACTGTCAGAACAATTATCTGGTGGCATCCCGCGAGATCGGAGACTTTCTCCGCGTGGCGGACGAATCCATCGAGTTCTCGTCCCAGCGGATCGAGGAAATGCTGGCGGGCGGTTCGTCCGCACAAGAGATTCTGGCGTTCATGACGCGGGAATCCGGTAATTTGAACAGCCGGATCGCGGGGCCGACCACGGGTGTGTACGGATACATCGACGGGGTCTATCTGGACGGCACGGGCTGGGAGCCGAGTGAGGGCTATGTCCCCACGTCGCGTCCGTGGTATATCGGCGCCGTGGAGGCGGGCGGCGAGGTCACTCATGTGCCTCCATTCATGAATTTCCAGACCGGTTCGACGACGATCACGGTGTGTAAAGTCCTCTCGGACGGCGTGGATGTGGTGGCAATGGATCTGCCGACGGACAGGCTGCAGGCACTCGTGAACGGCATAGCAGATCAGGATATGTTCTACAGCAGCGGTGGGGATTCTCCGTATTCCCTCACGCAGATCTTTGTGCTCGACAGCATGGGCGTGGTCATCGCCCACACCGATACCTCGCAGATCGGCAAAAATTACGCCGCTTCCAATGATCCCGTTTTGCGCGACATTGCGGTGCAGGCTTTGCAAAACGACGAGACGCTTTTCCGCGCCGAGGGCGATGGCGACATGATTTATTGCGGCGGCAAGCTCGACGGTAAGTGGTGCATCATCTCCGGCATGGAATACAGCAAGGTGATGAGCCGCATCGCGCGGGACATCTTCATCTCCGCCGTGGTGAGTATTCTCGGCATCATCGGCATGAACAGCGTAATGGTCAGGCTGGCCATTCGGCGCTATCTCTCGGAAACGGATCGCCTGACCGGCATCAGCAACCGCAGCGGCGAGGAAAAGGTCAGCCGGCTGCTCACCACCGGACAGGGCGGGCTGTTTCTGCTCATTGATGTGGACAAGTTCAAACGCATCAACGACACCTACGGCCACGACGCCAGCGACAAGGCGCTGATTGCCGTGGCCAACGCGCTCAAGACCACCTTTGGAAAGAAAAATTACATCATGCGCCTCGGCGGAGACGAGTTCGCGGCTTATGTCCCGAACGTATTCGACGAAGCCGCCGCGGAGCCGATCGTCAACCGCCTGTTCGACGCGATCGGCGCGATCCCGGTCGGCGATAAGGGCGAGCGCAGGCTCACCATCAGCGTCGGCGCAGCGTTTTATCAAAACGGTGATGATTTCTCCTTCAGCACTCTTTACAAGCGCGCCGACAAGTGCACATACGAAAGCAAAAAGGTCGCCGGGAATTGCGTGACCTATTACAAAAGCGAACCGGTCCTTGAATTCCAGACACCCGCGTTAGACCGGATCCCGTCATGAAGCACCTGAAAAGCCGTGCATAAACCGACGCCGCCCGTCGTGGCGTTACCTAAAATTCCGGGAATCTTTCGATTTTCCGGAATTTTTTTGCTCATTTACCTAAAATGTCTTGCCATTATCGCGAAAATGGTCCGTCCATATTGATTTATCCTCCCTCACATGGTAAAATATAATAACTATATACTGTATGTGTTTAATCTGCGTGACACAAAGGGTGGTGATATCCACATGGGCGAGCTCTTGCAGGCAAAATGCGAAAACTGTGATTACCGGCAGCAGCTGTTCATCGGCGGCGGGCTGGCGGATTGCGATCGGGACGCCATCGCAAAGTCGCTGCCCGAAAAGCAGCGCTACCTGATGGAAGCAGGTGCCGTGCGCAAGGCCGAGCAGCTTTCCGTCACCCGCCTCCCCGCCCGCTGCCCGAACTGCGGCCGCATTTTTGAGCAGGCAGTTGTTTCCTATGTTCACAGCGGCAGGCCGGGCACTTTGCGCGGTTGGTGCCCGGATTGCGGCAGCAACAACGCAGTTGACCTGACGGGGCAAAAAACCGCGAAAAACGCCTGCCCCAAGTGCGGCGGCAACATCACACTGGAAACAGCAGGACTGTGGGACTGACGGCAATAACAGCGAAATTTCAGGGAGAAGACCATGCTGATTCAGCACAACGGCGCGGCACTCAATGCGCTGAACAATTTGACAAAGAACCGCTCAAAGCTCTCCAAGAATCTGGAAAAGCTCTCTACCGGTTATGCGATCAACCGTTCGGGAGACGACGCGGCGGGGCTTGCCATTTCAGAAAAAATGCGCTGGCAGGTCACGGGCATCACGCGCGCGCTGGACAACGTCAAAGAGGGCGAAGGACTGATCCAGACGGGCGAAGGCGCGCTGGGCGAGGTCCACGATATGCTCAACCGCCTGTCCTCTCTCGCGGAACAGTCAGCCAATGGCACCTATGACGACGGGAATGACCGCGCGCAGCTGCAAAAGGAGCTGGAGAGCATACGGGAAGAGGTCGGCCGCATTGCCGATTCCACCAATTTCAACGGGATCAAGCTGTTTCAGGACGAGGGTCTCGGTGCAGAGCGGGATACCGCAAGCCGCGTGATGCAATCAGACAATATCCGCATCAGCTTTACCGACGCCACGGAAACCGTGCAGACCTTTGATTTTTCCAATTCGACCAGCCGTGCGATCAAAGACGGCGACACGTTTACCCTGCGCGCCACGCTTTCAGACGGACATCTGCTCTCCTGTTCCCTGACCGCAAAGGTCAATAACGCCACGGGCGAAACACGATTTGTCGACAGCTACGGCCGTATTGTCGGCACGCAGGCAAGCACCGTATTCAGTTCTGCAACGAGGGGAATCCTCAGCGATAACTTCGCGCAGTCGTTGCGCGAGAGCAGCGCCTCCGATTCGTTTTTGTTTGCCTCGGACGGCGCCGGTAAACTCACCGCCACGGCAAAGGTGGCCGGATCGCACACGCCGGTCATCGTCAGTTCCGGCCTGTCGCACGCCAGCGCAGGCGGGGGCGGAGCCTCCATCAAAATCAACAGCACCATCAAGCTCGGCGGGGACAGGCTGCCGGCTATCCGCAATTCGTCCATTATCCCCTACGATGGCAGCAACGCAAAAGACGCCGTGTTTTCCGTCAACGGAAAAAAATTTGCGATCGGCCTTGAAAATACGGACATCTCCGATCTGGGGGCGGACGTTGTCTTTATCTCCACCCAGACAGATACCTCTTCCGCCGCCGCGGGCGACAACGGCACCGCGTCCGCAATGCAGCAAAGCGATCTGAAAAAAATTGCCGCCGAGATCAGCCGCGGCACGGGACTGGACGTGCTCTACTGTCCAGACAGCGTCAGTCTGGCGGATGGCACGGCAAAGAACACCTTCGTATTTCGCGGCTATCTCCATGACACTGCCAAAAACAGCGCCGCTGCTTCGTCCTTGTTCCGTCAGACAAGTGCAAGCGAATCCATCCCCCTGTCGCAAATCTTGGCAGACGACAGTCCGACGCTCAAGAACATCATCTTCTATGATGTAACCGACGATTTTACCGCAACGCAAGGTGCCGGATATGGCACCGTTGCAAAAAACTATACCGGTACAGACAATGACATAGCGGATGCACTGAAAGGCTCCATCGTCCCGCAGGCAGTGCAGGCAATTCTGAACAAATACACGGCCTTCAGCTATCTCAAAGGCTCCAGTCTCGGCATTGGTTTGGAGCTATACAGTGATGCAAACTCTTCTACGTTGGCCTCCGTTACGCTTGATCCCACCGAGGTATTGAGCAAGGGAGCGCTTTCTTATAAACTTTCCGTTAATACGGCCGACGTCAACCTCTCCGACCCTGCCAGTCGCAGCAAGTTAGAGCAAACCATTTGCCACGAAATGATCCACGCCTTTATGGATGAGGCAACCACGGCAGGTATGCTGGGCATTCAGAACACCACGCAGAATCCGTCATACCAGTATCCAAAGTGGTTTAAAGAAGGCATGGCGCAGACCGCCTCCGGTCCGGGCAACTGGATCAGAGCTTCCGGCGGTCTGAACCTGACGGCGACCTCCCCGGCATCCGCGATACAAGCCGCGTTAAGCGGGGCAAACGCCCTGAGCAACAGCTCACAAAACGCGGCGAATTACGGTTCGGGTTATCTTGCCTGTATGTATCTGGGTTACCTTGCTTCAGGCAGCAGTGCCAATATGAACGACGGTGCCTCAGCTGCAAATAAAATTGCCGAAGGGCTTTCCGGTGTGCTGCAAAGCCTGATTTCCGGGAAATCGTTGGACGATACGATCAAGCAGATCACCAACGGCGCATATGCCAGCACAGCCGCCTTTGCAAGCGGTTTTGCCAACGACGCCGGTGCCCTTTCGTTTATCGAAAAGCTGCTGCCCTATGTCACCGGCACGGGAACGGCTATCGGCGGCGGCGTTGTGAGCGGAAATCTGGATCATACGAATCCCCTGCCGGACAGTTCCCTGTCGCTGAATCTGTTCCAGCTGGATAAGACGCAGACGGTTGTTTCAAACATCTATCCCAGCGAGGTCAACATTCTGTCCGGCGGCACGGTGAGCGCCGCCGGCGTCAAACCCATTGCGGATCCGTCCAATGTGGAATACGCCAATAACCCGTTCTCTGTTTCCGGCGGCACAGAAGGCACAGACTGGAAATGGGACAAGACCACCGGGTCGTTGCAGATCCTGACGGCCGGAACTTACAGTATTTCAAAGAAAAGCGGATTTTCCGGCAATTACACCGGCGTGATCAAGGTTGCGGACAATGTCGGCAACGTAAACGTTGGGCTCAACGGCGTCGCAATCGACGCGGCCAAACAGGAAGGCGGCCTTTCAGGCGTGGACGTCGGGTCCGGCAACAAGGTCACGTTAAACGTGGCCGCGGACAGCTCAGTCATTGGTTCAGCATCTTCGGCAGGCATCCATGTCGGAAATAATTCCGGTCTGACCATTACGGGCAGCCATAAGCTGACAGTAACGGGCGGCACCCCGTCGTCCGGTTTGCAGGGCGGCGCGGGGATCGGAACCAATTACAACGAGCAAGCCAATCATGCCGATATCACGGTCAATATGACCGGAGAGCTGGTTGCCACCGGCGGGGCCGGCGCCGCGGGCATCGGCGCTGGCTATAGCGGCAGCGTCAACAATATTACCATCATGAACGGTACCGTTAACGCAACCGCGGGGGCACACGGCGCCGGAATCGGCGGCGGCTGGACAAGCTTGTCCAAAGTCGGAAATATCACCATCAGCGGCGGAAAGGTCCGCGCAACCGGCATCATGCACGGTACGGGCATTGGTGCCGGCTGTGGCGGCAGTGTGGGAACCATCAAGATCAGCGGGAACAGCACCGAGGTTTATGCGGCGGGCGGCAATGACGGCGCGGCGATCGGCGCAAGTTGGGTCGGAAAAGCGGATGCAGTCGTGATCAGCGGTGGTTTGGTGATTGCCAAGGGCGGCGAAAGAGGCTCCGGCATCGGCTCGGGGTCTTCTGGCTCGGCCATCGGAAAAATCACGATCAGCGGCGGTGTCATCAATGCCCGGGGTTCCACGGATTCCACCGGCATCGGCAGCGGTCAAAACGGTATCATCGAAGGCGGAGTCGAGATCAGCGGCGGCACCATCACCGCAAAGGGCGGCATGACCAACGACGGCGGCAACATCGGCGGCTATCGGGACAGAGATCGAACCCAGCCGACCACCGTGAAAATCAACAACCCGAACAATCTGACCATCAAAGCGGGCGACCGCGGCGAGGGCGGATACAACACTACCGGTGTGACAGACGCGGGCGGGAAGCCCCTCTATGCCTTCAAGCTCAACAAGGACAACCTCAAGCTGGACAGCAATATCGAGTTCCCCATCAAGGTCACCGCAAAGGATACCGGCGGTCGTACGTACAGCTGGGACATCAACGGGAACGGCATCGGAAAGCATAAAACCAACGCGGCCGAGACGGATGACGCCATCTATATCTGGATGGAAGGCAAAGACGTCGACATTACCATCAAGGACAGGAACGGCAACGACGTTGTACCGGCAAACACCCGTCTCACCTTCTATGACGACGGCAAGGTGTGGCGCCTCGGTAACAGCGAAGACATTTCCGAATTCACGAACAAGCCCGTCTATTCCAACGATCCCTCGGCAGGAGGCGACGACGGAGGCGGCAGCGGCAGCGTGATTCAGGGCGATCTCGGCTATATTTACAGCGCCAAGGGCATTATTCTTCAGGTCGGCACACGTTATGAGGACACGCTCGTCGTGCCGCGGTTCTACTTCTCCCGCCGCGCGCTGCGGATGGATGAGATGGACATTTCCACGCAGGAAAAAGCGTCGAAGACAATGGGGCTGGTCAAAAGCGCGATCAACCGCGTATCGGATATGCGCGGCGAGTACGGCGCGCTGCAAAATGCGCTGGGACACATCACCAACAACCTCGGCATCATGCGCGAAAACATCAGTTCGGCAGAGAGCCTGATCCGTGACACGGATGTTGCCGAGGAAATGTCCGGTTTTGTCAAAAATCAGATTCTCAACCAAAGCGCCCAGTCGATGCTGGCGCAGGCAAACGGCCTGTCCCAGCAGGCGGTGGAGCTGATGCGGCAATAGCATCCGCGCAAGCATTCCCGCATGTGGCAAAAACAGGGAGCCTCGCAGTTATTGCGAGGCTCCCTGTCCGTTTTCTCCGGAAAGCGGTGTGCATCTACTATGGCTTTTTTACGCTCGCGTAGCGCGTCACGCGCTCGCGCAGCTCGTCGCTCATATCGTCCGCGGATGCGTCCGCAAGCTCCGAAAGCGTCTGGCACGATTTGAGATAATCGGCGGTCAGCCCCCTGAGCCGGCGGGACATGTGCTGCAGAATCGCAAGGACCCGGTCGGGCGACTGCGCAAACAGCGCCGCAAGGTCATCCGCGCCGATCTCGCGCAAAACGGTCTTGTCCGAGAGCGCCACGGCGGTCGCGCTGCGTGGTGCCTGCTCCACCATGCCCATCTCGCCGAAGAACGCATCCTCGCCCAGTTCCGTGAGTTTCTGCTCGTTCCCCTCGCCGTAGTTGACAAACACGCCGACCTTGCCGCCGCTGACCTCGTACATGCATGTACCGGTCGCGCCCTGACGGAAAATCACATCGCCGCGGTTATATTCGATCGTTTTCATCCCCGCTCACCTCCGCTCAATAGTAAAAGTGACAGGCGCCGAATCCGACGGAAAACGCCGTCGGATCATACTGCGCGATTATTTGCTGCGTCTTGGCATACTGCGCGGCAAAGCGCTTGATCTTAGCCAGCAACCCCTTGCTCTGCTGCGCGCCCGTCTTACGGCATTCGTCCAGATCGCGGATCGTATCGCAAACATCCAGATACTCGTCCGTCAACTCGCGTACGCGCACACTGATACCGCGCATGATCTCCACGATCTTTTCCGGCCGCTGCGCAAAATACGCGCGCAAGTCGTCCGAACCGATCACGTTGGTCTCTGTCTCCGAGAGCGCCACGGCGGTCGCGCTGCGCGGTTCGATATCGATGGCGGCAAGCTCGCCGAAGATACGCCCCGGCCCCAGCTCCACGAGCTTTTGCTCGTTCTCCTTGCCATAGTTGGCGTAGATGGCGACGCTGCCGCTTTGGATTTCATACATCTCGCTGCCCGGCGTCCATTCCCGGAAGATGACCTCGCCTTTTTGGAATTGCCTGCTTGTCATGTGCCAGCCCCCTCGTGTCCATAGATTGTGCGTCCAGTATACCGCAGGGCGCGGGTATTTGCAATACGGCAATTTCTGCGGTAATTGACAGCGTTATTCCCCCTGTAGTATAATGAATTGCAATCAAAAAAGGAGGTATCATCCTATGGCAAATACAGTCGTTGACGCGCGCGGGGAGCAATGCCCGATCCCCGTGGTCAAGGCCACGCGGGCAATCGCCGCGCTGACGGAACCGGGCATGGTTGAGGTGCATGTGGACAATGAGATCGCGGTGCAGAACCTGCTGCGCATGGCGTCAGGCAAAGGCTATGCCGCCAAGAGCGAACAGGTGGAGACCGGACACTATCTGGTCAGCATAGACGCCGATCATCTCGTTGCCGGCGGAGAATCGGAGCCGGAGGCGGCATGTGCGGGCGACCTGCGCGGCAACACGGTCGTCGCCGTCGGCACCGCGACGATGGGCGTCGGAAGCGACGAGCTGGGCGCAACGCTGATGAAGGGTTTTCTCTACGCGCTCTCCCAGCAGGACGAGCTGCCCAAAACCATCCTTTTCTACAACGGCGGCGCCCAGCTCACCACGGAGGGTTCCGCCTCCCTTGAAGATCTGCGTACCATGGAGGCGCAGGGTGTGGAGATCCTGACCTGCGGCACCTGCCTGGACTACTACGGTCTGAAGGATCGGTTGCAGGTCGGGGGCGTGACGAATATGTACGCCATCGTCGAAAAGCTCACGAAGGCGTCCAGGGTCGTCAAGCCGTGAGGGAAAAAACGCTGCGCACCGTCGTCGCGTTCCACACGACAACGGACGCGCTGGCCGTCGAAACGTACTGCGCCGCACACGGCGTTCCGGGGCGGCTGATCCCTCTGCCGACCATCATCTCAGCGGGCTGCGGCATGTGCTGGAGCGCGCCGGATGCGGCGCGCTCCGCTGTCGATGAGGCGGTGCGCTCTGCCGGCGTCGATCCCGCCGGCGTGTATCAAATGCTCTTATCGTGAGAGAGGAACCAAACGCAATATGATTTATCTGGACAACGCGGCAACAACGCTGCGCAAACCGCCGCAGGTGGGACAGGCGATGCTCGACGCCCTGCAAACGCTCGGCAACAGCTCCCGCGGCACGCATGCGGGTGCGCTTGACGCGGCGCATACGATTTACGGCGCACGCGTGAAGCTGGCGCAATTCTTCCACTGCGCGCGCCCCGACCATGTGGTTTTCACAAGTAACATCACGGAGTCTTTGAACATTGCTCTCTGCGGCCTGCTGCGGCCGGGCGATCATGCGCTCTCGACCGATCTGGAGCACAATTCCGTGTTGCGTCCGCTCTATCGCCTGTCGGCAGAGCGCGGCGTCGCGGTGGATTTTGTCCCCGCTGACCGGCAGGGCTGCATCGACTATGATGATTTTGAACGCCTGATGCGTCCCAACACAAAGCTGGTCGTTTGCACGCACGCCTCAAACCTGACCGGCAACTTGGTTGACATAAATCGTATCAGTGCCATTGCACACGCGCACGGCGCGCTGCTTGTGCTCGACGCAGCGCAGACGGCTGGCACGCGCGACGTGGATATGGAGGCGCTGGGCGTCGACGTGCTCTGCTTCACCGGGCACAAGGGGCTTATGGGGCCGCAGGGCACCGGCGGAATGTGTATCCGTGAGGGAGTGGAGATCGCGCCGTTCAAGGTGGGCGGCACAGGCGTACAGACCTACAGCGTCACGCAGCCGGAGCAGTACCCCACGCGTCTTGAGGCAGGCACGTTAAACGGGCACGGCATCGCCGGGCTTTCCGCCGCGATCGACTATCTCAACGAGATCGGCGCGGAGGCCGTCGAGGCAAGGGAATTGGCGCTGACACGCCGGTTTTACGAGGCCGTCCGCATGATACCGGGCATAACGGTCTACGGCGATTTTTCCGGTGCCCATGCCGGGATCGTGGCTCTTAATATCCGTGACTGCGACTCCGGCGAAATATCGGATGCGTTGTCGGAAGACTACGGCATCGCCACACGTCCGGGCGCGCACTGCGCGCCGCGCCTGCATGAAGCGTTGGGAACAAAGGCACAGGGCGCGGTGCGTTTCAGCTTCTCCTGGTTCACCACGGAGGCAGAAGTTGACGCCGCTGCCGACGCACTGCGCGAGTTGGCACAGGCGTAACGGCGCCATCGAAGAAGGGAATTGACCGCGGCGGATACGCATGATAAAATTATATATCATGTATCGCCGCGCGCGGTGTGCTGTGCGTGGCAGACGACAGAGAGGAGATTATCATGACGGAACGCAGCGCAGCGCCGCCGCCCGCGTATTGTACCCTGCTCCGGCACAAGATTTTGCTTTGCGCGGCAGGTCTTGTCCTGAACCTTGCGCTTTCGGCAATCGCCGCAGCGCTTCATCTCGACATGTATCTGGATACGGCGGGTACCATCCTTGTCTCCGCGCTGGGCGGGTTTCCGCTCGGCGCATTCACTGCGTTCGTCACGACCCTGTGTATCAGTCTGGCAGACGCTTCACGGATCTATTACGGCGCAATCGGCATGCTCGTTGCGCTGCTTGCCTCACTTTTCGCAAGCCGTGGTTTTTACGACCGCCTGTCGAAAACGCTCGCCTCCGTTCCGCTGATGGTGCTGCTTGTCGCCGTCCCCGGCACCGTATTGACCTGGTTTCTGAACCGCTCCGATTTTGGCGGTCCGTTTGCCGACGCCGCCACGCATCTGCATCAGCAGGCGGGCATCTCGCCCCGGTTTCTGGCATTGCTGACGGCGGGTCTTCTCACAGAACTGGCGGACAAGGCGCTTTCCGTGTTGCTGGTGTATCTGCTTTTGCGTATTTTGTCCCCGCACCTGCGCCACAGCCTGCAAACGAGCGGCTTATGGCAAAAGCCGGTTACTCCGTTGCTGCGCAGCGCCATCAACCGGCAAAAAAGCCGTGTCATGCCGCTCAAGACGCGCATGATCCTGTTGTTGACCGTGGGGCTGATTGCCTTGGCAACGTCGTCTACGGTCATCAGTTTCCGGCTCTACAAGGAATCCACCGTTGATGAATACACCCACATGGCGCGCATGCTGAGCACGCTGGTGGCAAATATACTGGAAACCGAGCCGCTCGAGGATTATATTCTGCACGGTCGCGACGCTGAGGGCTACAATGAGGTGGAAGGTGCGCTCTACACCCTCCGGGACAGCTATCCCGACGTAGAGTACCTCTATGTGTACCGCATCCTTGAGGACGGCTGCCACGTCGTTTTCGACTTAGATACTCAAGATGTTCCGGGTTCGGAACCGGGCAGCGTTGTTCCCTTTGACAATGCGTTTGCCCCGTACATTCCCGCCCTTCTGCGCGGCGAGCCGATCGACCCGATCATCTCCGACGAAACCTTTGGCTGGCTGCTGACGGTCTACCAACCTGTACGGGATGCCGAGAACCGCACTCTGTGTTATGTCGGCGTTGACTACTCCATGAATATGCTCTCCGATTTTGGAGACGTTTTTGCCGCACGGCTCTGCTCGATTCTGGGAATGGTGTTCATTCTGCTCCTTGCCATCGGTCTTGCGCTGACGGAAAGCAACGTCATTCTCCCCGTCAACAGCATCGCTTACTGCGCACTCGCGTTCGCTTACGACAGCGATGAGGCGCGCGAGCACAATGTCCAGCAGCTGCGCGAGCTGGATATCCGCACGGGCGACGAGGTTGAGAACCTGTATCGCGCCTTGCTCAAAACGACGGAGGATAATGTCCGCTACATCGACCATCTGATCCATGCACGCATGCAGGTGGAGGTCATGCGGGAAAAGGTCACGCAAATGGATCAGCTCGCCACCACGGACGCGCTGACGGGTCTGAAGAACAAGACCGCATATGACCAGCACGTTGCGCGGCTTGACGCTATGATTGCCCAGGGCGACGCTAAGTTCGGCATTGCCATGATCGACCTCAACTTTCTCAAGCGCGTTAACGACACCTACGGCCATGAGCAGGGCAACTTTTATATCCAGCAATGCAGCAAGCTGGTCTGCACGGTCTTCCGGCACTCCCCCGTGTTCCGCATCGGCGGCGACGAGTTTGTGGTCGTATTGGAAGCCGAGGACTATGACAACCGAGACACACTGCTCGTCCGTTTCGACCATGTGCTGACGGCGCTTGCCGGAGACGACACGCTCCAGCCCTGGGAAAGGGTTTCCGCAGCCATTGGCCTTGCGGTGTTCGATCCTTCGTGCGACAACAGCACCGATTCGGTGTTCAAGCGTGCGGATCAGAAAATGTACGCGAACAAGCTGGCGATGAAAGCCGTGCGCATCGATTAAATTGATAAACGGCAAAAAGCTCCCGGTTCGGAAACCGAACCGGGAGCTTTTCTGCGCTTGCGCGCTTTCGTTTTCAGGAATTAGTCCTTGGTCTCGATAACGACGCCGGAACCGACCGTACGGCCGCCCTCGCGGATGGCGAAGCGGAGGCCCTTCTCGATAGCGATCGGGGTGATCAGCTCAACGTTCATGTCGACGTTATCGCCGGGCATGCACATCTCAACGCCCTCGGGCAGAGTGATGACGCCGGTAACGTCCGTGGTACGGAAATAGAACTGCGGACGATAGTTGTTGAAGAACGGGGTATGACGGCCGCCCTCTTCCTTAGACAGGACGTAGACCTGGCCGACGAACTTGGTCAGGGGCTTGATGGACTTGGGAGCAGCGAGGACCTGGCCGCGCTCAACGCTCTTCTTGTCGATGCCGCGGAGCAGGCAGCCGAC
>CACZPK010000049.1 GCA_902783035.1 Oscillospiraceae bacterium
CCATCATAACAGCATCCTCAAAGTCAGGACTGTTTGAGGTGATCGCCTTCCGGCAATCTATTGCCTGTGTGTCAATGAGCTCAAACAGAGTGAACAGCTTGCCAACGATCAAGCGAGCTTTTGCGTCAGCGCCTTCCTGCCCTGTGAAGAGACGGCGTGCAAAGTAGTGAATATCTGTCGCTTCTTTGGCGGTGATACAGCCGGTCATCTGCTTATTCGCCGCCGCGCGGAATATCACCTGACCGTCCGCACACCATGGCTCCCGGCTCTGCAGCACGTCTACAATGACGTTTGTATCCAGTAAAGCCCTCACAGTGCATCCGACCTTTCATTCATGGCCTCGTCGAAGGTCATTGATAAGGGAAGGGCACCAAAGAGCGATTCCGCAGTCTCCACACGGTCTTGAAAGGGATTGGTCAATTTTGCAACCACACGGCCGTACTGCGTGATGAAAATGTCTTCTTTTTCAGCAAGCTTGAGATACTTGCTGAGATTGGCTTTCAGCTCTGTTGCCGTAATGGACATGACTCACACCTCCTTTTTGTTGTGCTATTATTATATACATTTCGTCCGATTATGTCAATATAATCGGACGAAATAAGGAAATGATTTTGCTTACGAAAAAGGGCGGTCCGTTCCATCACGGATCGCCCTTGGGCTATCAATTTTGACCTGTTAAGCGTTTCGGAGCATCGCCCGCGTCTTGACCCGGAGCTGCGTATAGTTGCGGTAGTCTTCTTTGTGAAAGCTGGTGCATTGTCCGGGATCGGCAAGCTCCAGCGCGCTTTCGATGCGCTTGAGGTCGATGGCGCAGACCGTACCGGTCTCCAAGTGCTGATGAACGGACAAGTACGCATCTTGAAGCGACGGGTCAGCCATCCTCGGGAAAAGCGTGCCGATGACGCCCTCAATTACGGCGATCTCGTCGGCGGTATAGCGCAAGGATTCGCTCATATTGTGGTTCCCTCCAGTTCACATAACAAACACTAGTGTCAGTATAGCAAAACGGCCATAGGGAGACAAGGAGGCAAATTTGACAAAAAACGACATGGAAAATCGTGGAATTGACGAAGCGGCATCCGTGGGGCGCGGCGCGTACAAGGCGGCGCGGCTCGCGAAAGCAACCTCGAAAGGCGCGGCGGCGGGCGGTATCTGGGGCGCGGCCGCAGGCGCGGCGTGGGAAGGCCGCAAGCACATCGGCAAGCTGCTCGCGGCGACTGCTGTGCTGCTGATGCTGCCGGTGCTCTTTATCCTTATGCTGCCCGCGCTCATTTTCGGCGGGCTCACGTCGAGCAAGGCGGAGGGCGCGGAGCAGCCGGTGATCAACGACGGCGCCGCCATCGCGCAGCACATCACGCACACGACCTACGCCATCAATCAGGTACTCGGCGAGGGCATCGACGACGTGACGGCGCGTATCGCCGCGCATTTCGCGGAGACGGACGGCGACAACTACGAGATCGTCAACCCCTACGAGGGCAATCTTGTCAGCAACGCGAACATCTTTCTCGGCGAGTATTGCGCTGCGAAGAATACCGACTGGAAATCCATCTCCAAGGACGACCTCGAAAGGATACTGCGAGACGGAAAGGATCAGCTCTACGCCTTCACCTTCACGAGCGAGGAGCGCACGGTGGAGGCGGACGACCCCGAAACGCCCGACGTTGTGGAGACAAAAACCGAGAAATGGTATGTCTACACGATCTCCTACAACGGCGAACAATACTTTGCCGACGCCGTTTTCCACCTGACCGACGAACAGAAGGCGCTCGCGGACGACTACGCGCAGAACCTCAGCCTGTTTCTCGGCGACGGCGTGTTTCAAGGCATCTTCTCGGATGAAGCGACGGCAGGCATCCCGAGCCTTGGCGACGTGCGCTTTACGGACGGCGTTACCGAGGTGGTCTATTACAATCAGATGGACGAACGCTACGCGAACAAGCCCTACGGCACCGATGACGTCGGACACTACGGCTGCGGCCCAGCGTCTATGGCGATCGTGGTCTCGTCGCTCACGGACGACATGGTAGACCCCGCGCAGATGGCGAAGTGGGCGTATGAGCACGGCTACTGGTGCAGCAAAAGCGGCTCGTACCGCTCGCTGATCCCCGGCGCGGCGAAGGCGTGGGGGCTGAACGTCAAGGGCTGCGGCAAGGGCGAAGCACAGCGCATCGTGGACGCGCTCAGCGAGGGCAAGCTGGTCGTGGCCATCATGAGTAAGGGCCATTTCACGGAGCACGGGCATTTCATCGTGCTGCGCGGTGTGAAGGACGGCAAGATCATGGTCGCGGACCCCGCGAGCCGCTCCCGCAGCGGTCAGCTTTGGGACTTGAGCCTGATCGTCAAGGAGGCGAGCAGCAACACCTCGGACGGCGGGCCTTTCTGGATCATCGGGCCGTGAATAAAGCCAAACATCCATGCGCCTGCGGTGCGCTGCAACAGCGGAAGATCGTTCGATGCGGTCTTCCGCTTCTTTTTTGCTTACAAAAAGTTCAAAGAAATCCTGCGCAAAAACGCTCTGTGTGGAGCCTATTAGAATGGAGGTTATAAGATGGAAACGAACACACAACTGCTCAGCAACTTTTTGTTTTCCTGCGGCGGGAACTGGCACAACACGCTTTATATCCGCGATGACGCGGCCGGAAACGGTTATCTGATGACTGCCGACAGGGACGGTATGCCGCTTCTCATGGAGGTAAGCGCGTTCAACCGGCTTACGGGCAACAGTATCGACCCGGCGGAGTGCTGCGGAGAAATGGCACTTGGCGTTTTCGAGACGGTCTATGCCAAATACCTACTTTGGCGCTGCCCTTCCGCACAGGAACACTCGCTGCGCTCGATCTGCGTGCAAGCACACGAAAGAGGAGGTGGTACACAATGAAAAGGCCCAACATCAAATGCCCGTACTGCGGCTCGCGCGCGATCCTGCGCCCGGCGTCCGCGCTCGGCAAGACAAGCCCGTGCTATCAGGGCAAGGAGTTCTACGTCTGCGCACGGTATCCGCGCTGCGATTCCTATGTGGCGGCGCATGAGCGAAGCCGGCTCCCGATGGGGACGCTGGCGAACGCCCCGCTGCGCCGGAAGCGCCACGACGCGCATCTGGCCTTTGACCGGCTTTGGAAGGACGGGTACATGACCATAGACGAAGCCTACCGCTGGCTGCAGGTGCAGCTCGGCATCCCGAAGACAGAGGCGCACATTGCCATGTTCTCGGAGTACCGCTGCGAGCAGGTGATCCGGCTGTGCAGCGCCTTTACCGCGGCGCAGGCGGCGTAGAAAAGGAAGAAGATTCATGGAATGGGGGTGAATGAAATGAAGAAGGATTGGACGCTCAGTGAGGACAGGCATCAGCTCGTCGAGAAGTCCCTCCCGCTCGTGCGCTGGACGATCAGCCGCTTTATCAGCTGCGGCAGTGACGCCGACGGGCTGGGCTTCGACGACCTGTATCAAGAGGGCTGCCTTGCCCTCTGCCGCGCGGCGGCGGCCTATCGGGACGATAAGGGCGAGTTCTCCACGCTCGCGGTGACGGCGATCCGCAACCATCTGCTCGAATACTGCGCGCGGATCGTCACGCAGGCGCGGAATCTGCCTACGTTGTCGCTGGAGGCGATGAACGAGGACGGGCGGGAGATCGAGACGGACAGCGCAAAGGCGCAGACGCCGGAGGACGATACGCTCTCAAGGCTCTGCATCGGGCAGTTCCTCGGCAGCAGGAAGCGGAGGTACACTGGTTCCGCGCGGCTCGGCGTCGAGGCGCTGGAGCTCAAGGTGCTGGAGGGCTGCGGCGTGACGGAGATCGCGCGGCTCTATGATTCCAAGCCGAACGAGATCGGCGCGTGGATCTCCAAGGCCGCGAAGCGAATGCGCGAGGATGCGACGGAAAGTGAGCTGCACGCCTTTGGCTTGCAGGATATCGCATAACAAAAGGGAGATTTGGATATGAAAGCAACGATCTATACGGCGGTCGGGCATCTGCTCCGCAAG
>CACZPK010000050.1 GCA_902783035.1 Oscillospiraceae bacterium
GGAAGGGCGTCAAGATTGTGACCTCCGGCATCGTGGTGGATTCCCCGGCGCTGCTGAAGGTGCTCAAGGACAACAACGTTGCCATTGCGGCGGACGATGTTGCGCACGAATCCCGCCCGATCCGCGTGGACGCGGACGAGACCGGCGATCCGATGATGGCGCTGTGCAAGCAGTTCGCGGATCAGGACTTCGACGTTCTGCTCTACGACGAGAAGAGCGAGCAGAACCGCCGCGGCGAGTTTGTCGCCAAGCTGGTCGAAGAGAGCGGCGCGCAGGGCCTGGTGCTGTTCATGCAGCAGTTCTGCGACCCCGAAGAGATGGAGTACCCCTACCTCAAGAAGGCGCTGGACGCGCACAAGATCCCGTTCATCAAGCTCGGCGTCGATCAGCAGATGCGCGACTTTGGACAGGCGGCAACCGCCATTCAGGCGTTTGTCGACGTTCTGGCCATGCAGTAAAAAACGGACCTCAAATCTCTTGAGAAAGGAGAAATTCAATGCCAGCAGCAGAATACAGCAAACTGTTCGTTGTCCTCATGGGCATCGGCACGGTGTTCTTCGGCCTGATCTGCATCATCTTCCTGACGATGATCATGGGCAAGGTCATGAGCAGCATTACGCCGACGCAAGCGCCGAAGAACGATACGATGACCGAGGTCAAAAAGGTCGCCGAGGCGCATCCCCAGCAGACCGTTTCCGGCATTTCGACCGACGTGGTGGTGGCGATTATGGCCGCCCTGTCTGAAGAGCCGGGCATTTCGTCCCGTGGCTGGAACATCACGAGCATTAAAAAATCTATATAATTAAAGGAGAAAATCACAATGGTTAAGCAGTACAGAGTCACCGTCAACGGCGTCAGCTACGACGTCACCGTGGAGTCCGCCGGCGGCGGCCGCGGCAGCTATGCTCCCGCCTATCATCCCGCTCCCGCGGCTGCTCCCGCAGCGCCCGCTGCGGCGCCCGCGCCCGCTCCCGCCGCTGCTCCCGCTCCCGCGGCTGCTCCTGCCCCTGCGGCTGCTCCCGCGGCAGGCGGTTCCGGTTCCGTGACCTCCCCGATGCCCGGCACCATTCTCGACGTCAAGTGTTCCGCGGGCCAGAGCGTCAAGGAAGGCGACGTCCTGTTCATCCTTGAAGCCATGAAGATGGAGAACGAGATCTTTGCTCCCACCTCCGGCACCGTTTCCTCCGTCGCAGTGCAGAAGGGCGCTACCGTCAACCCGGGCGACACGCTTTGCGTCATTGGCTAACAGCTTCGCTGTCATCCAAACAACGCTGTGATCGCTGTTTCGCCCGCTGCCTGCGCGGCAGCTGCGAAACGGGACCGGCACTGCAGAACCCTGCGGCGCGGTCCGAAAAAAGACGATATCCCCCTCTAAAACTGTGAAAGGAAAGCTGGAAATATGCAAGCTATTTTAAACTTCGCGCAGCAGACCGGCTTTTATCAGTTCTCGCAGGGCGGCAACTGGAAGATGCTGATTATGATTGCGGTGTCTTTCATCCTGCTCTACCTCGCGATCGTGAAGCAGTTCGAACCGCTGCTTCTTCTGCCGATCGCATTCGGTATGTTGTGCACCAACCTCCCCGGCGCGGATATGTTCCATGAGATCATTTTCGCCGGCGGACATGTCAACTGGGAGATCCTGCACGGAGATCCGCTCACCGCAACAAAGCTGCTGGAGCTATACCAACACGGCGCGTTGCATGATGTAATCGCGCCTTATGCCGCACAGGTCATGGCGGCGGCGAACAGCGCGTTTGGCGCGGATCAGGTCAGCGGCGTCATTGCGCAGGCCACGGCTTCCGGTGTGACGGACGCGCTGGAAGCGCAGCTTCAGGCGCTTGCCGCCATTGAGTCCTTTGCCGGCAACTTCAGCACCGTCACCGTCACTGCGGGCCTGCTGGACATCCTGTACCTCGGCGTCAAGCTCGGTATCTATCCCTGCCTGATCTTCATGGGCGTCGGCTCGATGACCGACTTTGGCCCCCTGATCGCCAACCCCAAGTCCCTGTTGCTCGGTGCGGCGGCGCAGCTCGGTATCTTCATGACCTACGTTGGCACGCAGTTCATGGGATTCACCGCGAAGCAGTCGTCCTCCATCGGCATCATCGGCGGTGCGGACGGCCCGACCGCTATCTATGTTACCTCTCGTCTGGCGCCTGAGCTGCTTGGCCCGATCGCCGTCGCCGCGTATTCCTACATGGCGCTGGTGCCGGTCATTCAGCCCCCGATCATGAAGGCGCTGACCACC
>CACZPK010000051.1 GCA_902783035.1 Oscillospiraceae bacterium
CCACCATCCAGACGATCGTCAACCTGTCCGATGACCCGCAGATGAAGGCGATCATCGTCAACCAGGCGGTGCCCGGCACCACCGAGGCGTTCCGCAAGATCAAGGAGCGTCGCCCCGACATCCTCTGCATCGCCGGCGAGTCCCATGAGGACCTGCCCGAGATCGGCTCCGCTGCCGATCTGGTGTGCAACAACGACTTCGTCGCGCGCGGCTATCTGATCATCCGCACCGCGCATGAGCTGGGCTGCGACACCTTCGTGCACATCTCCTTCCCGCGCCACATGTCCTATGAGACCATGAGCCGCCGCGTGGCGATCATGAAGGCCGCGTGCGAGGAGTTCGGCATGAGCTTCGTGCTTGAGACCGCTCCCGACCCCACCACCGACGTCGGCGTTGCGGGTGCGCAGGCCTATATCCTGGAGAAGGTTCCCGAGTGGGTCGAGAAGTACGGCGAGAAGGCCGCTTACTTCTGCACCAACGACGCCCACACCGAGCCGCTGCTCAAGCAGCTGCTTGAATACGGCGGTTACTTCATCGAGGCTGACCTGCCCTCCCCGACCATGGGTTATCCCGGCGCGCTGGGTATCGACCTGACCGCTGAGGCGGGCGACTATGCCAAGATCCTTGAGAAGGTTGAAGCTGCCATCGTGGAGAAGGGCGGCGCCGGCAAGTTCGGCACCTGGGCCTACTCCTACGGTTACACCGTTTCCGCCGGCCTTGCCCAGCATGCGATGAACGTCATCAAGGGCGAGAGCGAGCTGGCCGATATCGACGATATCGCCAAGGCGTACGAGGTCTTCTCCCCCGGCGCTGCGTGGAACGGCTCCAACTACACCAACGCGGAGACCGGCGTGAAGGCGGACAACACCTTCCTGGTCTATCAGGACACCTATATCATGGGCAACCCGGGCAAGTATATGGGCTCTACCTCTGTTGAGGTCCCCGAGAGGTACTTTACCATCAAGTAAGCGAACGGTACGGTAGCTTTTGCGTCTTGGAACGGGAGGGAGGCAACTCCCTCCCGTTTCGGCGTCAAATTCTGATACGTTTCGGCGCCGCCGGATCGAGACGGCGCATGGAGGATAACTATGAGCAACGCTCCACTTCTGGAGATGAGGAACATCAAGAAGGACTTTTTCGGCAATCAGGTTCTTGAGGACATCAACCTGACGCTTCGCGCGGGCGAAGTGCTGGGCCTGTGCGGTGAGAACGGCGCCGGAAAGAGCACCCTGATGAAGATCCTCTTTGGTATGGACGTGATCCGGGAAACCGGCGGTTACGGCGGAGACATCCTTCTCGACGGCGAGAAGGTGGATTTCGCCACGCCCTTTGAGGCGCTCGCCGCAGGCATCGGCATGGTCCATCAGGAGTTCTCCCTGATCCCCGGCTTTACCGCCACGGAGAACATCCTGCTGAATCGCGAACCCACCAAGCACAGCGTTCTGTCGGAAATCTTCGGCGAACGTCTGGATACTTTGAATCATAAAGAGATGGACGTGCGCAGCGCCGCCGCCATCGAAAAGATGGGCGTTCACATTGATGCGGATATGACCATCAACAGCATGCCCGTCGGTCATAAGCAGTTTACCGAGATTGCCCGCGAGCTGAGTAAGGAACAGCTCAAGCTCCTGATTCTCGACGAGCCGACCGCCGTGCTGACGGAGAAGGAGGCCGAGGCGCTTCTGGATTCCATCCGCGGCATGTCCGCGCGCGGCATTGCGGTCATCTTCATCACGCACCGCCTGCACGAGATCCTCTCTGTGTGCAGCAAGGTCATCGTCATGCGCGACGGCCGCGTGGTGCAGGATTGCCCCGCGGCGGAGACCTCCGTGGAGGAGATCACCCGCAACATGGTCGGACGCAACGTGGAGACCGGCGGAGCGCAGCGTGAGGTGCGCGACGTCAGCGGTTTCCGCACGGCCATGTCCATCCGCAAGCTCTGGGTGGACATGCCCGGCGAGACGGTGCGCTGCGTCGACCTCGACGTGAAAGAGGGAGAGATCCTTGGCATCGGCGGACTTGCCGGCCAGGGCAAGCTCGGCATTCCCAACGGCATCATGGGACTGTACGAAGCGGGCGGCAGCGTCACCTTCGACGGGCAGGAGATCCCGCTGGGCAGCCCGCGCAGATGCCTCGACGCCTCGCTGGCCTTCGTCTCGGAAGACCGCCGCGGCGTGGGACTGCTGCTGGACGAATCGCTGGAGTGGAACGTCTCCTTCCCGGCCATGCAGATCCAGAACAAGTTCCTGAAAAAGTACCTCGGCGGTCTCGTCAAGTGGCGCGACGAGAAAGAGATCTACGCCGTGACAAAGAAGTACATCGACGAGCTTGCCATCAAGTGCACCAGCAGCAAGCAGAAGGCAAAGGAGCTTTCCGGCGGCAACCAGCAGAAGATCTGCCTGGCCAAGGCATTCGCGCTGGAGCCGAAGTTCCTGTTCGTCTCCGAGCCGACGCGCGGCATTGACGTGGGCGCGAAGGCGCTGGTGCTCGAATCGCTGCGCAAATTCAACCGCGACAGCGGCGTCACCGTTGTGATGATCTCCTCGGAGCTTGAGGAGCTGCGCTCGATCTGCGACCGCATTGCCATCGTATCCGGCGGCCGCATCGCGGGCATTCTGCCGGCCACGGCGTCCAGCGAAGAGCTGGGTATGCTGATGGTCAGCAAGGTCGTGTAAAGGAGGGTGTGAACGATGCGTGAAAACTTGGCGGAGCGCAATACGCTCTCCGGACGCGTCCGTGCGGCGGCAAACGCCTTCGGACTGCCGCGCCTGATCATCGCGGGCTTCCTCCTGCTGATGTTCATTGTCGCGCCCTTCGTCGGCAACGACTTCTGGACGCAGATTTCCAATGTCATCAACCGCTTCAGCTGGAACGCGATCCTTGTGCTTGCCATGGTGCCGATGATCCACTCCGGCTGCGGCCTTAACTTCGGCTTGCCGCTGGGCATCATCTCGGGCCTGCTGGGCGCGACGCTGTCCATCGAGTGCGGCTTTACCGGCACCCTGAGCTTTTTTGCCGCGATCCTGATTGCGACGCCGATCTCCGTTGTGCTTGGCGCAGGCTATGGCTGGCTGCTCAACAAGATCAAGGGCGGCGAGATGATGATCGCGACCTATGTTGGCTTTTCTTCGGTCTCGTTTATGTGCATGATGTGGCTGCTGCTGCCGTACCACAGCCCGACGATGGTCTGGGGCTTCGCGGGCAAGGGCCTGCGTACCACGATTTCGCTTGAGGGCTTCTATGACAAGGCGCTGGCGGGCTTTTGGCAGATCAAAATCGGCACGCTGGAGATCCCGACCGGTACGCTGCTGTTCTTTGCGCTGATGGCGTTTTTGATGTGGGCTTTCCTGCACACCAAGACCGGCACGGCGATGACCGCTGTCGGTTCCAACCCGACGTTTGCGAAGGCGGCGGGCGTCAACGTCGACCGGATGCGCCTGCTGTCCGTGATCCTCTCCACCTGGCTGGGTGCGCTGGGCATCCTCGTCTATGAGCAGGGTTTCGGCTTTATCCAGCTCTACAATGCGCCGTTCTATATGGCGCTGCCCGCCGTGTCCGCCATTCTCATCGGCGGCGCGAGCGTCAACAAGGCGTCCATCGCCAACGTGCTCATCGGAACGTTCCTGTTCCAGGGCATGGTTACCATGACGCCGACGGTCATGAACTCGGTTATCCACATGGATATGAGCGAGGTTATCCGCGTCGTCGTTTCGCAGGGTATGATCCTCTACGCCCTGACGCGTAAAACGGAAGGAGGCGGACGCTGATGGAAGAGAAAAAGAGTTTTGGCGCTGCGGCGCTGGAATTTGCGAGCAACAACATCGTTCCCATCCTGTTCGTCGTGATCTGCGCGGTCTGCATTCCGCTTTCCGGCTTTTCCGTGAGCTACCTGCTCAACGAGATCGTCACGCGCATGGGGCGCAATATTTTCCTGATCCTCTGCCTGCTGATCCCCATTATGGCGGGCATGGGCTTGAACTTTGCCATGACGCTTGGCGCCATGGCGGGCGAGATTGCACTGATCTTCGTCGCCGACTGGCAGATCTGGGGCATCCCGGGCGTCGTGCTGGCCATGATCCTGCAAATTCCGTTTTCCATCCTGCTGGGCCTGCTGTGCGGTAGCATTCTCAACCGTGCAAAGGGCCGCGAGATGATCACCAGCTACATCATCAGTTTCTTCCTCAACGGTCTGTATCAGCTGGTGGTGCTGTTCATGATGGGTCCGATCATCCCGATCAAGCACTTCTCCATCAAGCTGCCGCGCGGCTACGGTATCCGCAATACGGTGAGCCTGCTCAACATGCGCCAGTGCCTCGACAATGTGTTCGCCGTTACCATCGGCGGCGTCAAGATCCCGGTGCTGACCTTCCTGATCATCGCCGTGCTGTGCCTGTTCATCGTCTGGTTCCGCAAGACGAAGCTGGGACAGGACATGCGTGCCGTTGGCCAGGACATGGAGGTCGCGCGCGACGCGGGCATCCATGTGGAGCGCACACGCCTGATCTCCATCGTGATCTCCACGGTCATGGCGGGATTTGGCATGATTATTTACCTTCAGAACATGGGTAACATTGCCACCTATTCCTCCCACTCCCAGATCGGCATGTTCTGCATTGCCGCGCTGCTGGTGGGCGGTGCAAGCGTGGACAGGGCGAGCATCGGCAACGTCTTCCTCGGCGTTATTTTGTTCCATACGATGTTCATCGTGGCGCCCCGTGCCGGCGCGGCGATCACCGGCGACTCGATGATCGGCGAATACTTCCGCGTGTTCTGCTCCTACGGCGTCATCACCATCGCGCTCGTGATGTATGAGACGAAAAAACGCCGCAACAAGAGCAAGACCGCGCAGGAGCTGGCGCGCGCCGCGGCAGAGGAAACGGCGAAGGAGGCGGCGAAATGAAAAACGGAAAAGCGCTTTTTGCGCGCGCTGCCTTCGTGCTGGTGCTGCTTGCCATCGGCGGCGTGATGATGGTCATCGGCCGCGGACATACGGTTTATCTCGACAACAAAAAGCTGGAGTACAACGGCCAGACCTACGGTACGCCCTATAAGGTCGAGGTCTACGTCAACGGCGAGAAGGTCGCCAAGCTCTATGACCGCGAGCGCGGCATGGCGACCTGCATCGGCCAGACGTTCCGCATGACGCTGGACATTACGCAGGAAAAGGGAGGCGACAAGACCACCCAAAGCTATACGATCCAGCTGCCCTACAACATGGACGGCGTTATCATCAATCTGCCGGCGTATCTGGCGGGGCTTGGCGAGGACGCGTACCTCAGTGAGTTCATTCCCTCGCCCGAAGAGGCGGTCCCGGAGGAGACCGAGACGCCCGGCGGCGAAGAGGGATTTGAAATGCCCAGCATGGAGGAAAGCACCGAAATGCCATCCAGCACCTGATATCCCATGCAAAACCACCCGTTTTCGGCGGGTGGTTTTGTTTTGCCCGGTGGACTTTTGTCACAAGATGTGGTAAAATCACTCTAATGGCGCTTTACGACTGCGGCAGATCATGAGAATCTAACGATACGGGAGGGCACATGATGAACAAGCGGATCGGGAATTGGATGCTGGCGGTTGTCCTCCTTTTTGTCCTGCTGCCCGTTTTGACCACGCATACGCAGGCGGCGAATACCGTCACTGTCAGTTATGACGGCAATGGCGGCGTGGGTACGATGACGCCGCAGACTGTGACAAAGGGCACCAAGGTCCAGCTGAAGGCGAACGGCTTTACCCGCGACGGTTACACCTTCCAGAACTGGAACACCAAAAAGGATGGCCTCGGGGCTGTTTACGCGGTGGGCGCGGATGTCACGCCCTATGCCGATATCTGCTTTTATGCGCAGTGGATTTCAAACAGTGTCACTGTGACCTTTGACGCCAATGACGGCACAACGGCAAGAGAGTCGCAGGCGATCCCGCGCAACACGGCGACGAAGCTGAATACCGGCGTGTTTTCGCGCAGCGGCTACAGCCTTCTGACATGGAACACGGCGGCGGACGGCTCCGGCACGGATTACGCGGACGGGCAGAGCGTTACCCTGAGCAGCAACATCACACTCTATGCGATCTGGAGCCCTTGCATCACCTTTTACGCCAATGATGACACGAGCGGGAAATACGTGCAGATGCTCAAGAGCGGAGATACGACGGCAACGCTGACGGCAAACAAGTTTTCTGCCCGGGGCCGGGACTTTCTGGAGTGGAACACGCGCTCAGGAGGCTCGGGAACGTCTTATCGAAATAAGGACACCATTACGGTCGGCGCCGGTGCGACGCAGCATATTTCGCTTTATGCCCAGTGGTCTTTCCACCATTACACCGTGGTTTTCGACCCCAACGGTGGCAGCGGGGACATGTCGGATCAGGAGTTTACCTACGGCTATTCGCAGAGACTGTATGCCAACAACTTTGAGTATGAGGGGCGAACCTTCCGCGGCTGGGCAACGAGCGCGGATGGCTCACGCGTGTATAATGACCGCGAATCGGTCATGAACCTCAGCGCGATCGACGGCGATACCGTTACGCTGTACGCCGTGTGGAGCGGCTCTTCCAGTTACGACACCGTGATCCAGCTCCGACGGGGCAACACCAGCTACGGCAGGGAAGAGAGCAGCTCCGGAAGCCGGTACCGGTTTTCCAGGCCGCGCACCGGAGCCTACAATCTGGTGATCGAAAGCGGCAACCGGACGATGACGAGCCTTGTCGTCGCAACGGGGAGCGATGTGACAGGAACGGCGAAATTCCCGAACGCGATGGTCAACTCCGTTCTTGTTGTGCGCAGCAATACACCGGACGTGGTGGTCGGTTATCTGGACGATGCAGTCTACGACATGCGCAAAAGCGGTTCCACGGTCACGCTGCGCATGATCATCGGAAAGGTAAGCGAAAACAGCACGGGCAGCCAGTTCAGCGCCATCCGTGCGGTGAGCGGGAACCGGTCGCTGACGTTTTACGACCTTACGCTGCAAAAGCTTATCAACGGTTCGGAGGACAGGAACTTTACCGGAGAGACAGACGCAAACCTGAAGATATACCTGCCCTATGTCAGCATCACGGGCCTTGAGCCGGTCGTTTACCGCTGGCATAACGGTGTGGTGGACACGCTGACGACCGATGCGCGCAATGATGAGTATGTTGCCATCGAGGAGGGCATGGCGGTGGTGCATGCGCGGAAGTTTTCCACTTACGCGCTGGGCTACGCGGAGGTTTCCAATCAGCCGCAGTCGCAGTCTCAAACAAGCGTGACCGTGACGCCGGACGGGACGATTGCCGTAAAATCCCCGTACTACGTTTCCTGCCAGTATGACGACAGCTGCCCCATCAGCCGCTTTTATGTGGACAGCAGCCCTTCCGCCTGGTATCATGACGGTGTGCACTGGGCGCTGGAAAAGAACATCATGAACGGCTACAGCC
This sequence comes from Oscillospiraceae bacterium, assembly GCA_902783035.1. Taxonomy (GTDB): domain Bacteria; phylum Bacillota; class Clostridia; order Oscillospirales; family Oscillospiraceae; genus Hominicoprocola. The sequence continues at coordinate 7,414 of CACZPK010000051.1, forward strand.
CGCACACCTTCGCGCCCGATGACCGGATCACGCGCGCGGGACTTGTGACGATGCTCTGGCGGCTGTCCGGGAACCCTGCCGGCACCGCGCAGCTCAAGTTTAAGGACGTTCCCGCCAATGCATGGTACACCAATGCCGTGCGCTGGGCGGTCGGTGCGGGCATCGTAACCGGCAGCAACGCGCGAACCTTCTCTCCGGACGAGGCGATCACGCGGGAAGAGCTTTCGGTGATGCTTTACCGCCACGCGAAGTACAAAGGCGTCCGGACGGACGACCTGTGGACGCTTCTCGCCGGCTATCAGGACACGTCCGATGTGAGCAGCTGGTCGTATGACGCCATCTGCTGGCTGACGCGCAACGGCATCCTCACCGGTACAACGACCGGGGACGGCGAAATACGGCTCAACCCGCGCAGCGCGTCGAGCCGCGCCCAGACCGCGACGATCCTGATGCGCTACTGGAACGGGGTTATGCGCTGAACCAAACGATAAAGGACGCGATGGAATGCACTTCCGTCGCGTCCTTAATTTGTGTGCAGATCACTTGCCCAACCGCGTCTGTTTCCAGTAGCCCTTCATGCGGAAACCCTGCTCCTCGGTGGTTTCCGTGCCGAACCAGGCGGGCGGCTCGAAGGCGCGCGCAGCCTCCAGCGAGGGGAACTCCACTTCCGCGTAGGTGAAGGAAGAGTCCATGCCCGCATCCACGGTGGAATACTCCAGCTCATATCCGTGGTAGTCATAGGTACGGTGGTCCTTGACGATGGGCGCGCAGCCTCCGGTCATGCGCAGCAGGATCTCGTATTCCTCCGCACTGAGCGGCTTGATAATCTCCTCCCGTGCAAGCGTGCCTTCGGACTTGATCGTCAGGTCATAGGTTGCCCAGCCGCCGCCCATCAGGTCTTCGTATTTCCGAATGCGCACCTCCGGCTCCAGCGACAGATAGCTCTGTGAAATGCGGGCGTGCGAAAGCGGCGGGAGCTTCGGCTCGCCCTGCATGTGCCATTTGCGTTCGATTTCCATATGCGTTCTCCTTTACGCGCCGCGGCGCAGCGTTCTGCCCGCGCTCTGTTCCGTTTTGGCGCCGCCTGCAAAGGCGACGCGCCCGTTGACCCACACCGTGTCCATGCCCTGCGCGAGCTGTGCGGGGGCGGTATACGTTCCCGGTTCGTGCAGCTGCGCCGGATCAAACAGACACAGATCGGCGTCCATTCCGACGGCGATCCGTCCCTTGCCCGTCAGGGCAAAACGCTCCGCTGCCTGCATCGTGACCTTGTGCACCGCTGCCTCCGGTGTGAGAACCTTGTCCGCGTATACATACTTTTCCAGCAGGCGCACGAACGTGCCGTAAACCCGCGGATGCGGCATACCGGCGGCGGGGTAGGTGGCGTCCGAAATAACACCGGAAAACGGTGCGCGCAGGACGTCCGCCACGTCCTCTTCGTCAGCAATAAAGTCGATCATCGCGGGTGCGCAGTGCTCCGCCGCAAGCAAGTCGAACAGCGCGTCAAAGGGGTCCTTGCCCAGCCGCGCCGCGATCTCTGCCACGGACAAGCCCTCGAATGGCTGATACTCCGGTGTGCGAAGCGAAGTAGCGCAGACGTTTTCAAAACCCACCAGATGGGTGATGTTCTCAAAATCCGTACCGCTTTCCATGCGCTCGCGCATACGCTGCCGCGCCGCGCGATCCAGCAGTGCGGCGGTCAGCGCCGCCGTACCGCCGCGCTGGAATTCCGGAGGCAGAACGTGGATGAGCTGGGTCGAGCCGGCGGTATACGGGTAGGCGTCGCACATTACGTCCATGCCATCCTCACGCGCCGCGCGAATGAGGCGAAGCATTTCCGGGATATTCCGGCGCCAACCCACCTTGCCGATGGACTTGAGGTGGCTGACCTCCAGCGGCACACGCAGCTCGCGTGCCACGGTAAGCATTTCGCGCAGCGCGTCCACAACGCCTTCGCCCTCCTGACGCATGTGGACGGTGAGCGGAATGCTTCCGCCGCGCAGCGGTTCCAACGCGCGGATCAGGCCCTGTGTGGTGTAAAAGCACTCCGGCGCGTAGCCCAGGCCGAGGGATACGCCCAGCGCTCCGTCGGACAGAGCGCGTTCCAGCAGACGATGCAGCGCGTGCAGCGGCTCGCCGTCCAGATCACCGTCGGCAAAGCCCGATACGCAGGTGCGCAGCGTACCCATGCCGACGAGCATACCGTGGTGAATGGGCAACGCAACGCGCGCAGCCGCGTCCAGATACGCGCCCAGAGTGGCAAAGCGCAGCGCTTCCGGTACGTCGCCGAGGATTGGGGCCAGATACGCCGCCGTTTCCGCGCCGTGCGGGCCTGTGATCGGCGCGAGAGAAAGGCCGCAATTGCCGTCGATGACGGTGGTCAGTCCCTGCGCCAGCTCCGCCGAGCCGAAATCGGCGCGCAGCAGCGCCGCGTCGGCATGGCGGTGAATATCAATGAAACCCGGAGTCAGCGTCCGTCCGGCTGCGTCGACCTCATGTTCCGCCCGCGCCTGCGCGAGCGGACCGACGGCGGCTATTTTTCCGTCGCGCAGCGCAACGTCTGCGCGGAAGGCGGGCGTGAGCGTGCCGTCGATGACGCGCGCGCCGCGAATGATCGTATCGTATTCCATTATCCCACCGTACGCTCATAGAAACCGGTGCGAGAGATAACGTCTCCGCCATGTTCCGGGTCGAAGTGCATCATCACCGTCGCAACCAGAGTTTCGCCTTCAAAAAAGGTATACATCATATCGTCGTTCTTACCGCCGGTGAGCAGCAAACCGTAGGGGGCCGTTTGCGCGTCCTCACTGTTGGTCGGCAGCACTTCCGCATGGCTGAATTCATTGCGGTAGCTGTTTTCGCCGTCTTTGCTGTCGATGAGGACGGTGCCGTCCTCGCGGAAATAGACGTACTCAAACATGTCATCCGGCAGCGTGTCGGCACGGTCGCCTTCGACTTCGACGGCGGTCAGCACCCATGTGCCGAGGCAGTTTGCATATACCGCGTCGGCGGAGGGGGCCGTGTTCCACGTCTTGCCGTCCAGCGACTCCACTTCGCTGTTCTCGCGCAGCGGAACCCGCAGGTAGCGCATTTCGCCCGGGCGGTACGCCATGCGCCAGCCAACGTCGTTTTCCGCATCGCGCACGGCCTGCGCGACGATCAGGTACGCCGCATCGCCGATGACCTCCGCAGTCTGCTCGATCAGCGCGTCGTCGCTGTAGCTGCTCTGCGGCAGGAACGAGGGGATCAGCAGCGTTTCGCGCTCTGCGGTTTCAAACCAGTACAGGTCGCCGTTTTCGTAGCTGATTTCCAGCTCGCCCGGCGCGTGCTCGGCGCGGCAGACGGCGCCGCTTGCATCCCGGTAGAGTTTCGGGACAAAGGGATAGTCCGTTTCCGCTTGATCCGTCACAACCGTCAGGCTGTCCGGGGTATCCAGCTTGGCGCGTACACACAGCGCCTCGGCCAGAAAGTGTCCCGTGCCCTCATAGGAGCCAAAGGTGCACCAGACGTTGCCGCCGTCCAAAAGGCTCTGCGCAAACTCCCAGCCGTAAGCGGTGCTCTCTTCGGGAAGGGCGGGCAGAATACCGAGCCGGACGGGTTGAGCTTCGCTGCCGTCCAGGCGCATGAGCCTGCCCTCATTGGCAGCATTGTCAAAGGCGTAATAGACCAGCGCGCCGTCGTCCGTCAGCACACAGAACGTACAGAAGTCGGCGTTCTCGCTGATATGCAGGGCCTCATTAACGCCCTCATAGACAGTGAATGTGACGGCGTCCTTCTGTACGGCCGCGAAGCGCCCGTTGCCCGAAACGCCCGCGACCGTTCCCTCGCCGAGCACGGTTTCCGTGCCGTCGAGCGCTTTGTGGTATGCCTCAGAGCTTTCGCCCTTCGGGCGGGAGAGGTAGAAACCGTCCACGCCGAACCACAGGGCACCGAAACCGCTGTCCGGCAGTGCCTCCGTGACCGTGCCGCCGGCAGTATCGTAACAGCACAGCTGAGACGAGACCGCGTGACCGGGCATCGTGTTCAGAAAAGCGCCCCAAAGCTGCGGTTCGTCGAACGAATCCGCATCATAGCGCCGGAACCAGACCTTGCCGTCCGTGCGGACAAAAAAACCGCCGTTGCCCACGACCTCCGGACGCTCCGGCACAGCGTCGGCCTTCGTCGCGGTCGCAACCGCGGCGCTCGTTTCCGGCGCGGCGGGAGACGGCGCTTCCGGCGCCTGCTGTGCGCAGGCGGAAAGCAGCAGCGCCAGCATGCATGCCAGCACGGCGGAAATGCATTTGTGTTTCATGCTTTATCATCTCCATGCTTTTCTGAACCTGATTATAGCCGATCTACACCGCTGCGGCAAGTGCGTTTTTGACGGCGCTTTCTGCATTTTCTTCGCAGTATCCGTGCGTGTCGCACAAAGCTCCACGTGTCAAAGACGTCTTTTTCAACAATTTGCCCCAAGCCGCTCCCTTTACAAGCCGCGCCGTTTCGGGTAAAATAAGGCACATGTTGTCGCTTTTTGTGTGCGGCTTGGGAAAGGAAATGAAAACCATGAACAACAATCGTGCGAAATGGGGCAGTAAGCTCGGTTTCATACTGGCGGCCGCAGGCTCTGCGGTGGGCCTCGGCAACATCTGGAAATTCCCCGGCAAGGCGTTTGAAGGGGGCGGCGGGGCGTTCCTGCTGATGTATCTGCTCATCGTGCCTTTGATCGGCATGCCGGCTATGCTCTCGGAGCTCGCCGTGGGCCGCGCGAGCGACTCCAACGTCGTCGATGCGTTCCGTAAGCTCGGCCACAAGGGCTACAGCTGGGTCGGCTGGGTCGGCTGGAGCGTTGCGTTTATTATTACCTGTTATTACTCTCACGTCGGCGGCTGGGTGCTGCGTTATGTGTTCAGCTATGCGACCGAAGCACATGCCGTCTATGCGGACCCGCTGGGCTATTTTTATGCGATGCTCGGCTACAACGCCGCGGCGGACACCACCTTTTTCCCGTGGGCCGCGATCGGTTTCGCGTTCCTCTTTATGGCGATCTGCGCATTTGTTATCATCAGGGGTGTTGAGGGCGGTATCGAGAAGTTCAACAAGGTCGGTATGCCCGCGCTGCTTGTGATCCTGCTGATCCTGTTTGTGCGCGCGGCGACGCTGCCCGGCGCGGGCGACGGCCTGCGCTACATGCTTTCGCTGGACTTGCGCAAGGTGACGCCGCAGACCTTCCTGATCGCGCTTTCGCAGGCGTTCTACTCGCTCTCTCTCGGCATGGCGATCATGATTACTTACGGTTCCTACCTCTCTCATGAGGAGAACATTGAAAAGAACACGTTTTTCGTTTGCACGATGGATACGCTGGTTGCCGTCGTTGCCGGGTTTATCATCATCCCCGCCGTGTTTGCGACCCTCGGCCCCGACGGTGTGGGCAAGGGCGGCGGTTTCGCATTCGTTTCGCTTGCGGGCGTTTTTGAGCACATGGCCGGCGGCGTTTTCTTCGGACTGCTGTTCTATCTGCTGCTCCTGTTCGCGGCGCTTACGTCCACCGTTTCGCTCATTGAGGGCATCGTTGCCTTCCTCATCGAGCGCCTGTATTGGAAGCGTACGCCCACGACCATTGCCGTTTGCGTTCTGATGTTCTGCATCGGCTGCCTCTACACCTGCTCGCAGGCGGCGTTCCCGATCAAGGGCATCTGGTTCGACTTTGCCAACGGCGTAACGTTCCCGGCGTTTTGCGATGCGATGGAGTTCCTGACCGACCGCGTAATGATACCGCTGTGTGCGCTGGGCTGTTGCGTGTTCGTCGGCTGGGCGTGGAAACCGGAAAGCGCTATTGCCGAGGTGGAACGCTGCGGCGATAAATTCCGCTTTGTGAAGGCGTATTCGTTCCTCATCAAGTTTGTTGCTCCGGCTGCGATCATCGTGATCCTCTGTGTGAGCCTTTTCACCGGAACAACGCTCAGCTAACAAGCATAAAGGAAGCGGTTCCCCACCGGGGAACCGCTTCCTCTTCATTTGAACAGAGCTTACACAACCGCAAAGAACTTGATGACAAACAGCAGCGAGATCACATAGGTCAGCGCGCTGACTTCGTTTGCCTTGCCGGAGAACGCCTTGATGACCGTGTAGGAGATCATCGCAAGGCCGATGCCGTGACCGATGGAGCCGGAGATCGGCATGGCCAGCAGCATGATGCACACGGGAACGATCTGGTCGATGTCGTTGAAGTCGATGTTCTGCAGGCCCTGCATCATCAGGATACCGACGTAGATCAGCGCCGCAGAGGTCGCCGGGGCGGGGATGATCGCCGCGATGGGGGCGATGAAAGTGCAGGCGAGGAACATTGCCGCGCTGGTCAGCGCCGTCAGGCCCGTACGGCCGCCGGCCTCAACGCCGGAGGCGGACTCGACAAAGGTGGTGACGGTGCTCGTGCCCATGCACGCGCCCGCAACCGTGCCGACCGCATCGGAAAGCAGGGCTTCCTTCATGTTGGGCATGTTGCCCTCCTTGTCGGTCATGCCCGCGCGGGACGCGGTGCCGACGAGGGTGCCGATGGTGTCGAACATGTCGATCATGCAGAAGGTGATGATCAGTGTGATCGCCGTGAACCAGCCGATGCTGAAGAAGTCATGGAAATCGAACTTGAAGAACGTGGTATTCATCATGTCCGCGAAAGGCGGCAGGAAGGACGCCGTTGCCAGAGAGGCAAAGGGGTTGGTGTGCAGCGCAACCGCCTCGCCGATCCAGAACACGACCGACGCCGCCAGCATGCCCAGCAGCACCGCCGCCTTGATGCCCTTCTTGGCAAGCAGAATGATGATGAACAGACCCACAAACATCGTGATGACGGTCAACACCATTTCGGAGTAGTTGCCGCCCGCCTCTTCGATGGTGGTCTTGAATACCTTCGGCGTCATCGCACCGAAGAAGTCACGCATGGCAAAGAACGTGGAGAAATGTACGCCCGCGTTGGAGCCAAAGCCGATGTTCATCAACATCAGACCGATCGCCGGGCCAATGCCCAGACGGACGCCGATGGGAATGGCGTGGACGATCTTCTCGCGGATGTTCAGCACGCTGAGGGCGATGAACACGATGCCTTCCACGAGGATGATGCACAGCGCCGCCTGAAAGGCGTTGGTGTATTCAATATTTGCCATCGCGGCGATGTTGCCCGCGATGACCGCGAAGAAACTGTTAAGGCCCATGCCGGGCGCCATGACGAAAGGCTTGTTGGCGAGGAACGCCATGCAGGCGGTGCCGAGCGCGGAGGCGAGACAGGTCGCAAGGAATACGCCGTTCCAAAGCGGCGTGCCGACGGCAAAGCCCGTCAGCAGGTTGGGGTTCAGGGCGATGATGTATGCCATCGTCATGAACGTGGTGAGACCGGCCAGGATTTCCGTGCGTACGGTTGTGCCGTTCTCCTTGAGTTTAAAGAGTTGTTCCATGAGTGATTCTCCCTTCCGTTTTGCCACAAATCAAAATCTTTTTGAGGCGGCAAAAAAATTTTTCTGTGCCCATTATAGCAAACTGTCGCACAATTGCAAGTGGATTTTTGACAAGATTTTTATCTATAGCGCGCAGCGGCAAAATGGCGTGGACTTTTTGCGCGGGGCATGCTATATTGAAAAAGAAGAAACCGATCTTAACCAAGGGAGGGCATGCTACCGTGAATCCGGCACCCATTATTTCCGAGCCCAATTACCATGCCATCAAGGTCATCGGGCACCGCAACCCCGATACCGATTCGATCTGCGCCGCCATTGCCTACAGCCGCCTGAAAAACGCCATCGACGTCGATCACGATTACAAGCCCTGCCGCGCAGGCCAGCTCAACCGCGAGACAAAGTTCGTGCTGGACTACTTCGGCGAGAGCGCGCCGCAGCTGTATGCGGACGTCAGCCCGCAAGTGCGTGATGTGGACATCCGCCTTGCCGAGGGCGTGGACGGGGAAATGAGCCTGCGCCGCGCGTGGATCAAGATGCGCGACGAAAACCTCGATACCCTCTGCGTGGTCGACAGCGAGCGCGAGCTCAAGGGCCTGATTACGGTTAAGGACGTCGCCACCGCAAATATGGACGGCCTCGACCCGGAGATCCTTGCCAAATCGCACGCAAGTTACCAGAACGTCATCGACACCATCGGCGGCACGGTGCTCGTCGGCGACCCGACGGGCATGACCGTGCAGGGGCGCATCACCGTCGGCGCGGGCAGCGCGGAGCTGATGGGCCGCGCCATCCACAAGGGCGACCTTGTCGTGGTCAGCAACCGCAGCGAAAGCCAGCTCACCGCCATTGAGATGGAGGCGGGCTGCATTGTGGTCGGCTCAGGCTCCGAGGTGTCCAAGACCATCCGCATGCTGGCGGAGGAAAACAACTGCCTCATCATCAGTACACCGCTGAATACTTACGCCACCGGACAGATCATTGCACAGGCGGCGCCGATCCGCTATTACATGTTGAAAGAGGGTATCCTGACCTTCAACCTCAACAGTTCCGTGGAAGAGGCCACCAAGCTGATGGCGAGTGTACGCCACCGCTATTTCCCCGTGCTGGGGGACGATGGGAAGTACCTCGGCGTGCTTTCCCGCCGCAACCTGCTGAATCTGCGCAAGAAGCAGCTGATCCTCGTCGACCACAACGAGAAGTCGCAGGCGGCGGAAGGACTGGAGGAGGCGGAGGTGCTGGAGATCATTGATCACCACCGCATTGGTTCGCTGGAGACGGACAACCCCGTGTATTTCCGCAATATGCCCGTCGGCTGCACCTGTACGATCGTTTATCAGATGTATAAGGAAAACGACGTTGCGGTCTACAAGCAGACGGCGGGACTGATGCTCTCCGCCATTCTTTCCGACACGCTGATGTTCCGCTCGCCGACCTGCACGCCGCTCGACGAGCGCTCGGCGCGCGAACTGGCACGCATCGCGGGCGTGGATCTGGAATCCTATGCCGACGAGATGTTTGAGCATGGCGGCGATATCACCGGTGAGACGGCGGAGCAGATCTTCGGCACGGACTACAAGGTGTTTACCAGCGGCAGCTTCCACTTCGGCGTCGGCCAGGGCAGCTATATGAGCGAGCGGAACCGCAAGGCGGCGGAGGCGCTGGTGGGGCCGTATCTGGAGATCGCGCGGGAGAAACAGGGGCTGGACTATGTGTTTTACCTGTTTACCGACGTGCGCAACGCGTCGAGCGACCTGCTGATGGCGGGCGGGGATGCGGCGGAAGTCATCGACCGCGCTTTCCACACCACGCCGGAGAACGGCATGGCGGTGCTGCCCGGCGTGGTCAGCCGTAAAAAGCAGTTTATCCCCGCGCTGATCGACACGCTCAAGCACGCACAGGAATAAAATCAAAAAAATTTTGCCTGGGACGGAACAAAGCATGCCTGTGTTCCGTCTCAGCTTTTAGATCACAAAAGACACAGGAGGTATTCCCATGCATCGTTTGATTTCATTCCTTTTGAGCACCCTGCTGCTTGCGGGGCTGTGCGTACCCGCGATGGCGGCGTCGGAGAGCGCTGACGCCCGTCTTGCCCGCGTGACACAGACAGTCAAGGAGACGCTGGCGCTGGACACGGAAGCGTATCCGGATTTCCGCGGCGACGTGTCCGAACAGGAACTTGGCACGCTCTGGAGCCTTTCGTGGAGCGGCGCGGGCGCGTCGATGAACGTGGAGGCACTGGAGGACGGCACCGTTGTCGGCTTCTGGCGCAGCGACAATGAGGAGATCTACTATCCCACCTCCGGCGGTTCTCTGTCGACCTTCCCGCAGGTGGACAGCGCCAAAGCGAAGGCCGCTGCTGAGGCATTTTTGCAGCGTGTGCTGGATACGAGGATCGAGAGCGTTGTGCTGGAGGAACCCGCCGCAGACCGGCTGGGCGTTGCATCCTGCCGCTTTTACGGCACGATCCTGCTCAACGGCCTGCCCTCGCCGCTCTCTTACTCCATCACCGTGCGCGGCAGCGACAACGTCGTGACGTCCTTCCGCCGCGATGCCTCGGCGCAGAACTATCTCGGCGGCGTTCCCTCCGCAAAGCCCGCGGTGGGGAAGGATGCGGCCGCGGCGTCGCTCAAGGGTACGCTGAAGCTGGAACTGGTCTATGTCACGGATGAGAACAACACGACGAAGGCAGTACTGCGCTATGTGCCGAAGGATCAGGAGACCTTCTATGTGGACGCGCAGACGGGCAAGCTGGTCAGCCCTTCGGACGAGTTGTTTTTCACCAATGATGCGCTCGGCGCGGCAACGCCTGCGGCGATGGAAGAGAAGTCGATGGACCGCGGCCTGACGCAGGCGGAGCTGGAAGGCGTCGCAAAGCTGGAGGGCGTGCTGGACAAGGAGGCGCTGGCGGAATCCGTGCGCGCCGAGGCGGCGTACAAGCTGGACGGTTACACCGTTTCTGCCGCGGACTACCGCCTTATTCGGGACGGTGAGAACGAGACCGTCCTCTGCACCCTGCGCTTTGTGAAACCGGACGCGGAGAATGCCTATGACGGCGCGCGCGTATTCAGCGTCGACGCCCGCACGGGCGCGGTGCGCAGCCTCAGCTCGTGGAGCGGCTGGGACAAGGACCGCAAAGCGGCTGTTTCCGCAGCCGATGCGCAGCGCATTGCCGAAACCTTTCTGACGCGCTTTTCCGCCCACGCGGGCGAATTTGCCCTGCGTGAAACCGACGACCGCACCGCCGAAGGCGCGCCGTCCTACGGCTTTACCTTTACGCGCAAGGTCAACGGTTATTTCTTCCCGGAGAATGCCTGCACCATTCGTGTTGACTGCATGAACGGCGCGGTCTGCGGCCTGGATTACAGCTATGATGAGAAGGTATCGTTTGACAGCGCGTCGGGCATCGTTTCCGAGGCGGCTGCGCTGGATGCATGGATGGCGACCTATGATGTGGTGCTGGCATACCGTGCGCAGCCGAAAGCGCTGAGCAAGGCCGATGCCGATGAGGCAAAGCTCATTGCGCTCGGTTACGAGCGGTTCCGCACGCTGCTGCTGACCTACGCGCTGGAGCGTGAGAACTGGGTTTCCGGCATTGACGCCAAGACGGGGAAGCCTGTCGCCGCACCGGAGGGGAACGAGACGATCGCTTACGACGACGTGGCGGGCCACTGGGCGGCCGGACAGATCGAAACGCTTGCGCGCTACGGCGTCGGCTACAACGCCGGGAGCTTCCGCCCCGACAAGACGCTGACCCAGTGGGAACTGGTGGCGCTGCTTGCCTCGACGCAGGGGATGCGCGTCGACCCGGACAATGCCACGGCGGAGGAGCGTGACAGCGCCTACAACACCGCGTTCTACATGGGAGCGCTTGCGCGTACCGCACGCGATGACGAACACGTTGTTACCCGCGGCGAGCTGGTGCGTTTCCTGATCGACTGCGCCGGCTGCGGCTCCGTTGCAAAGCTGCACGGCATCTTTACCTGCGCATATGCCGACCGCGCCGACATTCCCGCGGACGAGCTGGGCTATGCCGCGCTGGCACAGGGCTTTGGACTCGTGACAAACGAGCGTTATGAGTCCGGAGCAGGTGCGACGCGCGCAATTGCCGCTGTAATGCTCAGCCGTATGATGAGCCGCGCCGTATAAGCGCACAGAACATAAAAAGCCGCGAACCGGTCCGGTTCGCGGCTTTTGCCGTTTATACCAGTCTTCCATAAAACGCTTGAAAAGCATTTTATAGCGCCGAAGACCCGTCGAAAACTGCATGAGACGGATTTTGCGCCTTCTGGCGCAAAATGACAGCGCGCTTTTGCGCGATGTCTCTTCGATAAAATGCAGTATTTTATCGAAGAATAGTATTAGTGCTTTCGGCGGTCGTTGCGCCCCTGATAATAGCGATCCTTGTCCGCGTACATCCGCGTGTCCGCCTCTGCCTTGACCACATCAAAGGCCATCGCCGCATGGGCGTTGAATACAGCGCCGAAGGACGCGCTGCGTCCTTTTTCGGCGATCAGCGTTTTGGCGCGGTTCGCATTGTCCGCCAACTCGGATTCGCTTTCCTGCGGGACAAGAATGGCAAACTCGTCGCCGCCGATGCGGTAGACGTTTTTGATGTCAAAAACCTCCGCAAGGCACGACGCCACATCGACGATCATTGCGTCGCCCGCATCGTGACCCAAAGTGTCGTTGGCGCGCTTGAGCCCGTTGATGTCGCACATGATGAAACCATAGGAGACGCCGGGGGTAAAGCCCGCTTTTTCCGCTTCGTTGAAGGCACGCCGGTTTTTTGCGCCCGTCATGGAGTCGTAGTAGCTGTAGCGGATCAGACGGTTCTGCCCGTCACGGCGCAGAATCAGCTGCGAAAGGAAATAGGACAGCAGCCGGATGATTTCCGAAACTTCCTGCATCGCCTCAACCGGCGGGTTGTCCACGCCGAAAAAGCCGATGTATTCGCCGTTGACCTCCAGCGGGCCGGTGACCAGCGTGCGGATGCCCTGCGGCTTGAGCACGTTATACATGTTCTCGCTGATGGCGCGGTATGCCTCGATGTCGTAGATCAGGATGTGATAGGAGCGCTTGTATTCATTGTACCAGACGTCTATGACGCCCTCAAAGGGCAGGCCCTTGAGGTTGTCGATTTCGGCGCTTACGCCCTCGCGGCACCACTCATAAGTGTTGTCGAACGTGCCGTCGTGCTGATCCTCAAAAATGTAGGCTCGATCCGCCAGCAGCTCGGTGCCAAGGTATTGCATTGCCGCCTGAATGCTTTTTTCCGGGTCTTCGTCGGACATCGCATACTGCAATACGCGGTTGACAAAACGATCGCGTTCGATGGAGGTGCGCTCCCTTGACCACCAGTGCAGCAGCTGGAACAGCAGCTCCACCACATAGAAACACAGACCGAATCGCAGGAACATGCCGTGCCCGATCCGGCTGCCCCAGCCGAGCAGATAGAAAACGATGTCCGCAATGCCGCAGACGGAAAGCACGCTCACGCCGACATAGAAGTGACGCAGGTTCGCGGGGACGCCGTTTTTCCTGCAGTAGCGGCGGTTGTCGAGAAGCATGGCCGCAATGATGAGAATGGGACTGAAGTAAGAGAAGTAGATCATAGAGATCATGTTGTGCATATCCATGCCCCCGAGCAGACGCAGCGACAGCATCAGCAGGATGCACGTCGCGGATACCCCAAAGGACAGATGGATGAAGAACGGACGCTTTTGCCTCGTCAGCGAGCTGACAAAACAGACCAGCGGATAGGCCACCAGATGCAGCAGCGAATAATCCAGAACACGGCAGGCAATGATGCAGCCCGTGAAAAGCTGGGGCAGGCCCGTGTCCACAAGACACCAAGTGCCCAGCAGAAGCATGGACGTACCCAGTGCGAGCAAATTATAAGGCAGGATATTCTTGCGCACCAAACCGCAGTGCAGCGCAATAATGACCGCGCCGAAAAAGGTAATCAGCACCGAGAGAGAAAAGGGAACCAGCTGTTCCCGTACCAACAGGCGGACGTTCGTCGTGGGAGGACAGATGCGAATGTTGAGGATGCGCCCGCTGCCGTGGTTGTAGTAGATGGAGACCGCGACGATCTGCACTTCCTTGCCGGCATCCGCCGGAGCGAGACTGATGATGTGGTGCGCCGTGCCGTATCCGCGTCCCGTCAGGTTTTCCGTGGGGTTGAAACGGTAGACGGCGGTCCCGTCGATCCAGACCGTGACGAGCGCATTGTAGCTGGTAAAACAAAGAGCGTCGTTGTGACCCAGCATGGCGGGCAGATTTTTGACCAGCAGGACGGAACCCTGGAAACGCTTGGCGGAGATAAAGTCCGCGTTCACCAGCCCGTTGCTCCCGGTCACCTGATCGTCGGAGGAGTAAACGACGGCGCTTTGCCCGCGCCCGCGCAGGAACAGACCCGTGTCTGGCAGTGTGGCCAGATAGACGGCGAGCGCAAGCAGGACCAGCAAACAGACGGTCTTATAAATTTTTCTGTATTTCGGCTGCTTTTGTGCCATGGGAGCCTCCTTACAAAAATACCATCAGAACCGGAATCACCAGAAAACTTGCCAGCGTGGAGAGAGCGGCGCCCTCTGCGGCGAAACGCTCATCTGCACCGTACTGCGCGGCGGCGACCACCGTTTGCGACACGACAGGCATCGCCGATTCGACAATAAAAGTGTTGCGCGCAAGTCCCTGTATGCCGAACAGCGCGCAGCAGAGGACATACAGCGCGGGGGAAAACAGAAAGCGGAACGCCAGCATCGCCGCCATCGTATGATCGGGGCGCAGCTGCGCAAGGCCGATCTCATAGATGATATAACCCGTCAGCAGCAGCGCAAGCGGGGAGACGACATTGCTCATGTAACGCAAATACGACATCAGAAACGACGGGATCGATATGTCCAGCAGAACGATGAGGAAACCCGCAAACACACCCAACACCGTCGGCGAGCGCAGGAAACGCAGCGTTTGCCGCCAGTCCATCTTCTCCTCCGCTGCGGAGCGGCGAATGAGCCACATGGCAAGGGTCTGCGTGAAGCAGGTGTTGGCCAGGTAATAGAGCATTACATAGGGGACACATTCACTGCCAAAGAGCTCAACGCACATGGTATAACCGATGAACATGGCGTTGGACAGGCTGCACATGACCATGAACACGCCGCGGCGGCGCGCGCTTACACGGAGCAGCCGCGCAAGCGCCCAGGACAGAAGAAAACTGACCGCATTGCACAAAAACGGGACCGCCAGCATACGCAGGGAGTCGGCGACCATCTCCCGCGTCAAATTGCTCCGCAGACCGTAAATACACATGCACGGCACTGCCAGCGAAAGCAGAAAGCGGCTGATGAAGGCCTTGCCCTCGGCCTTGATCCAACCCTTTGCGCCGCAGAGGTATCCCGTTGCAGTTAACAGCAATATGATCATGACCGACGCCAAAGCGTGTAAAAATGCTTCCATGCGCAGCCTCCCACATTATAGATAAATGGAATTATACTATGGAATTCCGCCTATTTCAACATTTTGAATTGACTATATCACAAAATTTTGGTACTGTATAAGCATATTATACGCTCCGCGAGCGCGTTTGTGAAAATCTACGGGGAGGAAACGACATGGCTGAAACCTACAGAAAAGACCAGATAGCCCAGCTGATTCTGGGAAAGCTCCAGCGCAATTTCGGACGTACGGCAGAACAGGCGACAACCCGGCATATGTGCAAGGCATGCGCGATGGTGCTGCGCGACATCATGAATGCCAATAACATCGCCACCGACAGACTGGTCCAGCTCGGTCAACAGAGGCAGGTACACTACCTCTCGATGGAGTTCCTCATGGGGCGCTCGCTGGAGAAGAACGCATTCAACCTCGGCGTGCTCAAGCCGATGAAAGAGGCGATCCGCTTCCTCGGCTTCGACCCGGGCGAGGTTTTTGAGGCGGAGCCGGATGCGGGTCTCGGCAATGGTGGCCTGGGACGCCTTGCGGCTTGCTATCTGGAGGCAATGACGACGCTGGAGATCCCTGCCACGGGTTATTCCATCTGCTATGAGCTTGGCATTTTCAAGCAGAAGATCGTGGACGGCCAGCAGGTTGAGCTGGCGGATAACTGGCTCGACGTGGGCGATTCCTGGCTCATCAGCAAGCCGGACGAGGTCGAGGAGATCAAGTTCGGCGGACACATCGTCGATCACTGGGAAGGGAACGTCAACCGTCCCGAGCATGTGGGTTACACCAGCGTTCTCGCCGTCCCGCGGGATATGGTCATTGCCGGTTACAACACCGAGCACACCAATGTGCTGCGCCTGTGGGACGCCAAGTCCCCGACTCCGGTGGATATGTCGCTCTATTCCTCGGGCGAGTATCTCAAGGCGGTGGAGCAGCAGGCGATGGCGGAGGTCATTGCCAAGGTGCTTTATCCCGACGACAACCACTACGAGGGCAAGTCCCTGCGTCTGCGCCAGCAGTATTTCTTTGTCTCCGCGACGATACAGTCCATCACGCGCAAGCACCGCGCGCAATACGGTACGCTGCGCAACTTCCACCAGAAACACGTCATCCAGATCAACGACACGCACCCTGCGCTGGTCGTCCCGGAGCTGATGCGCATTCTGCTCGACGAAGAGGGTTACGACTGGGATGAGGCGTGGAGCATCGTGCGCCAGACCGTTGCCTATACCAACCATACGGTGTTGGCCGAGGCGCTGGAGCGCTGGCCGCAGGATCTGTTCGCGACGCTGCTGCCGCGCATTTGGGATATCGTGCGCGAGATCGCGCGCCGCTATCAGGAGGAGCTGGAGAACCACTTCGGACAGGGCGACGGCCGCGTGGCGCGCATGGCGATCATCTGGGACGGCGAGGTGCGCATGGCTAACCTGTGCATCGCCGCGTGCTATGCCGTCAACGGCGTGAGCGCGCTGCACTCCGAGATCCTAAAGCATGACGTTTTTGCCGATGCCTATCGTCTGGAACCGGACAAGTTCAAGAATGTTACCAACGGCATCGACCACCGCCGCTGGCTGGCCGAGGCGAACCCCAGGCTCCACGCGCTTGTTTGCGAATGTCTGGGCGATGAGGGCTACCTGCTCCATGCGGACAAGCTGCGCGAGCTGGAGAAGTTCGCGGACGACGCGTCCGTGCTGGAGCGCCTCGGAAAGATCAAGGCGGAGAACAAGGCGGAGTTCGCCAAATACATCGAGACCGAGAGCGGTATCCTGCTCAACACCGACGCGATGTTCGACGTGCAGGTCAAGCGTCTGCACGAATACAAGCGCCAGCTGCTGAATGTGCTGCACATCATCTACCTCTACCTGCACATGAAGGAGGACCCGCACTTCGACTTCCAGCCCCGCGTGTTCCTGTTCGGTGCGAAGGCGGCGCCGGGTTACGCGGTTGCCAAGCGGATCATCAGCCTCATCAATTCCGTGGCGACTACGGTCAACAACGATCCCGCGTGCAAAGACCGCCTGCAGGTCGCTTTTCTGGAGAACTACCGCGTTTCGCTTGCCGAGAAGCTGATGCCCGCATCGGAGCTTTCCGAGCAGATCTCGCTCGCCGGCAAGGAGGCAAGCGGCACCGGCAATATGAAGTTCATGATGAACGGCGCACTGACCATCGGCACGTTGGACGGCGCGAATGTCGAGATGCACGAGCAGGTCGGCGATGACAACATTTTCATCTTCGGCCTCACTGCGCGCGGCGTAAGCAAGCTGCGCGAGACGGGCTACTACGCCTCCGACTATTACATGAACGATCCCGACCTCAAGTGGATCATGAAACTTCTCAATGACGGGTTTGCCGACGGGCAGAACTACAATGACCTCGTCCGCCGCCTGATCTCCGGTGACGGCTGCCCCGCCGACGAGTATATGCTCCTTGCGGACTTTGAGAGCTACAAGGTGGCGCATCAGCGCGTCAGCGAGACTTACCGCGATGCAAAGAAGTGGAACCGCATGTCGCTGATCAACATTGCGCGCAGTAATGTTTTCTCCGCGGACCGTTCGGTGCGCGACTATGCCGATATCATCTGGGATCTGCCTTATCGAAAATAATATGGGAAAAAGCCCCCGCCGCAGCGGGGGCTTTCCTTACATCCGTCATTTTTGCGCAAGCTGGTCCAAGCGCTTTCCCTGCAGCAACAACTCTGTTTGCAGAAACGCCGCGGAGACTGCCGCGCCCCATGCGGTGAAACAGAGGTCGAACACCGCGGCGCGCGCTGCGTCTGCGCCTGAAAGCTCCGGCAGCGCAAAAGTCAGGGCGAGAAACAACGCGCCCGGCGCCGACGGCAGGGCGGACGCCAGCAATACGCCCGCCAGCGCTGCGCCCGCGAGCGACAGGAAGTCTCCGCTTGGAACGCCCGCAAGAAAGAGCGCCGAAGCAGCAAAAGCCAGCGCGGGGACCGGCACGCAGAGCACGCCGCCGATGGGTAGCCCCGCGAGCACCAGCGGATGGGCGATGCCCAACTCGTTTTCGCAGTTGTCCATCAATTTGCCAAAGGCGGCGTCGCCCGAACCGGCGCAAAATGCGGCGGCCAACGGGGGTAGCAGGCGCTTGCACAGCACTTTCGGCGTGGTGCGCAGCCGCAAACAGGCAACGAGCAGCCAGACAAGCGCGGCGGCAAGCGTGAGCGCCGCGAATGCAACAAGCGGTTTCCAGATTTGTGCCAGCGTATGCAAGGGCATGCAGGCGGACGCTGCGATGAATGTGAGCGGCGTCAGACGGCAGAGCGTTTCCGCAATCGCGGAGAACAGGACGTCGCATTGCTCCGTCCATGCACGCAGACGATCCGCCCGCCCGCCGAGGCTCAGCAGCGCAGCGCCCGCGACGACGGACAAAAACGCGATCTGCCCGATGTTCCGCGTGACAAACGGCGAGAACGGATCGGCGGGAACCAATGCCCAAAGCTGCGCGGCGTGCCCCATACCGGCGCCGGGAATGCCGAAGATGCGCGAGAGCACAAAAATGCCGGACAGCGGAAGCAGGAGGCTGACGGCAAGAAAACGTGACGTTGTCAGGCGGCCTGCGCGGCTTGACGCTGCCGTTTCAACCGTGCCGCAGATGGTGCAGGCAGTAGAGAAAAACAGCTTGAGCGCCAAAAAAGCGCCCACTGCGTTGCCAAATGTGTGCAGCAGCGGCAGAAAGACCATGCGCTCCGCCGCTTCCGGCCATGCGGCGCCTGCCGCAGAGCAACAAAACCGCAGCAGCGCGCCCAGCGCCAGAGCGGCCAGAGGAAGCAGCAGCGCACGGTTCTCCCGCCTGCGCGCGCGAAGGGACAGCGTGTTCATGCCGCGCTGCCAGCTCCATTCCGGGACAAGGCCGAGTCCGGCGAGCAGCCGTGCGCTCCATGCGTCTCCTTCGCTCTCGCGCCCAACGAGCGTGGGGTCGAACGCTCCGCCCGCATAGCGCAGCCGGATGCGGACAAAACCGGGGTGGCGCTCTAGCGAAAGCGTGCAGCGCGTACCCCAGCCGAGCCGCTCACTCACGCGCCGGAGCAGGGTTTCCGCCGTCAGACGCAGACGCTCCGCTTCGCGCGGCTCAAAACCCTCCTGCGCCAGAAAGCGTTCAATGCGCGCACACATTTCCGCAATGTCTGCGTTGTTGGCGGTGAAACGTTCCGGTGCTGCCATACGCCGCTGTCCTCCTGAGTCCATTGGTGATTTTCACCTATTATAATGCGCGGCGCGTGGCAAATCAACGCAGAAGCAACAAAATACAAGAGAATGAATAAATATACTTGAATAATGAAAATTCGGTGCTATAATGAATAAATAGTTATCAAAGGGGGATATTCTATCATGGCTGTTAATCTGAAAGGACGCAATTTCCTGACACTCAAGGACTTTACTCCGGATGAGATCCGGTATATGCTTTCCCTTGCCGCCGATCTGAAGGCGAAAAAGCGCGCGGGCATCCGCGGCACGGCACTGCAAGGCAAAAACATCGTGCTGCTGTTTGAAAAGACGTCCACCCGTACGCGCTGCGCCTTTGAGGTTGCGGTGCACGACGAGGGCGGGCATGTGACCTTCCTCGACTCCAAATCCTCGCAGGTGGGCAAAAAGGAAAGCCTGGCGGACAGCGCAAAGGTGCTCGGCCGCTTCTTCGACGGCATTGAGTACCGCGGCTACGAGCAATCGGTGGTGGAGACGCTGGCGGCAAACGCGGGCGTACCTGTGTGGAATGGCCTGACGGACATCGACCATCCGACGCAGGCGCTCTCTGATGTGCTGACGCTGATGGAGAACACCAAGAAGCCGCTGAACAAATGCAAACTGGTCTTTTGCGGCGATACGCGCAACAACGTTGCCTATTGCCTGATGTATATTTGCTGCAAGCTCGGTATGCACTACGTCGGCTGGGGCCCGAAGGATCTGGCACCTGCGCAGGACGTGCTGGATTACTGCCGCGGCGTCGCGGCGGAGACGGGCGCCACGATCGAGTACGGCGAGGACATTTCGCTGCTCAAGGGCGCGGATGCGCTCTATACCGACATCTGGGCGTCCATGGGCGAGGAGGACAAGATCCCCGAGCGCGTCAAGCTGCTTACGCCGTATAAGGTGACGAAGGAGGTCTTTGCCGCCGCGGAGAATCCGGACTGCATTTTCCTGCACTGCCTGCCGTCCTTCCACGATTTCGAGACGAAAATGGCGAAGGAACAGATGGAGCTGGGCTACGATATCCGCGAGGTTACGGACGACGTGTTCCTTTCGCCGAACAGCAAGGTTTTCGATGAGGCGGAGAACCGCATGCACACCATCAAGGCGGTCATGGTCGCCACCATCGGCAATCAATAACGCGTTTTATTCGGACTGGGAGGGAACACATGCGATATCGGGTACGCCGCGCCGATCCGGCGGGGAATATCACACTTTATGTCCTTGACGCCGTGGATGCGGCGTCAAGACCCGCGCTGGCGGCGCGTCTGATCAAAGAGCTGCCGGATTGGAAGATCGAACAGGTGGGCTTTGTCTGTCCGCCTCACGCGGGAACGGATGGACGCTTTGAGATGATGGGCGGCGAGTTCTGCGGCAATGCGACCCGCGCCTATGGTATGTTGCTGGCACGCGACAGGGGACTGGCCGCACCGGCGCATCTGCTGATCGAAACAAGCGGATGTGACCACCCTGTTGCCGTTGATGTCGATCCGAAGGCGGGCACGTCCCGCGCGCAGATGCCCCTGCCGGGGGCGGCGCGCCGATATACTGCGGGCGGCGTGGAAGGCGTGCTGGTCGATTTGGGCGGCATTGTCCACTTCGTTGTGCAATGCGCGCCGGACGAGTCGTTGATGGATGCGGTGGAGCCGATATGCAACGCGCCGCGGGAGCAGGGAGGCTTTGCCGGGGTCGAGGCTTACGGCGTGATTTTTCTGCACGACGCGCACCTGACGCCGCTGGTCAAGGTGCCGGCGGCGGGCACGTTGGTCTGGGAGGGCAGCTGCGGCAGCGGCAGCCTTGCCGCAGCGGTGGCGCTGGGCTTCGACCCGCAGACCGCGGACGGAACGTTTGCCGGAGATTTTGTCCAGCCGGCGGGCGTTATCCGCGCGGAGATCGCATGGCATGATCATGCAATCGACGCCGCCTACATCGGCGGCAGCGTGGCGCTGGACGAGCCGGTGACGGTCGAGATTTGAGACAACGTAAAGACGCCCTGCGGAGATGCACCTCCGCAGGGCGTTTGGCATAGTATGGCGCAGCAACGACAAGGAGGCAGCACCATGCCGAAAATCTATCTCAGTCCGTCCACACAGGAAAGCAACCCCTATGTCACCGGGGGCGGCAGCGGCGGAAGCACAACCGGGATCGTCCGCATACCGTTCCCGCCGGCTGCACGGCACGGTTTTCCCTATCCGGCAGGCTGCGCGATGCGCTGTCCCGGGGGCGCGAAGCGGAAGACGATATCGATGGAACCGTCGCTATGCACCCGGATCACGTCGACCAACTCCGTGAGCAATCCGCGTGTCAGACTTTGAATGTTGTGATGCTTGAGAAAGGCGGCGAGTGAGGGTTCCATGTCCGCGTCGCTCCGCGCCGCCGCGTCACATTCGCCCGCAAGACGCCCGGCGGCCTCCCGAAGCTGCGCCGCCTGCGCTTCCAGAGCCGAGCGTAAACGGTCGTATTGCGCATGGGAGATGTCGCCGCATTTCCAGTCAAAATACAGATCATCCAGCTGGCCGGAGACCTTGTCAAGCTCTGCTTTTATGTGCTCCAGATGCGTATGCAGCCGCGCAGAGCCGTCCTTTGCGGCCGGCGCGCGCTCTATTGCATCGACGACCGCGCACAGACCGTCCATGTGTGCGATCTGCCTTTGTACGGACACGAGTACCGCCTGCTCCAGACGGTCCAGCCGGATCGTATGTTTGGCGCACAGCGCATGGGATTTGTCGTGATACGTCCGGCACGAATAATAGACGTATCCTTTTGCTGTGTGGCGTTTCATGCTTTTTCCGCAGTCTGCGCAGCGGAGAAAACCGGAAAAGAGATAGGGCTCGCGGCGCGCCGACGGCGTACGGGTGCTGCGCAGGCACAGGCTTTGCGCGGCGTCGAAAACGGTTTTTTCCACGATCGGGGGGACTGCATTTTCGACGACGAACCATTCGCCCTCCGGAACGTGGACCGTTTTGTGCACCTTATAGTTGAGCTTGCGCAGCTTGCCCTGCTGCAAAGTGCCGATGTAAACGGGACTTTGCAGGATGCGCGTGATCGAGAAGGGGCTCCAAAGCCCGTCCGTTTTCTTCCCGGCAGGACCTTTGTACCGAAAGCCCTTTTTGCGTTTATAGGCGGTCGGATTGGGAACGCCAAGCTCGTTAAGCCGTCGTGCAATTCCCATTTTGCTCATGCCCTCCACGACGAACAGGTGAAAAATGTCCCGCACCACCTCTGCGGCATCCTCATCGACCAGAAGACGGTTGCGGTCGTCCGGGTCCTTTGCGTATCCGTAGGGGGCAAAGGCACCGATGAATTCGCCCTTTTCCCGCTTGAGCCGAAAGGTGCGGCGCACATCACAGGACGTCTTGTAGGCGTACTGCTCGTTCATGAATCCCGTGATGCCGACCTCAAGGCTGTGGACGATCTCCGGATCGAGAAAAGTATCGAGACGCGGCTGATACAGGGAGATAAAGCGCGTGCGGTAGAGCGGGATGAACTCCTCCAGAAACTTGCCCTGATTGGCACTGTTGCGGAACGCGCGCGAGAGGTTTTTGACGATGATGCAGTCGATGCGCCCGGATTCCACGTCATGCACCATTCGCTGGAACGCTTCGCGTTCCAGATCGGTCGTGCCGCTTGTGCCGTCATCGACGTAGGTGTCCACCAGCTCATACGCGCCGTCTGCAAAGAACGCCGGCATGGCGTCCGTGAGGATCTTATCCTGATTGACGACGGATTCGGACACGTCATTCCCGTCCTCACGGCTGAGGCGGATGTATTTTCCGACCTTCCAAATATGCTGACCCGGAAGACATCTGCCTTCTTCCGCTTTTCCGCCGCGCATCAAAACACCTCCTTGTCCTGCCCGCCGCACGATGGACAAACCGCCTGGCGGTGCGAGATGCATCGGCTTTTCAGGGAAATAAAGTATCGCTGCAATTTGTCACCCAAAGATTCGCCTGCGTCCGAATACCGTATTCGTACCGTTGTTTCACCGATGCGCCAGCAAACGGGGGGAACCGCCTGCTGCGGGATTTCCGGCTTTTGCAAAGGAACCATGCCGCAGCCCTCCTTTTTCACGGATGGACTATCCTATGAAAAAGAACGCGCGAATATTGCGGATACTTTGCCGCGACCGCTGCCGCACGATAAAAACGCCGCTGCGCACCGTCCTCATCGGCCCGGTGCGCAGCGGCGCATATTCTGTCAGCCCGCCGCCATATCAACCAGCGCGGATACGCCGTAGATCATGGCAAGCAATACAGCCATGGGGATCGCCAGCACGAAAATCACCGCGCTGCCGAGCCAGAGCGTCAGTTGGTGAAATGCGCCGTTCATCGCCACACCTCCCTGTCGCTCACGATTGCGTAGTACGCCTTTGCCGTATCGCGGTAAACAAACACATAAAAGAGCGCGAACGCAAAGAAACAGACGACATTTGTAATAATGAGCAGCGGCGTATTCTGCACGCCGAAGAGGCGGACGAGCTTCTGCACAAACGGAAACGCGAAGGCGAGATGCACGCCCGCGATCAGGAGCGGCGCGAAGAACACCGTGAGCACCTGCGAGTTGACGGTACTCTTGATCTCTCGCTTGGTCATGCCGACCTTCTGCATGATGTCGAAGCGGCTCTGGTCCTCATAGCCCTCGGAGAGCTGCTTATAGTAGATGATGAGCACCGCCGCGGCAATGAACACGATGGAGAGGATGATGCCGATGAAAAAGAGACTGCCATACATACTGAAAAAGTCGCTGCGTGCCTCGGCGCGGCATACCGAACCTACGCCGGTCCGCACCGTGTTCGCCTCGGCGTCCATCTGGTCATAGATACGCGAGACAATCTCTGGCTCAATGGCATACTGCTCCTCATCACTGACGCCCGGCAGGTCTAGACAGCAGTATTGCATCGTGCGTGCGGCAATCAGCTTTTCGCCGAGGCTTTCCGCGTAGCTTGTAACCTCAGTCGCATAGTCCGTCCAGTCCGGCACGAATACGCAGTAGACCGTCGCGATTGTGTCATAGGTGGACAGTTTGAAGGGCAGTGCGGTCAGCGCGCCGTGGACACGGAGTGTCCGGCAGCCCTTGATGGTGAAGGTGTCGTATTCATACGGTGCGCCGCTGGACCAGATCAGAGCCTCACCAGGAGAGAGCGTCAATTCCGTTCCCATCAGGCGATTGTAGTCGGACAGCGGCAGAACGTAGACCGTGCGAATCTGCTCAAGCATGGACGCGGGAGAGGAAACATCCACCCGCCGAGCGACGCCATTGACGTCAACCGTGCCGTTTTCAAAGTAACCGCTGGTGTGCAGCACTGTGTATGAGATCATGCCGTCCTCACGTCCCTGCGCAACATCGTGGACAGCGGCATCCAGCCATTCCCGCGTTTCGTCCGTGCAGACCGCAGGGGTTTTGTAGCTGACCTCAAACAGCATATCGTAGGGGTGCGCGCTGTGCAGCGCGTCGTCGCCGCCAAAGTACAGGCAACTGGTGGACGAGAGCATTACCAGCACCATCGTCGCGAGGATGCAGATGGACGCCAGACCAGCGCCGTTGCGCTTCATGCGAAACGCCATCGACGAGACCGAGACAAAGTGGCTCGGCTGATAGTAGAAGCTTTTCTTCTTTTGCAGCAGCCTGCACAGCGCGACCGAGCCGGCGATAAACAGCAGATAGGTAGCCGCAATGACCATCAGCACGGCGGCAAAGAACATCATGATCGCGGTCAGCGGTTCGTCGATCTTCACGGCGATGTAATACGCCAGACCGAGGATGACGACGCCGGCGAGAGCAAGCAGCCAGTTCGCCTTCGGCGGCCTCTCGCCCGCCGCCTCGCTGTGCAGCAGGTCCAGCGGCTTAAAAATGCCCACCCGCGCAACCGAGAGGGCGAGGATCAGAGCGAAGATCGCCCCAAAGAAAATGACCGAGGCCGCGATGCTCTTCGGCTCAACGGAGAAGGCGTATCCCACCTGTTCGCCAGCCATGTGCAGCAGAAACAGCTCCGCAAGCTTGGAGAACAGGATTCCGCCGGCAAGACCGGTCGCAAGGGCAAACAGCGCCGAAAGCAGCGACTCCCAAAGCAGGATGCGGCTCAAATTGCCCTTGTTCATGCCGAGAATGTTGTACAGCCCGAACTCCCTGTTGCGCCGCCGTGAGAGAAACGCGTTGGTGTAGAGCAGGAACAAAAGCGAGAACAGCGCCATGACGAAGGTGCCGAGGTTGAGGATCATCGACATGATGTTGCCGCCGCGCATCGTCTTCATCAAGGGCGAATATGACAGACTGGAGAGGATGTAGAACATCGTCACCATGCCCGAACAGGTCAGTAAGTACGGCAGGTACAGCCGCTTGTTTTTTCGCATCCCATCGAGCGCAAGGCGGAGATAAAAGCACTTTTTCATGCGAGCTCACCGCCTGTCGCAAGCACCGTCAGCGTATCGGAGATCTTCTGGTAAAGCTGCTCGTTGTTATCCTTGCCGCGGTAGAGCTGGTGATAGACCTCGCCGTCGCGGATGAACAGCACGCGCGTCGCGTGGCTCGCCGCCTTGACGCTGTGCGTCACCATGACGATCGTCTGTCCCTTGCGGTTGACGTCGGCAAAGAGGGTCAGCAGCTCGTCGGTCGAGCGCGAATCCAGCGCGCCCGTCGGTTCGTCGGCGAGCAGCAGTTTCGGCTCGGTGATCAGTGCGCGGGCAACCGCTGCACGCTGCTTCTGCCCGCCCGACACCTCGTAAGGGTACTTCTTGAGCAGCTGTGCGATGCCGAGTTCCTCGGCAAGCGGTTTGAGGCGCTCCGCCATCTCCGCGTGCGCCTTGCCCGCGAGTACAAGCGGCAGATAGATGTTGTCTTCCAGCGTGAAGGTGTCGAGCAAGTTGAAGTCCTGAAAAACAAAGCCCAACTGGTCGCGCCGGAACGCTGCTACATCCTTCTCGGGCAGAGACGTGGTATCCACGCCGTCAAGCAGCACCGTGCCGCTTGTTGGCTTATCCAGCGCCGCAAGCAGGTTCAGCAGTGTCGTCTTGCCGCTGCCCGACTCACCCATGACCGCGACATACTCCCCGCGCTCGACGGAGAAGTTGACGCGCCGCAGCGCCTCGACCTGCTGCGTGCCGAAGCGCGATGTATAGACCTTTTTCAAATCGTGTACTTCCAGAATACTCATGCAGTTTTCCTCCTTTGGAATTCTGCCCTTATCATAAAAGAGCGGGAACATGCTTGCCATGGATTTGGCTTACATTTTCCCGCTCGTTTCTTACAATTCTGTAAGAATTCTCATTCGACCGTCAATTTTTTTCGCGAGAGGTCCAGCCGCACGGTCGTTCCTCTTCCCAGTTCGGATTCCGCCGAGATCGTGTGCCCGAGGTTCCGGCATACGCGGCGGCAAAGGTACAGACCCAGCCCGCTGGCGCGTTTGTCGGTGCGCCCGTTGTACCCCGTGTAACCCGGCTCAAAGATCCGCGGCAGGTCTTCCGGTGCGATCCCGATGCCGGTATCCGAAACGCAGAGCACGGCGGGCGCTTCAAGGAAGATCGACACCTTTCCATCCGGCATATTGTATTTGAGCGCGTTGGAAAGCACCTGCTCCAACACGAACGAAAGCCATTTCTCGTCGGTCAGCACGCGTGCGTTCGTCGGCTGAAAGTCCAGCGTCAGACGCCGCTCGATGAACTCGCCCGAGAACTTTTTTACCGCGCCGCGCACAATGGGGTCGAGGTCGTATTCCCGCAGCACATAGTCCGTGGAGGCGGCGTCGAGGCGCAGGTAGGCAAGCACCATCTCAACATATCGCTCCACACGCCCCAGATCCGACGTCAGGCGGCGGGAGAGTGCGGAATCTTCGTTTTGCAGCGTCAGACGCATCGCCGCAATGGGCGTTTTGATTTGATGCGCCCAAAGCGTATAGTACGCGACCATGTCGGCATGCCTGTGCGCGGCGGTTGTCTCCTGTGCGCAGCGGGCCTCCTGCAAAAGCGCAACGATCCGGTGGTAGTCCGCGTCGTCCGCGGTTTGCGGCTCCGGAAGCATGTCCACGGTGAGCGCGGCGGTCAGAGCGCTGAGATGCTTGTGTTTTGCCGCAGCTCTTGCGCCGCGCAGCAGGGCATAGGCGAGCCAGAGCACGGCGCACACAAACGCGGGATAGCCCACCGCGCCGAGCGGCAGAGCGTAGATCCGGAATGCCGCAGCGAAAATCGTACAGCACAGAGCAAAGAGCGCAAGCGGCGGGAAAAAACCGCGCAGATAAAGCCTCCAAAAGTCTTTCATTCGACCAGATACCCCACGCCGTGCTTGGTGATGATGAAATCGCTGAGTCCTGCTGCGTCCAGCTTTTTGCGTAGACGGTTGACGTTGACCGTCAACGTATTGTCGTCCACGAACTCATCGGATTCCCATAACAGCTCCATCAGCTTTTCGCGACTGACGGTCCGTCCCTTGGACTGCATCAGCCCCAGCAAAATACGGTACTCGTTTTTCGTCAGTTCGACCTTTTCGCCCTGATATTGCAACGAACCGTCGCCGGTGTTGAGCAACGCGCTGCGGTGCTCCAGAACGGGCGCCGAGCCGCTGAAGTCGTAGGCGCGGCGCAGCAGCGCATGGATCTTGGCCATCAGCACGCTCTGGTCGAAGGGCTTGGCAATGAAGTCGTCCGCGCCCATGTTCATCGCCATGACGATATTCAGATTATCGGCGGCGGAGGAGATGAAGATGACCGGCACCTGAGAGACGCTGCGGATCTCGCGGCACCAGTGATAACCGTCGTAGAACGGCAGTGAAATGTCAAGCAGCACCAGCTGCGGCGCGCAGGCGGAAAACTCCGCCATGACATTTCGAAAGTCCCGCACGCAGACCGTTTCCATATCCCACAGCGCGGTCTGGGCTGCGATGGCGTCCGCAATCCCGCGGTCATCCTCAACCAGAAAAATACGATACAAAGCCGCGCCTCCTCTCCTGCCTGTCCGGCAGTGTGAGTATAGCACAAGCCGGCTGCAAAAACAAGTGACGCATGCTGCCGCCCCGGTGGCAAGCGGGCGCGCTGCTTTTAACCCGGCGCAACGGCGGACGGATGTGTGCGGTGGGTTGCGCATCCGTGGGTGTCCCCGGAGCGGCAGTGAGGAGTACAACATGAACCTGCTTGCCGACGCGCTGGAGCCGTATCTGCTCTCCAACGGCATCGAGTGGGTGCGCAACACGCCGCAGATGACCGCGGCAAGCTCCATCCGGCAGGCGAATGCCATCGGCGGCTTTGACTTTTATCTTGCCCTGCACTCCAACGCATCCGGTCCTGGCAACGAGGGGAATACCCGCGGCATCATCGTGTTTTATTATCCAACCAGCAACCGCGGTCGGGAGGCGGCGGAGCTGTTTGCCAACCGCCTGCGGGAAGTCTATCCTCTGCCCGATCGCGTCTATACGCGCGCTACGACCACGCTCGGCGAGGTGCGTCAGCCCCGCGCTCCCGCGAACCTCATCGAGCTGGGCTATCACGACAACTATGCCGATGCGCTCTGGATCGAGTCCAACCGTGAGCAGACCGCCCGGGCGCTCGCGCGCGGATTGACGGATTACTTCGGCCTGCCCTTTATTGAACCGCAGGTTGTGCGCGAGGGTATGGTTGCCACGGGCGGATCACCCCTGCGCCTGCGCGATTATCCCGGCACGCAGGGGAACGTCCTAGCAATGATGCCAAACGGTTCACCCGTGACGATCTATGGCGCATGGCAGGGCTGGTACGTCGTCCACTACGAAGGACTGGCGGGTTACGCCGCACAAGCCTATATCGAAGGGTGAGAAACGCAGTCTGCAAGCAGCAAAAAAGACGCCCTGCCGGTTGGCAGAGCGCCTTTTTCTGTTTATTTTGCGTATTCGACCGCCTTGACCTCGCGGATGACATTGACCTTGATCTGGCCGGGATACTCCATCTCGTCCTCGATGCGCTTGGCGATGTCGTGCGCCAGGATGACCATTTCGTCCTCGCTGACGACCTCCGGCTTGATCATGACGCGCACCTCGCGGCCCGCCTGGATCGCGTAGCTCTTCTCCACGCCGGGGAAGCTGCCAGTGATCTCTTCCAGCTGCTCCAGACGCTTGATGTAGTTCTCCAGATTCTCGCGCCGCGCGCCGGGACGGCCGGCGGAGATCGCATCCGCAGCCTGAATGATGAAGTCCAGCACCGTTGTCGGCTCCACGTCATTGTGGTGCGCGTGCACCGCGTGGATGATCTCGTCCTTCTCGTGATACTTGCGCATGAACTCGACGCCGAGAGAAACGTGCGTACCCTCCATCTCATGGTCGACAGACTTGCCGATATCGTGCAGCAGGCCCGCGCGCTTGGCGGCGACGACGTCCGAACCGAGCTCGGCGGCGATCATGCCGGCCAGATGGCTGACCTCGATGGAATGCTGCAACACGTTCTGGCCATAGCTCGTGCGGTAGTGGAGACGACCGAGCATTTTCACCAGTTCGGGGTTCACACCGCGCACACCGGTTTCCAGCACCGCGCGCTCACCCTCGGATTTGATGACGGCGTCCACCTCGCGGCGCGCCTTGGCGACCATTTCCTCGATGTGGGTGGGGTGGATGCGACCGTCCGCAATCAGCTTTTCCAGCGCAATGCGCGCGACCTCGCGCCGCACCGGCTCAAAACAGGACACCGTGATGGCCTCGGGCGTGTCGTCGATGATCAGGTCGACGCCCGTCATGGTCTCGATCGTGCGGATGTTGCGGCCCTCGCGGCCGATGATGCGGCCCTTCATCTCGTCATTGGGCAGGGGAACCACACTGACGGTGATCTCGGCGGCATGATCC
>CACZPK010000052.1 GCA_902783035.1 Oscillospiraceae bacterium
CGATGAGACCCGTGGGAAAAACACAGTGTGCGCCCTTCATGGCGGCATACCCGTGATCCACGCCGATGATGATCGTATCGCTCATCTGGCGTCACCCCGATTCCTGACGCGGCTGCTTTTCTTCTCCTTTTTCAGCGCATTTCTAATGTCCACGCAGTCGTAATTCCATGTACCCGTAGCGCTGACGTCGTATTTTGCGCACAGCCTCGGCAGATACTCGGCCGCCTCCTCGGTGCTGTAGGGGTAGTTGATGCCCTCGCCCAGCGGCACCTCTGCCTCGACTTCCGCCATCAGCTGGTGGTACCCGGCTTTGTCAAACTGGTCGTAGGCGCTCCTGCCAGTCAGCTCCTCACAGGCTCTGTCGCCGATATAGGCGAGCGACTCGAACCGACAGTCCCCGTAGGGCTTGACATCAGCCAAAACGTCCGGGTCAGCGAGCACCGCCGCATAGGTCTCTTTCCCCTGCGCTATCAGCCACGCGCAGAAGTCCATAAAGCTGTCGTCCGACAGTCCGCCGCTCAGGACATTGGCTCCCGACCACACGCCAAACTGCATGGCGTGGTCGCGATAGGCGTGAACGAGGTCGTGGAATGCGAGCGCCTGCTCCGCGCCCATGAACAGGAGCTGCTCTTTGATCCAGTCCGCCGACGCCTCCAGATCCTCGCCGCACTTCTCCTTCGCCTGTGCGATCAGGTTCCAGAAGGTCTCCCGGTTCATCTCAATGTCGTGCATATCGTTCATCGTGCGTCATCCCCTTTCTCCGCTTTGCTTGTCGCTTTTTCATGCTGAACCGGCAGAAGGTTTTGAAAACCCATCGACCGCAGCGTTTTCGCATACAGTTTCGTTTCAAATGTCTTGTATTCCGGCGTGGAAGTATCCACTGGCAGCAACGATGCTTCTTCATAACAGGTACCGGGAACGATGTGCCACTCTACGGCGTCGAAGTGATACGCAGTCAGGTATCGCAGCAACGTGTGTCCGTCCGCTTCCTCAAACATTCCCCGTGCGTCCTCATAGTGGTACAGTTCGTCACAATAGGTTCCCAGCAGATCCTTTGCGGCAAAATACAGCTTGAACCCCTCATTATCCAAAAAGGGCGCGGTGCATTCATAAAGGCGTTTCATATCCTCGCCGGTTTTGAGCCGGGGGCAAAACGCGGACAGCGCAGCCTGATATGCGTCCCTTTTATATTCTGCGTCGGTCAATTCACCCATTAATCTCAGGCAGTCTCCGCTCACATTCTGGAGACGCTCATTTGTATCTCCCAGCTCTTTTCGAAGCGCATTCACCTCAGACAACGCCAAGCCGAGATCGCCTTGTGTTTCCTCTAACTCCTCCTTCAGGTCCTGATAGCCGTTCATGCTACCGTGAAGCGCCTTGATTCTGTCCTTCAGTGTCATAGTCACCGCCTTCTCCCGAACATCCTGCCGAGGCGGTCCAGTACGCTCATGCGGTCGCGCACCTTCTCCACGGAGTTGTCCAGACCTTCGATCTGGCCCTCAATGCGCCTGCGAACCGCCTGCAGCTGCGCGGGATCATTGCAGCACTCCACCACGAAGTATTCGCGGCCTTTGCCGGACAGGACCTCGCGCTTTCCGGCGTCGTCCCGGAGGCTCGCCATGAGCCGCTGGCCGACGCGCCTGCGATAGCTGTCCTGCAGCGCCTCGTCATCGCCCCTGACTTCGTATTTCTTCAGGATCTTCACAATGTCGTCGGAGCTGATGTGCATATCCGAGAACAGCTTGTCCATGATCTCCGTCTGCGCCTCCATCGGCAGCGCGGGCATATCGACGGCGCGAACATTCTTCTTCATCGGACCGCCTCCCTTTTCTTTTTGTGCGTCGGCTTCGCCTTCGGCGGCAAAGCCGGTTTCTCCGCCTCCGCCAGCTCGCGCCCCAGTCCGTTGATGTACTTCACCATCTCCCGCAGATTATCGCATTCATACTCAGGCTGGTTGAACCCGTGCCGCTCCGTGTACAGCGACCATTTCTGCTTTTCATGCGGGCTGTCCTTGCTCACGACGAAGTATTTCCCGTCACGCTCTCCGAGCAGCGGCTCAAAGCGGACGTCATCGTACAGCGGGCCGCAAACAGGGCAGTTATTCTTGAACCAGACATAATAGTTATCCAGAATGAACGGTTCCGTGATCCCCATCACGACTTTGCCGATCTGTTTGAGGTGGCCTGCAAGCGCGTTGTCTGAGCAGAACCAGTCATGCCAGCCGGCATAGATCTGGGTGGTATAATGCTTGTTTTCAAACGCTCCTGCTCTGAATTTCTCCTGCCACTCGCGGACAGTATACACTTCCATCATGCTCCAGCCTCCTTCGCCTGTTCCCTGAGCAGCCCGGCGATTTCCGCAAACACACTGGACAGCTGCTCCGCCTCGTCCGCGCTCTCCTCGATCTCGCCCGGAACCATGCGGGCGCAGCGTATCCAGATTTTGATGTTCTCCTCCGTGGCCTCCAGCTGGACCGCGAGTTCAAAGGCTTTGGTGAACTGCCTGGCGATCTTGGTCCGACGATCCGTCTCCGCGTCCTTTTCCCGGAGCTCCTTCTTTGCCTTCTCCACCTCCACGGCGATGGCGGCAGCCTCGTTGCGCTCCTCCTCCGGAAGCTCCTGCACCTGCTTGGTGATGTTGTAGCCCTGATTGACGGACAACTCCTTCTTGTCAAGCGCCTCCTTGACCACATCCGGCGCGTGCTCGTCGATCTGCATCACCTTGCCCATCGTGCGTTCGCCGATGCCCACCTTTTCTGCAAGCTCTTTGCGGGTGTCAACGGGCGAAATCGGGTTTGGCAATATTGCCGAACCCGATTTCGCGTCCTCACTCTTCTGGTCTCCGCCGCCTGCGCTCATGTTTGCCTGTGCTCTTG
The DNA here is from genome assembly GCA_902783035.1 of Oscillospiraceae bacterium. Lineage (GTDB taxonomy): Bacteria > Bacillota > Clostridia > Oscillospirales > Oscillospiraceae > Hominicoprocola. The sequence goes on from CACZPK010000052.1 coordinate 2,876, forward strand.
CCTCCACATCCGGTTTGAGCTTGAGCGCGATCTTGCCCAGCTCCCACTTGTCGAGGTTGCGGCGGCCTTTCTGCGTGTCGAGTGCCCACTGCTTCGTCTCCAGCATATCCTCGAACGCAAACACGACCATCCGATACAGGATGCCATGCTGCTCACAGAGTCGCTGGCGGTTGTGGCCGTCCACGATGGCGAGATCCTCGTTCACGATGATAGGCGAGTAGCAGCCGTTGGTCAGGATGTCCTTCTCCAAAGCGCCGAGCTGCTCCTCCGAAAGCGGAGGGAGCAACTCGGCAAGCTCCGGCAGCACGACGGGCTTGCGCTCGTCGCTGCTGTATTCGATGCCTGTGTTGCGCATCAGGCGGCCTCGTTCTTCCCGTCCGCGCCGTCGTCAGCGGTGTCTGCTTCTGCGGAGGCGTTGGCATACGCCTCGATCTCCTCCGCCTTCTTCGGCGTGAGGAACTCCACCTCCGTGGCCTTGATGAGGAAGCCCGGCTGGCGCGTCGGATCTTCCTCGAAGGTGATCGTCTCAAAATCGCCGGTCACCGCGATCTTATTGCCCTTGTGCAGATATGCGGCGCAGCGCTCCGCAAGCGCGCCCCGCACCTTGATCGAGATGAAGTCGGTCAGGCGGTTGCCGTTGTGGTCGCGGTAGCGGCGGTCGGAGGCAATGCGCATGATGGCGTAGGGCTTGTCCTCGTTCTCGTTCTTCTTCAGTTCCACATCGCTGGTCAGATTACCGATGGCAAAAATCTTCAGCATGGTCTTGTTCTCCTTTTTTTGATGATGTATTTGTGATGTGCAGGCGCTCACGCGCATTGCG
>CACZPK010000053.1 GCA_902783035.1 Oscillospiraceae bacterium
CGATGAGACCCGTGGGAAAAACACAGTGTGCGCCCTTCATGGCGGCATACCCGTGATCCACGCCGATGATGATCGTATCGCTCATCTTGCGTCACCCCGATTCCTGACGCGGCTGCTTTTCTTCTCCTTTTTCAGCGCGTTTCTGACGTCCACGCAGTCGTAATTCCATGTACCCGTCGCGTTGACGTCGTATTTTGCACACAGCTTCGGCAGATACTCGACCGCCTCCTCGGTGCTGTAAGGATAGTTGATCCCCTCGCCCAGCGGCACCTCCGCCGCAACCTCCGCCATCAGCTTGCGGTACCCGGCTTTGTCAAACTGGTCGTAGGCGCTCCTGCCGGTCAGCTCCTCACAGGCTCTGTCGCCGATATAGGCGAGCGACTCGAACCGGCAGTCCCCATAGGGCTTGACGTCTGCCAAAGCGTCCGGGTCGGCAAGCACCGCCGCATAGGTCTCTTTTCCCTGCGCGATCAGCCACGCGCAGAAGTCCATAAAGCTGTCATCCGACAATCCGCCGCTCAGGACGTTGGCTCCAGACCACACGCCAAACTGCATGGCATGGTCGCGGTAGGCATGGACGATATTGTGGAAGGAAAGCGCCTGCTCCGCGCCCATGAACAGGAGCTGCTCCCTGATCCAGTCCGCCGACGCCTCCAGATCCTCGCCGCACTTCTCCTTCGCCTGTGCGATCAGGTTCCAGAAGGTCTCCTGGTTCATCTCAATGTCGTGCATATCGTTCATCGTGCGTGATCTCCCCTTTTCTTTTCAGATTTGTTTTGCTCCCTCACGGTCCGCTCAGGAAGAAGGCTGCGGAAATCCAGGGAACACAGAGTTTCGTAATACAGCTCATGCTCAAATGCCTGATACTCCGGCGTTGCGGTATCCACCGGTTTCAGCGACGCAGATTCGTAACTGCTGCCGGGTACGAGATTCCACTCCACGGCGTCAAAATGGTACGCGAGGAGATACTTCATCATTTCATGCCCGTCCGCATATTCAAACATGCCGCGAATATCCTCATACGGGAAAGCCTGATAAGACTGGAAACCTGTCAATTCCTTTGCCTCCATGTAGAGCCGGAACCCGTCCGCGTCGAGGCTGGGGGCAATACAGTCATAAAACGCCTTCATCTGCTCCGTGGATTCAAGCCGCGGGCAAAACGCGAACAAAGCTGTGCGGCTGGCGTTCAGCTTCCGCATTGTGCCATCCAACGCTTTGGTGACGCGATTACAATCCTCGCACGAGTCCGCATATTTCTGCCTGCATATCTCCAGCTCGATCCTCAACTCGCTTACTTCGATCTTCTCCAGCGTCAGTTCATCCCGCTTTTCTCTCAGCTTATCCTTCAGATCCTGATAGCCGTTCATGCTGCCGTGAATCGCTTTGATTCTGTCCTTCAGCGTCATAGTCGCCGCCTTCTTCCGAACAGTCTGCTGAGATGGTCGATCACGCCAATGCGCCAGCGCACCTTACCCACGGATTCGGACAAGCCCTCGATTTGGCTTTCAATACGGTGTCTGACTGCGATGAGCTGGTCTGGATCGTTGCAGCATTCGACGATGATATAATCCCGTCCCTTGCCGGACAGCACTTCGCGCTTCCCTGTCTCGTCGCGGATGCTTGCCATAAGGCGCTGGCCAACGCGCCTGCGGTAGCCGTCCTGCAGCGCTTCGACGTCGCCGTTCACCTCATATTTCTTCAGGATCTTCACGATGACGTCGGAGCTGATGTGCTTATCGGCAAACAGTTTGTCCATGATCTCTTTCTGCGCCTCCAGCGGAAGCGCGGGCATATCGACGGCGCGAACATTCTTCTTCATCGGGACGCCTCCCTTTTCTTTTTGTGCGTCGGCTTCGCCTTCGGCGGCAAAACCGGTTTCTCCGCCTCTGCCAGCTCACGCCCCAGGCCGTTGATGTACTTCACCATCTCGCGCACATTGCCGCATTCATACTCCGGTTCTTTGAATCCGTGCCGTTCCGTGTACAGCGACCATTTCTGCTTTTCATGCGGGCTGTCCTTGCTCACGACAAAGTATTTTCCGTCCCGCTCGCCGAACAGCGGCTCAAAGCGGACGTCGTCGTACAGCGGGCCGTTTACAGGACAGTTGTTTTTGAACCAGACGTAGTAGTTGTCGAGGACGAAAGGCTCCGTGATCCCCATGACGACCTTTCCGATCTGCTTGAGGCGTCCGGCGAGCGCATCATCCGGGCAGAACCAGTCGTACCAGCCGGCATATATTTGGGTCGTGTAGTGCTTGTTCTCAAATGCGCCTGATTTGAATTTCTCCTGCCATTCCCGGACAGAGTGTTTATTCATCATCGCGCCGCCCCCTTCGCCAGAGTGTCAAGGTTCTCGGCAATCAGAGCGAATCTCCCGGACAGCTCGCGTGCCTCGCCCGCGGTCTCCTCGATCTCACCCGGCACCATGCGCGCGCATTCCGTCCAGATACGTACATTTTCTTCCGTCACCTTGAGCTGAATCGAGACCTCAAAGGCTTTGCTAAACAGCTTTGCAGTCTTTGTCCGGCGCTCCAGCTCCGTGTCCTTCTCGCGGAGTTCTTTCTTTGCCTTCTCGATCTCAACCGCCATCGCCGCCGCTTCCTCGCGTTCCTCCGCGGGAAGCTCCTGCACCTGCTTTGTAATGTTGTAGCCCTGATTGACGGACAGTTCCTTTTTATCGAGCGCCTCCTTGACCACATCCGGCGCGTGCTCGTCGATCTTCATGATCCTGCTCATGGTATCGCGTGTAAGTCCAACCGTATCGGCAAGCTCCTGCCGAGTATCCACACGCTCAGAAATCGGGTTGTCGGAATTCCGACAACCCGATTTCGCATCCTCGCTTTTTTGATCTCCGCCGCCAGCGCTCATATTCGCCTGCGCCCGCGCTTCCACATCCGGCTTGAGCTTGAGCGCGATCTTGCCCAGCTCCCACTTGTCGAGGTTGCGGCGGCCCTTCTGCGTATCGAGCGCCCACTGCTTCGCTTCCAGCATATCCTCGAACGCGAACACAACCATCCGGTACGGAATGCCGTGCTGCTCACACAGGCGTTGGCGGTTGTGGCCGTCGACGATGGCAAGCTCCTCGTTTACGATGATGGGCGAGTAGCAGCCGTTGGCCAGAAGGTCGTTTTCAAGGGCCTCAAGCTGCTCCTCCGCGAGAGGAGGGAGCAGCTCGGCAAGCTCCGGCAGCACGACGGGCTTGCGCTCGTCGCTGCCGTATTCGATGCCTGTGTTGCGCATCAGGCGGCCTCGTTCTTCCCGTCCGCGCCGTCGTCAGCGGAATCCGATTCCGCAGGGGCGCTGGCATACGCCTCGATCTCCTCCGCCTTCTTCGGCGTGAGGAACTCCACCTCCGTCGCCTTGATGAGAAAACCCGGCTGGCGCGTCGGATCTTTCTCGAAGGTGATGGTCTCGAAATCTCCGGTCACCGCGATCTTGTTGCCCTTGTGCAGATAGGCGGCGCAGCGCTCCGCCAGCGCGCCGCGCACCTTGATTGAGATGAAGTCGGTCAGGCGGTTACCGTTGTGGTCGCGGTAGCGGCGGTCGGAGGCAATGCGCATGATGGCGTAGGGCTTATCCTCGTTCTCGTTCTTCTTCAGCTCAATATCGCTGGTCAGGTTACCGATGGCAAAAATCTTCAGCATGGTCTTGTTCTCCTTTTTTTGATGATGTATTTGTGATGTGCAGGCGCTCACGCGCATTGCG
>CACZPK010000054.1 GCA_902783035.1 Oscillospiraceae bacterium
GCAGACGTGGAGGTCAAAGTGCGTGTGCGCGTCGATGAAGCCGGGGAAGAGGTAGCAGCCGCTCACATCCACGACCTCGGTGTCCCATGGCGCCTTTGCCATGACGTGCCCGACGGCCTCGATCTTTTCCCCGTCGATGAGCACGTCCGCGCGTCTGGAGGACTTCCCGCTGACGACGAACCCGCCGCGAAGCAGAGTTTTCATAGGCGTTGCTCCTTTACACAAATGATTTCCCGTATAGGATAGCACAACTCGCCGAAGATTTCCATAGCGAGTTGCATAAAGCGAACAGAGCATCTTCATTAAACCATACAAAATCTACAACAAGATACTTGACTTTTTAGGCATAAGGACTATACTAAGCCCTGTGAAGTTCCGACTATTGTCGGTACACATGAAATGAAAAAGTATAGGAGGAAGGAACATGAAGAAAGTATTTGCGATCGCACTGTCCCTGATTATGGTGCTGAGCCTGCTCGCCGGCTGCGGCGGCGGTGGCAGCAGCGCACCCGCCGAAACCACCCCGGCGCCCGCCGCGACCACGCAGCCCGCCGAAACCGGCACGGAGCCCGCGCCTGCCGCCGACCCGATGGAAGAGCTGATCGCCGCGGCGAAGGCCGAGGGCGAGCTGGTCGTCTACGGCTCCTGCGAGGAGGACTACCTCTCCGCCGCCTGCGCGAACTTTGAAAAGCTCTACGGCATCAAGACGCAGTATCAGCGCCTGAGCACCGGCGAGGTGCCGACCAAGATCGAAGAGGAGAACGGCAACCCCTCCGCGGACGTCTGGTTCGGCGGCACGAACAACCCCTATGATACCGCGGCGGCAAAGGGCCTGCTGGACAACAGCTATGTGCCTGTGAATGCCTCCCACCTGACCAAGGATATTTATAAGGACCCCAACGGCTACTGGTATGGCATTTACACCGGTATCCTCGGCTTCATGGTGAACAAGGACGAGCTGGACCGTCTGGGACTTCAGGCGCCGCAGACCTGGGACGATCTGCTCAAGCCCGAGTATAAGGGCCTGATCTGGCTGTCCAACTACAACACCGCCGGCACGGCGAAGCTGGTTGTCAACACCATGCTCCAGATGAAGGGCCATGATGCGGGTATCCAGTACCTTGCCGACCTCGACAAGAACATTCAGGTTTACACCAAGTCCGGTTCCGGCCCGAGCAAGAATGTCGGCACCGGCGAGTGCGTCATCGGCATCGGCTTCCTGCATGACGGCATCACCCAGATCGTGGACAACGGCTACGGAAACATCCAGCTTATCATTCCCGCGGACGGCACGTCCTGCGAGATCGGGCCGGTTGCCATCTTCAAGGGCGCGAAGCACCTGGAGGAAGCTAAGCTGTTTATGGAGTATGCCCTCAGCCCCGAATGCGTGGAGCTTGCGGCGAGCAACGGCTCGTATCAGTTCCTCGTCATCGACAACGCAAACCAGCCGCAGCAGGCCATTGATTTCGGCCTCGATCCCAGTCTCGTTTGGGACGGCTACGACTTTGCGGACGCGGCGGCAAACACCGCCAAGTACGTCGAGGAAGTCATGGCGGCGCTCAACGGCGGCGACGACCGTTTCAAGACGGAATAATTCCACATCAAAATCAACTGGATCAATCGCGAACGAGCGGGGGACGACGGTACACCGCCGTCCCCCGCTTCCATGTTCCCCTCATGTGTGAAAGGAGGAGTCCCCCGATATGGCAACGACGCAAGGCGCGGCGCTGGATCGGAAAAAGCTGATGGCCGACCCCATCATGGTGACCACCATCGTCGTACTGATAACGTTTTTGACGCTGTTCATTCTGTACCCTCTTGCCATTTTGCTGATCGACAGCCTGTACGGCGCGAACGGGCTGTCGCTTGATACTTTCCGGCGCGTGCTCGCGATGCCGACGTTTACGCGCGCGATCAGCAACACACTCAAGGTCGGCTTTGTGGTTGGCATCCTCTCCACGCTCATCGGGCTGCTGTTTGCCTATGTGGAGGTCTATGTGAAGCTGCACGCCGTTGCGGGCGGGCTTTTTAAGGTCGTTTCGATGCTGCCCGTTGTTTCGCCGCCGTTCGTGCTTTCTTTGTCCATGATCATGCTCTTCGGCAAGGCGGGGCTTATCACGCGCTTCGTGCTGGGCATCTATGACAACAATGTCTACGGCTACTGGGGCATCGTCATCGTACAGACGCTGACGTTTTTCCCCGTGTGTTACATGATGCTCAAGGGTCTGCTCAAGAACATCGATCCCTCGCTGGAGGAGGCTGCGCGCGATATGGGAGCGAGCCGCTGGAAAGTGTTCACGGATGTGACGTTCCCGCTGATGCTGCCGGGTCTCGGCAATGCGTTCCTCGTTACGTTTATCGAGTCCATTGCGGACTTTGCAAACCCGATGATCATCGGCGGCTCCTACGACACGCTGGCGACGAGCATCTACCTTCAGATCACCGGCGCGTTCGACAAGGAGGGCGCGGCGGCGATGGCAGTGGTGCTGCTTTGCATCACATTGGCAATGTTTGCTGTGCAGAAATATTACCTGGAATCCAAAACAGCCGCGACGCTGACGGGCAAAGCGTCCCGCGCGCGCATGCTCATCGAGGACAAGAGCGTCAGCATTCCGCTGACCGTTCTCTGCTCGATTTCGGCGCTGTTTGTTATCATGATGTATATTTGCGTGCCCATCGGCGCGATGTTCCCGACATGGGGCTATAAATTTACGCCGCTGACCTTCAAGTGGTTTGGGCAGGTCTTCAGTAAGTACAAAGGACTCAAGGCGTTCCGTGATTCGTTCATGCTGTCTCTGATCGCATCGCCCATCACGGCGCTGCTGTCGATGATTATTTCCTACCTCGTCGTCAAGCGCAAGTTCAAGGCGAAGGGCTTCATCGAAGCGGTTTCCATGCTGGCGATGGCGGTGCCCGGCACGGTGCTCGGCGTCGGTTATATCCGCGGTTTCTCCGGCGGACTGTTCCACACGGGGTTCCTCGGCGGTATCTATGGTACGGGCCTGATCCTGATCATCGTGTTCGTCGTGCGCTCGCTGCCGACCGGCACGCGCAGCGGTATTTCCGCCCTGCGCCAGATCGACAAGAGCATTGAGGAATCCGCCTACGACATGGGCGCAGACAGCCTGAAGGTGTTTATGACTGTGACGCTGCCGCTCATCAAGGATTCGTTCCTCAGCGGACTTGTGACCGCGTTTGTGCGTTCGATCACGGCAATTTCCGCCATCATCCTGCTCGTGACGCCGTCGTATCTGCTCATCACGGTGCAGATCAACGAGTTTGCGGAGAAGGGAGCGTTCAGCATCGCCTGCGCGTTTGCAACGATCCTGATCCTCATCACCTATGGCTCCGTGCTATTGATGAACGTGTTGATGAAGTACTTCGGGACCAGCCGCAAAATCAAGGAGGAATAACGCAGCCGCGCTGTATTTGAAATGCCGCATTTTCCGCTGCCGGCGCGGCAGCCGGAAATGCATGGCGCAAACCTGCCGTATGGAGGTGCTTGCGCCGGAACGGCGTTTTGAAAGATAAGGAGGAATTTACATCATGGCAAAAGAGAAAAAAGGCGTGCGCCTCGATCATATTTCCAAGATCTATCAGGACCCCAAAACACACAAGGACTTTTACGCCGTGCACGACACCTCACTGGAGATTGAACCCGGCTCGTTCGTTACGCTGCTTGGCCCCTCCGGTTGCGGCAAGACCACGACGCTGCGCATGATCGCGGGCTTTGAAAGCCCTGACGAGGGCGAGATCTACCTCGGCGGCGAGCCGATCAACGCCCTGACGCCCAACAAGCGCGACACGGCGATGGTGTTCCAGAGCTACGCGCTGCTGCCACACTACAATATCTTCGATAATGTCGCCTACGGACTCAAACTGCGCAAGCTGGACAAGGATACCATCCATACGAAGGTGCTCGATATCCTCAAGCTCGTCGGACTGGAGGGCATGGAGGCGCGTATGACCAACCAGCTCTCCGGCGGGCAGCAGCAGCGCGTCGCGCTTGCGCGCGCACTTGTGCTGGAGCCGGGCGTGCTGCTTTTCGACGAGCCGCTTTCCAACCTCGACGCAAAACTGCGCGTTTCGATGCGTACGGAGATCCGCCGCATCCAGCAGGAGGCGGGCATCACCGCCGTCTACGTTACCCACGACCAGAGCGAGGCAATGGCGCTGTCCGACAAGATCATCATTATGGAGAAGGGCGTCGTGTCCCAGATGGGTACGCCGCAGGAGATCTACTACCACCCGAAAAACGAATTTGTGGCGGACTTTATCGGCGATGCGAACTTCCTCAAGGGGAAAATGCTCCGCCATGAGGGCTCGGACGGCATCGTGAGCCTTGGCGGCACGGAGGTGCGTGTCGCGGCGGCAGAGAACGTGACCGACGGCGCGGAGACCACGGTCGTGCTGCGTCCGGAATCCACAGTGCTGGGCGACACGGGGTATTTCCCGGTCAAGGTCGTGGTGTCCAGCTTCATGGGCGCGTATCAGCTCTATCATGTCATGCTGGGAGACGTGAAGCTCATCATCCATGAGTACAACCCGAAGGGCAAGAAGATCTACGCCATGGGGGAGACCGCGTACATTCACTTCGAACCGGGCAACGCCCACTGCATTTGAACCATGCTGCGGGACATGCTGATTACCGCGCGCGCCGGACAGCCGCTTTGGCTGCCCGACGTGCGCGCGTCGTTCGCGGCGGAAGCGGACGGCGCGCCGCTCATGCTGCGCCTGCGCTCCTTTGACGGCAAGACGCGGACTTGGGAGCACCGCCTGCCGCGCTGGCATGACGGCGAGGAGCGTGCATTGGTGCGCGACTATCTCTGTGCGACGATATACAACACGCTGTCCACATGCGGTGGCGATGCGCTGTATCTGTATGCGGACACGGCTGATGCGGATGTGTCGGCGCTGCTTGCGGAGCTGCCGGAGTTGTTTCAGATGGATGCGCCGCGCCGCTGCGGGCTTGGCAAGGTCGTGAGCATTGCCGAACGCATGAGCCGTGCCTTTGGGGGAGACGGCTTTGCGTTCCGCGTGTGTGCCCTGCGGGAGTTTGTGCCTGTTTCGCCGGAACCGGAACGGATGCCCGGCGGACTTGCGCCGCGCCTGCGCGCACTCTGTGATGCGGCGGCGGGAAAAAACCTGGTGGGCATTGACGTCGGTGGTACGGATATCAAGCTGGCGGCGTCGAAGCAGGGACGGCTGGTCGCCGTGAAGGAGTACGATTGGAACCCCGCTTTGTTTACGACGGCGGAGGAAATTGCCGCGCCGATCCTGTTGCTTGCACGGCTGATGCGCGCCTGCATCGCATCGGACGGGACGGACGAAATGCTTGCGCGTGCGCTGCGCAAGGATGCGAGCGAGGCGGAGATGGAGGCGGCGGTCGCCGCCGCGGAAGAAAAACTGGACGTCGGCGTTTTGGATGCGGTGGGGCTCAGCTTTCCGGACATTGTGTTGCATGACCGCATCGTCGGCGGTGAGACACCCAAGACCGACGGCATCCGGCGCAATCGTGCCGTGGATTACAAAACGGAGTTTGCCGGGCTTTCCGCCCTGCGGGAGCGGCTGCTGCCTTTGTGCCGCGGCGCGGGCCGCTGCCGCATCGTCAACGATGGCAACATAGCGGCGTTCACTGCCGCGATGGAGCTTGCCTGCGGCGGCGCGGACGCGCGCATCGCGCACGGCGTATTTGCGCACAGCCTCGGCACTGACCTTGGCACGGGCTGGCTGGATGCGCGGGGCGCCATCCCGCAGATGCCGCTGGAGCTGTATGATCTTTGGCTCGATCTGGGCAGTGCACCTTCCGCTGCGCTGCCGCCGGCGGATCTGCGCAGCACCCGCAACGAAAATTCGGGACTGCCCGGCGCGCGGCGCTATATGGGGCAGGCGGCGGCATATCGCATGGCATACGAACTGGACCCGCGGCTTCTGGACGGCTTTACGGAGGAGAAGAACGGCGTTTTGCGCATACGCACGGCGCCGGAGGATTTGCGCAAGCCCTGTCTGGAGCATCTGATGCGCTGCGCGGGCGATGGAAACGCCGCCGCACAGGAAGTGTTCCGGCGGATCGGAGAAAACCTTGCAGTGGTGAGCCGCGAGGCGGAGTACCTGCTGCGAACCGGAACGGATGCGCGTTTCCTGTTTGGGCGCTTTGTGAAGTCGGAGCGCTGTTTTGAATTGCTGTGCGAGGGATTTTCCAGAGGAGGCGCGGGAAACGTGACCTTGGAGAACGGCGGGGGAGACCTTGCCGAAACACCGTTGATGCGTCAGCTTGCACAGCGGGAGGATGTGACGGTCGCCCAGTTTGCACAGGCGGTGGGCGGGTTCTATTTTGCCTTGACGGAGGAGGAAACCGTATGAAACGAAGTGCGATCAATGCCGCGCTGCGGGAGATGGAGAGCATGATCCGGACGTATCGGGTCTCCCTGCCGGACTTTTGCCATTTCACGCCGGAGGACTGGAAGACAAAAGGGCATGAATACGACGAAGTGCGCGACAACATGCTGGGCTGGGACATCACGGACTACGGGCTCGGCAAGTTCGACGAGCTGGGCTTTTCGCTTATTACGCTGCGCAACGGGAATCTCAAACTGCGCGACAAATATGCCAAAACATATGCGGAAAAACTGCTTTACCTCAAGGAGGGGCAGTACGCGCCGATGCACTTCCACTGGTCGAAGATGGAGGATATTATCAACCGTGCGGGCGGCAATGTGCTGATCCGCGTTTACAACTCGGATGCAAACGAGCAGATCGACCGTGAAACACCCGTCACCGTTCATACGGACGGACGCACCTATACCGTTCCCGCTGGGACACAGGTGTGCCTGACGCCCGGACAGAGCATCACGATCACGCCGCTGCTGTACCACGACTTCACGGTGGAGACGGGCGGCGGGCCTGTGCTGCTGGGCGAGGTCAGCCAGTGCAACGACGACAACACAGACAACCGCTTTGAACCGCCAATGGGCCGTTTTCCTGCCATTGAGGAAGACGAACCGCCCTATCGTCTGCTTTGCAACGAATATCCGCCGGCGCGCTGATACGCAATCAAAGAAAAAACGCCGTCCGGAACCGATGCTGGTTCCGGACGGCATTATTTTTGCCGGTTATGCCTGGCTCTGTGCCTCGACGAGGCGCACGCCGCAATACTGTTCGCGCAGCTTGGGCTTTTCGATCTTGCCCGTTGGATTGCGCGGCACTTTGGCAAAGATGATCTTGCGCGGGCGTTTGTAACGCGGCAGCTCGATGCAGAAGTCGTTGAGCTCGTCCTCGGTCAGCTCCATGCCTTCCTTGACCTGCACGATCGCCGCGGCGATTTCACCGAGACGCTTGTCCGGCAAGCCGATGACCGCAACGTCGTGAATTTTCGGATTTGCCGCGAGAAAGTCCTCGATCTGCACGGGATAAAGGTTTTCGCCGCCGGAGATGATGACGTCTTTTTTGCGGTCAACCAAAAAGATGAAGCCATCTTCGTCCTGCCGCGCCATGTCGCCGGTGTGGAGCCAGCCGTCCTTGAGCACCGCGGCCGTTGCCTCGGGATCGTGGTAGTAGCAGCGCATGACGCCCGGGCCCTTGACACACAGCTCGCCGACATCGCCCTGCCTGACAAGCTCACCCTGTTCGTCGACGATCTTGCACTTCCAGCCGAAACCGGGCACACCGATGGCACCGACCTTGTTGACATTTTCCATGCCGAGGTGGACGCAGCCCGGACCCGTGGACTCGGACAGGCCGTAGTTCGTGTCGTACTTGTGATCGGGGAAATACTGCAGCCAGTGCTTGATGAGGGACGGCGGTACGGGCTGCGCACCGATGTGCATCAGGCGCCACTGGGAGAGCGTATAGTCCGCGAGCCTGAGGTCGCCGCGGTCGAGCGCTGCGAGGATGTCCTGCGCCCAGGGCACCAGCAGCCATACGATGGTGCATTTTTCCTGAGAGACTGCATCGAAAATCGCCTGTGGGGAATTGCCCTTGAGCAGTACCGCGCGGCTGCCGGTGAACAGTGAACCGAACCAGTGCATCTTTGCGCCCGTGTGGTAGAGGGGAGGGATGCAGAGGAACACGTCGTCGTGCGTCGTTTCGTGATGCGTTGCCTCCATGCGCGCCGATTGCAGCAGCGCCGTATGGTCGAGCAGGATCGCCTTCGGAAAACCGGTGGTGCCGGATGAATAGTAGATCGCGGCTTCATCCGTGTCCTCAATCAGCACCTTCGGCGCGCTGGAAGGACAGTTGGCGGTCAGGTCATGGTAGCTCTCGGCAAAGGTGGGGCGCATCTCGCCGACAAAAATCAGCATGCGGTTTTTGCCGATCTCCTCGGCAATGTCTTCCACACGCCCGATAAACTCCTGCCCGAAGAACAAAATGTCCGCATCCGCCAGCTCGACGCAGTATTTGATCTCATCGGCCGTATAGCGGAAGTTGAGCGGTACGGCGACTGCGCCGGTCTTGAGGATGCCAAAGTAGATGGGCAACCACTCCAGACAATTCATCAGCAGGATCGCGACCTTCTGTCCCTTGCGCACACCGCGGGAGAGCAGCATGTTCGCCACGCGGTTCGCTTTTTCGTCAAACACGCTCCAAGTGATCTCACGGCGGTAGGGCGCGGCGGCGGAGGGCTGGATCAGCTCAAACTCCTTCCAGGTCACACGCGGGCGCTCCTGTACCGCGGGGTTGATCTCGACCAGAGCCACCTCGTCGCCGTAGAGCTTGCTGTTGCGTTCCAAAAGATCGGTAATAGGCATTCGAATCGTTCCTTTCACAGCGGGTTCTTTAACCGTTTTATGCATTAAAGCACTAAACACTAAAAGCACGATACTACAGAACGGAAAAATTGTCAAGAAAAACAATTTACCCTTTTCGGAAATCGTGCTAAGATAATGACTGCCGACCAGAATGGATTCCGTTTGCGGGATGGGTTTTGTTCGGTATGAACAAAAGGCAACATCAGGTCAAGGAGAGATCAGCCATGAAACAGTTGATGCTGGGCAACGCTGCCGCTGCGCGCGGGCTTTACGAAGCGGGCGTCGCCGTCGTATCCAGTTATCCCGGTACGCCGAGTACGGAGATCACGGAGGAACTCGCCAAATATGACGAGGTATACAGCGAGTGGGCGCCCAACGAGAAGGTTGCGATGGAGGTTGCCTTCGGCGCCAGCCTTGCGGGTAAGCGGAGCTTCTGCGGCATGAAGCATGTCGGCCTCAATGTCGCCGCCGACCCGCTGTTTACCGTTTCTTACACGGGCGTGAACGGCGGCATGGTCATTGCGGTGGCGGACGATGCGGGCATGCATTCCAGCCAGAACGAGCAGGATTCCCGCCATTACGCCCGCTCGGCCAAGCTGCCGATGCTGGAACCCGCAGACAGCGCGGAGGCGCTTGCCTTTGCCAAGCAGGCTTATGAGATATCGGAAACGTTTGATTGCCCGGTCCTGTTGAAGATGTGCACGCGCATCGCGCACTCCCAATCCGTTGTGGAGACGGGCGAGCGCGTCGAACCGCAGGCAAAGCCCTATGAAAAGAATATCGCCAAGTACGTTATGACGCCTGCCAACGCCATTCGCCGTCATCCCCATGTTGACGAGCGCATGGAAAAGCTGGCGGCGTTCGCGGAGACGAGTGCGCTCAACCGTGTGGAGGAGGGGACGGATCATGCGACGGGCATCATCACGTCCTCCACGAGCTATCAATATGTGAAGGAAGTCTGCGGCGACCGTTTCCCGATCCTCAAGCTGGGTATGGTCTGGCCGCTGCCGGAGCAGAAGATCCGCGACTTTGCCGCCTCCGTCACCACACTGACCGTGGTGGAGGAACTGGACGGCTTTATCGAGACCTATGTGCGCGAGCTTGGTATCCCCTGCGGAGGCAAGGCATTCTTCCCGCAGCTCGGCGAATTCTCACAGAACCTTGTGGCGGAAAAGATCGGCTTGCCCGTCCACAAGGGCACGGCGCTGGATGAGACGATCCCGCCGCGCCCGCCTGCCATGTGCGCAGGTTGCCCGCACCGCGGCATGTTCTATACACTCAGCCGCAATAAATGCACGGTGCTCGGCGATATCGGCTGCTATACCCTCGGCGCCGCCGCACCGCTCAACGCCATTGAAATGACGCTGTGCATGGGTGCGTCGGTGAGCAGTATCCACGGCTACAACAAGGCCCTCGGCACGCAGAGCGAGCATAAGACCGTTGCCGTTATCGGCGATTCGACCTTTATGCATTCCGGTATGACGGGACTTGCCAACATTGCTTACAACCAGTCGAACAGCACGGTCATCATTCTCGACAACTCCATCACCGGCATGACAGGCCACCAGCAGAATCCGACCACGGGCTACAACATCAAGGGAGATCCCGCCGGCAAGATCGATCTGGAAGCATTGTGCCATGCGATGGGCTTCCGGCGCGTCCGCGTCGTCGATCCCTATGATCTCGACGCCTGCGATCAGGCGGTACGCGAGGAGCTGGCGGCAGATGAGCCGTCGGTCATCATTTCCCGCAGACCCTGTGCGCTGCTGAAGTATGTCAAGCACAAGGCGCCGCTGCGCGTAGATCCGGACAAGTGCGTGGGCTGCAAGTCCTGCATGCGCATCGGCTGTCCGGCGCTTTCGTTCAAGGACGGCAAGGCGCGCGTCGATGCGACACTGTGTGTCGGCTGCGGCGTTTGCTCGCAGCTGTGCAAGGCCGGCGCGTTTGAGAGCACCGCAAAGGAGGGATGACCGGTATGGAAACGAAGAATATCATGATCGTCGGCGTCGGCGGGCAGGGCAGCCTGCTGGCCAGCAAGCTGCTGGGCCACCTCCTGCTGGAGCAGGGCTACGACGTCAAGGTCTCCGAGGTGCACGGCATGAGCCAGCGAGGCGGCAGCGTCGTGACCTACGTGCGCTACGGCGACAAGGTCGCCTCTCCGGTGATCGACAAGGGCGAGGCAGACTACATTGTTTCCTTTGAACTGCTGGAAGCGGCACGCTGGATGGAATACCTCAAGCCCGGCGGGCAGATCGTTACCTCGACGCAGCAGATCGACCCGATGCCCGTCATCACGGGCGCGGCGACGTACCCGGAGAACCTTGTGGAAAAAATGCGCACGGCGGGTGCAAAGGTCGACGCCCTAGACTGCCTTGCCCTTGCGGAGCAGGCGGGCAGCGTGAAGGCGGTCAACATTGTGCTGATGGGGCGGCTGTCGCACTATTTTGACCTCCCGGAGGAGGCGTGGCAGAAGTCGCTGGAGGCAATGGTGCCCGCAAAATTCCTGGAACTCAACCGCAAGGCGTTTGCGCTTGGCAAGAACGCCTGACCGGAAGTGGTCAAAACGCACGGAAACAGCTCAATATATTGTTGCCGTTTTAGCTAAGAAGTATATTGACTTTAACGCGTTAACACGCTATACTGCCAAAAAACGGGAAAGGGGTACGGCAATGAACAAGCTGAGCAATCGGTTTTTCGGCTTTAGCAGCGGCTTTTTCTTTGGCCGCTTTTTCGCCATGCCGCAAACCGACTGCCCGTGAGAAGAGCGCGTACCGTTGAACGCATCCGTTCAGACGCGGTCTCGTCCTTGTGGGCGGGACCGCGTTTTTGTTTTGCCTTTTGTTTTTTCGCGGTGGCGCCGCCGCGGAAAAATAGAAAGATACTATAGCTATTTCCAAAGCACTATGTTATAATCAAAAAAAGAGAGGAATGATCCGCATGGAGCGCTATTACCAGCCCGAGATCGAAACCGCGTCCCGCGAGCAGATCACCGCATGGCAGAGCGAACGGCTTGTTCGACAGGTCAGGCACGTTTGGGACAACGTACCCTGCTACCGCAAGAAAATGGAGGAGAAGGGCATTACGCCCGACGATATCCACGGCGTTGAGGATCTGCACAAGCTCCCCTTCGTCACAAAGGCGGATCTGCGTGACCAGTATCCCTACGGCTTGCTTGCCGTTCCGCTGAACGACTGCGTACGCATTCACTCCACTTCCGGCACGACGGGCAAGCGCGTCGTTGCGTACTATACGCAGGAAGACGTTGACCTGTGGGAGGATTGCTGCGCCCGCGCGCTGACCGCCGCGGGGGCAACGGAAGAAGACGTGTGCCAGGTCGCATACGGCTACGGCTTGTTTACCGGCGGCGCCGGACTGCACGGCGGCAGCCACAAGGTCGGCTGCCTGACGCTGCCGATGTCCTCCGGCAACACCGAACGTCAGATCATGTTTATGCGCGACCTGAAGTCGACCATCTTGTGCTGCACGCCCTCATATGCCGCCTATTTGGGCGAGACGATGAAGGAGATGGGGCTCACACCCGACGAGATTCCGCTCAAGGCGGGCATCTTCGGCGCAGAGGCGTGGAGCGAGGAGATGCGCCGGGATATTGAGAAAACGCTGGGTATCAAGGCGTATGACATCTATGGGCTTACGGAGCTTTCCGGCCCCGGCGTTGCCTTTGAGTGCTCTGCGCAAAACGGCATGCACATCAATGAGGACCACTTCATCGCGGAGATCATCGACCCGGAGACGGGTGAGCCGCTGCCCGACGGAGAACAGGGCGAGCTGGTCTTTACCTCCCTTACCAAAAAGGCGTTCCCGCTCCTGCGCTACCGCACCCGCGACGTTTGCGTGCTCAACCGCGGAAAGTGTTCCTGCGGCCGTACGCACGTCAGAATGGCGAAACCGCGCGGCCGTACGGACGATATGCTCATCATCCGCGGCGTGAACGTGTTCCCGTCCCAGATAGAAACGGTTCTGATCAACCTCGGCTACGGCGCGAACTATCAAATCATTGTCGACCGCGTCAACCACACCGATACGCTCGATGTGCATGTGGAAATGACGCCGGAGATGTTTACCGACAATATGGGCGAGATCGCCGCGCGGCAGAAGAAGATCGTCGAAGGGCTGCGCTCTATGCTCGGCCTTGCTGCGAAGGTCACACTGGTTGCACCGAAGTCCATCGTACGCAGCGAGGGCAAAGCGGTGCGCGTGATCGACAACCGCAAAATTTGAGAAAGGGGAGAGCGATATGAGCGTTAAGCAGATTTCCGTATTTCTCGAAAACAAGCCCGGCGCGCTGCTGGGCATGACCCGCGTGCTGGCGGAGCAGAACATCGATATGCGTGCGTTCTCATTGGCTGAGACGAGCGATTTCGGCATTGCGCGCATCATCGTCAACGACGTGGCCAAGACCACGGCGGTTTTGCAGGAGGCGGGCTTTGTCCACAATGTTACGCCCGTCATCGCCGTCGCCGTCTCCAACACACCCGGAGGACTGAACCGGGCGCTGACCGCCCTGAGCGAGGCGTCGGTCAACGTGGAGTATATGTACGCCTTTGTCGGCGGGCGAGAGGAAAGCGCCTACATGATCTTCCGTGTGGCGGACAATGAAAAGGCTGCCGCAGCGCTGCACGCCGCCGGTATCCGGCTGGCCGAGCAAGAGGAGATCGCAACACTGTAACCCGTAAGATTTCGGGAGGCTTCTCGGATCTTGTAAGAAAACATTGGCTGAAAAGGAAAGGAGAATTATCATGTACAGATTTTTTGTCGACAATTCCACGATCCGCCCGACCTTTGTGTTCAACGAGATGGAAAAGACGCCCGAGGAGGGGGATGTGTTCAAGGTGGATCGCGACGTCTTTGAAATTTATGACGTCCATCACCACCTCGAGAACCATGTCCTTTATCTCGACGCGCATCTGAGGCCGCTGGAGGAGTGATCCTCCACCCGATTTCTGAAAAGAGGGCTGCCCCGCAAGGGACAGCCCTCTTGTTATGTTGTGTGATGCGGCCTTACAGTCCCAAAAGCCGCTGCGCGTTGCCGCCGAGGATGGCGGCCTGCTCCGCGGGCGTGAAGGGCAGGGCACGGAATTGGCGCAGCCCTTCGCTTTGCCCGCCCCAGGGAGAGTCGGTGCCAAATAGCACCCGTTCTGCGCCGAAAGCACGCGCAAGGCGGACGAATCGTTCGGCATCCAGCAGGGAAAGGCTTTCCGGTGTTTGGTAGTATCCGTCGCCGTTGGGCGTCATCTTGCCGAGCGCAAAGGAGGTGTCGATCCAAACGCCGGTTTCGGGCAGAATACGTTCCACATCGTCCCACTGACGCCAGCCGCCCATGTGTGCGCAGACCAACGTAACACCGTCGGTCTGGCGCACTGCGTTTGCAATCTGCGCGGGGGAGGCGTAGTCCGCGGCGTCGGGATAGCCGACGTCCCGTCCTGCGTGTGTCAGAACCACCAGCCCCAGTTCCGCACAGCGGTCGAGGATGCGCAGGTAGCGTACGTCATCAAAGGCAACGCCCTGATAGACCGGATGCAGCTTGATCCCGCGGATACCGCCCGATGCGAGGCGGGACAGTTCAGCGCCGGCACCGTCGAAATCCGGATGCATGCAACCGAAGGACAGCACGCCGGTCTCCGCGCCCTGCGCATTGAGCGCGAGCGAGGCGTCATTGACGTGCGGCACCTGCCGCGCGTTCGTGGCGACGGGGAGCACGAGGGATACGTCTACGCCCGATCGTGCCATCTCGGAACTCAGCCCGCCTGCCGTGCCGTCGGTGAAGGGCTTTGTATGGGACATGCCCTGCAATTTGTCCACCGTTCGCGCGGCGAGTGTGTCGGGAAAGGTGTGGGTGTGGAAATCGACGATCATGCCTCGTCACCCAGCGCCTCGCTCTGGCGCACCGTGACACGCTTGTCATAGCAGGAGAACGCGTCTTCGACCAGCCGGGCCTCCGGCGCTGCGGTGAAGGAGCTGACCAGCGGTACGATCACAAGGCCCGCAAGCATGCAGAACGCACCGGCGTTGATGGGGGACTGGAGCAGCTTGGGGAAACTGGAACGGACAAAGATGTTGGCGATCATTACTGCGCTGGAGAATACGAAACTCGTTGCACAGGCGGCCTTTGTCGTGCGCTTCCAGTACAGGCCAAAGAGGAAGGGGGCGAGGAACGCGCCCGCCAGCGCGCCCCAGCTCACGCCCATGAGCTGCGCAATGAAGGTGACGCTGGACTTGTACTGAATGATGGCGAGCACCACGGAAATGGCAATAAACACTACGATCAGTGCACGCATGACGGTGAGCTGCTTCTTGTCATCCATGTCCTTGACAATGCTGCCCTTGAGGAAATCCAGCGTCAGCGTGGAACTGGATGTCAGCACAAGAGACGAGAGCGTGGACATCGAGGCGGAGAGCACCAGAATGACCACCACCGCGATAAGCAGATCGGGAAGACCGGAGAGCATCGTCGGCACCACTGCGTCAAAGCCGCCGGTGGGGACGCCGTTGGTGGGGTTGAGCTGTTCCGTGAACAGACGGCCGAACCCGCCGAGGAAGTAACAGCCGCCCGCGACGAGGAAGGCAAAGATGGTGGAGATGACCATGCCCTTGTTGACCTGCGATTCGTTCTTGATGGCGTAGAATTTCTGAACCATCTGGGGCAGTCCCCAGGTGCCGAGCGAGGTGAGGATCACGACGCCGAACAGATTGAGCGGGTCCGGACCGAAGAACGAGTTGAACACGCCGGGCGCGGCGGAAACGGTCGGGTCGCTGACGGCGGCGAGGCCGTTGAGCGCCGCGAGAAAGCCGCCCTGCGATTTGAGCACCGCGGCGATGACCGCGACGATGCCGAAGATCATAATGATGCCTTGAATGAAATCGTTGATGGCGGTTGCCATGTAGCCGCCCGCGATGACATAGATGCCGGTAAGGATCGCCATGGCGATGACACAGACGGAGTAATCAATGTTGAACGCCATACCGAACAGTCGGCTCAGGCCATTATACAGCGATGCGGTGTAGGGGATCAGGAACACAAAAATGATGACCGACGCCCAGAGCTTGAGCGCGGGGCTTCCGAAACGCTTGCCGAAAAACTCAGGCATTGTGGCGCTGGAAAGATGCTGGGACATGATACGCGTCCGGCGGCCCAAAACAGCCCACGCCATCAGCGAGCCGATGAGCGCGTTGCCGATGCCGACCCAGGTCGAGGCAATGCCGTACTTCCAACCGAACTGGCCGGCGTAACCGACGAAGATGACCGCGGAAAAATATGAAGTACCGTAGGCGAAGGCGGTCAGCCATGGGCCGACACTGCGTCCGCCGAGTACGAAACCGTTGACGTCGGTGGCGTGACGGCGGCAATACAGGCCAATGCCGATCATGACGCCGAAAAACACCACAAGCATGAGAACTTTGATTAACATGGGAATCAGAACCTTTCCTACGCGTCTTTGACGCTTTGATGTGTTGAAGTTTAACGCATAAAATCATTAAAGTCAAGAGGAAAAATGCCATGTACGTTATTTTTGTCGCTCTGACGGGAATGGTTGCATTTCTCGACACAATATGCTATAAATTGTATAAATCTGAAAATCGGACATGCTCTCGCCGTTTCGGACGGCAGGGGGAATGGGGTGAAAAGCCCCGCGAGTCGGTCACTGTGATGCCTCCGTACGAGGATGAGTCAGAATACCTGAGAGCTGTCGGCGTTTCCGCCGGAACCGGAAAGCGCGTCAATACGGCTGCGCCGCTGCGGCGGTACAGCCTGTTGGACGCGTTCGCCGTTTGCAGTGGGCAAGCGGGGAACGCGTACTTTATATAAGTAAGGAGAAAACAGAACATGAAAAGAATTTGGTGCGGCATGCTGGTGCTTGCCTTGCTGTGCGGCCTCCTGACCGGTTGTGCCGGAGCGGAGCAGACCCCGACGCAGGAACCGGAAACGGAGCAGGATGAGGAGAACTATGATACCGGCGACGCTTCGCTGGACGATCCGCGCAATCAGGACGGCATCGGTGCGAGCGAGCTGCTGGTGGTAAGCTTTGGCACGAGCTACAACAATAACCGCCGCGAAACCATCGGCGCCATTGAGGGCGCGCTGGCGGACGCGTACCCGGATTGGAGCGTGCGCCGCGCGTTCACCAGCCAGATCATCATTGACCATGTCAAATCCCGTGACGGCGAGGTGATCGACAATGTGGGCGAGGCACTGAATCGCGCCGTATCGAACGGCGTCCGGACACTTGTGGTACAGCCGACGCATTTGATGGACGGGCTGGAGTACAACGACCTTGTCAATGAGATCGCGCAGTACAGCGACGCCTTTGAACACGTTTGCATCGGCGCGCCGCTGCTGAGCACAGATGAGGACTTCCAGGCGGTCGCGAACGCCGTCGTCGAGGCGACGAAGCAGTACGACGACGGCAACACTGCCATCTGCTTCATGGGACATGGCACTGAGGCGGCGTCGAACGGCATCTATGCGAAAATGCAGAAGGTGCTGGCCGACAAGGGAATGCACGACTACTTCATCGGTACCGTTGAGGCGGAGCCTTCCCTTGACGATGTGCTTGCAGCGGTCAAAACGGGCAATTACCGGCGCGTCGTCCTGCGTCCGCTGATGGTTGTCGCGGGCGACCATGCCAACAACGACATGGCGGGCGACGATGCAGACAGCTGGAAGTCCGCTTTTACGGCGGCGGGCTATGAGGTCGAATGTGTCGTCGAGGGACTTGGCAGCGTTGAGGCGATCCAGCAGCTCTATGTTGCGCATACGAAGGAAGCCATGGCGTCGCTTGACAATACTTCGCAGGTCGCGGATGCGGCGCAATCGGCGGAGGCACACGCTGTCGGCACGGAGGATATGCAGCCTGTTTTTGCCGCCGCGTTGAAGGACGGCACTTATCCCGTCGCGGTGGATTGCGGCTCTTCGATGTTCAAGATCGCAAGCTGCACGCTGACCGTTGCAGACGGAGCGATGCGCGCGCAGATGACCATGAGCAGCGACAGCTACGGTTATCTTTACCCCGGTACGGCGGAGCAGGCCGCCGCAGCGCCGGCGTCCGATTATCTGGTGCCCGTGGTGGAAAACGGTGTCGGTACATTTATGTTCCCGGTTGCGGCGCTCGATCAAAAGACCGACTGTGCGGCATGGAGCCGCAAGAAGGAATTGTGGTACGACCGCACGCTTGTTTTCCGCGCGGATTCCCTGCCGATGGACGCGTTTGCGGATGGCGCGCTCGTTACGGCAGATGTGCTCGGCCTCGCGGATGGCCCGTATCTTGCAGAGGTGGCGCTGGCGGGCGGTTCCGGTAAGGCGAGCGTGCAATCCCCGGCCGAGCTGTGGGTTGAAAACGGACAGGTGCTGGCGAACCTTACCTGGAGCAGTGCAAATTACGACTACATGACGGTGGACGGAAAGCGCTACGACGCAAAGATCGTGGATGGTGCGTCGCGGTTTGAGAAGATCCCTGTGGCGGCGTTTGACCGTCCGCTGGCCATTACCGCGGATACCACCGCTATGAGCCAGCCGCATGAGATCGACTATACGCTGACCTTTGATTCGTCGACGCTGCGGCAATTCCAATGGTGAAAGTAAAGCATCGGCATCTTCTGCTGTTTCTTCTCATTTTGCAGCTGACCGGCTGCGCCGCAAAGCAGGCTCTGCCGCCGCAGCCGGATGCAGCGCCCGCGACGTCAGCACCCACCGGACATATGGACTTGCAGTATGCGACGCAGTTTGCGGTCGACACCTTTGCAGACGGCGCAGCGCTCGTTACCATCGCCGGGGAGGAACGCTACCTGCTCGTACCCGCGGGGGCGGATATGCCCGATATTGCGCAAATGCCCTCATTTGCGGATGCGACGGTGCTGCGTACGCCGCTACAGAGGATGTACCTTGCCTCCTCGGGCGCGATGGATGCGTTCCGCCGGCTGAACGCCATGGACTGCCTGCGCTTTACGAGCACGGCGGCGGAGGACTGGAGCATCGAAGAGGCGCGCCGCGCGCTGCATGACGGGACGTTGCTCTATGCGGGGAAGTACCGCTCGCCGGACTATGAGCTGTTGGTTTCGGAGGGATGTACGCTGGCGATTGAGAACACGATGCTGTTCCATAACCCTGCAACGCGCGAACAGCTGGAGTCGCTGGGGATTCCCGTTTTGGTGGAGCGCTCAAGCTATGAGACGCATCCGCTCGGACGCATGGAGTGGATCAAGCTCTATGGCCTGCTGACAGGAAAGGCTGATGAGGCGGAGGCGTTCTTTGCACGCGAGACCGCGGCGCTGGAACCGATCCTGAACGCGGAAAGCACAGGGAAAACGGTAGCGTTTTTCTATCGCAGCCCAAGCGGCAGCATCAATGTGCGCCGCCCGGGGGATTACCTGTCCGCCATGCTTACGCTGGCGGGCGGGATTTACGTTCCGGCGGAGCTGGACGCGGCGGACAATGCGCTCTCGACCGTCAACATCCAGCCCGAGGCGTTTTATGCCGGCGCGAAGGATGCGGACGTACTGATTTACAACAGCAACATCTATCCGTTGGACAGCCTTGCGCAGCTTTTGGCGATGGATGAGCTGTTTGCGGACTTTAAGGCGGTTCGCGAGGGTAATGTCTGGTGTGCCGGCGCAAATGTTTTTCAGGAGACCACAGCAGTCGGCGGCATGATCGCGGATTTCCACGCGGTGCTCAGCGGAACCGCGTCGGATGATCTGACGTATTTACACAAATTAAAATAAAAATTGGGGTGAGCAGACAATGGAACGTAAAACGAGGTATGCGTTTGCCTTTGTTCTGCTCATCTTTCTGCTTTTGGCGCTGTTGGCGGCGGGTTTTGCCATCGGCAGCGTATCCATTGAGCCGGGGACGGTGCTCGCGGCGCTGCGCGGCCGCGAAACAGACGACGTTGCCGCGCGGATCGTTGATCTGCGGGCGCGCCGTGTGCTGGCGTCGGCATTGCTGGGCGGCGCACTGGCGGTCTCGGGCTTTTTGCTCCAGACATTCTTTGCCAATCCCATTGCCGGCCCCTTCGTGCTCGGTGTTTCATCGGGGGCAAAGCTGACCGTGGCGCTGGCGATGGTGAGCTTCCTCAGCCGCGGCGTTCTGCTGAATTCGGCGGAGCTGTACGGCGCTGCGTTTCTCGGCTCGATGCTGGTGATGCTGCTCATTCTGATCCTCTCCGCGCGTGTGCGGCAGATGTCGCTGTTGGTGGTCTGTGGCGTCATGATCGGCTATATCTGCTCGGCGATCACGGATCTGGTCGTGACCTTTGCCGATGATTCCAACATTGTCAATCTGCGCGCATGGTCGCTCGGCAGCTTTTCGGGCGTCAGCTGGGCAAATGTGCGCATCATGGCGCCCATTGTGTGCGCGGGCCTGATATGGAGCTTTTTGCTCTCCAAGCCCATGAGCGCCTATCAGCTCGGCGAAGCCTATGCCCGAAACATGGGCGTGCGCCTTCGGAGCCTGCGTTTGCAGCTGATTTTGCTCTCGAGCGTACTTTCCGCCTGTGTGGTGGCATTTGCGGGGCCGATCTCCTTTGTCGGGATCGCCGTGCCGCATTTGATGCGAAGTTTGCTGCGCGCCTCAAAACCGATCCTGATGGTGCCGGCCTGCTTCCTCGGCGGAGCGGTGTTTTGCCTAGGATGCGATTTGATCGCGCGCACGATTTTTGCGCCGACGGAGCTGGCGGTCAGCTCTGTGACGGCCGTGTTCGGCGCGCCGGTGGTGATTTGGATGCTGGTGTCGCGCAGAAAAGGGGTGGACGCATGACAGAGACGATTTTGCGCGCGGCAGACCTGATCGCCGGATACGATGGAAAAGCCGTGGTACATGACGTCAGCTTCGCCGTTCGCCCGGGGGAGATCGTAACGCTCCTTGGTCCAAACGGCGCGGGAAAGTCGACCCTGCTCAAGGCCGTGGCACGGCAGCTCAGCCCTCTTGCGGGAACGGTGTTTCTCGGCGAAAGAGATGCCGAGAAAATAGACCCAACAGAATATGCAAAGAAATTGTCTATCCTGACAACGGACCGCGTGCGTGTGGACCGCCTGACGGTGCGCGACGTGGTGGGGATGGGACGATATCCGTATACGGGCGCGCTGGGGATACTTTCCGCACAAGACCGCACAGTGACGGAGGAGACCATGGAGCGGATCGGTATTATGCCGCTTGCTGAACGGGATTTCATGACCTTGAGCGATGGGCAGAGGCAGCGCGTCATGCTGGCGCGTGCGCTGTGTCAGCAGCCGGAGGTGCTGGTGCTGGACGAGCCGACCTCCTATCTGGATGTACGCTATCAGCTGGAGCTGCTGACGCTCCTGCGGGAGCTGTCACGGGAACAGCGCTTGGCGGTGGTGCTGTCCCTGCACGAGTTGGAACTGGCTCGCCGCATTTCCGACACGGTCGTCTGCGTGCGTGACGGGAAAATAGACCGGGCGGGAAATCCAATGGAAATCCTAGTAGACCAATATGTAGACGAACTCTATCAAATGGAGCCGGGAAGCTGTGCAAAATTCTACGGAATTGGGAACATTCCGCAGAATGAAGCGATGAATAGCCAATCGTTTTTTCAAAACAGGTCCTGCCCCAAATTCCCCTGCCACAGTGGTGTGGCGGAGGAAGCGTTTAACTGCCTGTTCTGCTATTGCCCGCTCTATGCGCTGGGGGAGCGCTGTGGCGGAAACTATCATTATACGGAAAAGGGCTATAAAAGCTGCATAGACTGTGCATTTCCCCATTTGCGCGGGCATTATGGCGCAGTGCTGGCACGATATCCGGAGCTGGCTGCGCTGGCAAAGAAGGGAGAGGGCGCCGATGGCGTTTGAGCACTACCTGCGCAGCGGGCAGAGGCGCCTTCGCTGCGGCTATACGACCGGCTCCTGTGCGGCGTTGGCCGCCGCGGGGGCGGCACGGCTTCTGCTCACGGGCGAAATGCCTGAAACGCTGCGGCTTGTGACGCCGAAAGGAGTTGCGGTGGAGACTGCGCCGGCGTTTTGCGATTCGGACGGCATCGCGGCGCGCTGTGGCGTCCGAAAGGACGCGGGCGACGATCCCGATGTGACGGATGGCTGCATCGTCTGCGCGGAGATACGAAGGGCAGTGACCCCGGGCGTAACCGTTGACGGCGGGGTAGGCGTTGGGCGCGTAACGAAGCCCGGGCTTGATCAACCGGTGGGCGCGGCGGCAATCAACAGCGTACCGCGGCGGATGATTGCCGCGGCAGTGGAAGAGGTCTGCGCGGACGCAGATTACGGCGGAGGACTGTCCGTTATGATCTCGGTACCGGAGGGGGAAGTGCTGGCACAAAAGACCTTCAATCCCCTGCTGGGTGTGGAAGGCGGCATATCTATCCTCGGTACGTCCGGCGTGGTGGAGCCGATGAGCGAGCGCGCCATTGTGGATACGATCGAGGCAGAGCTGCGTCAGCGCCGCGCGGAGGGTGCGGCGCGGGTGATTCTGACGCCGGGGAATTACGGCGCGGACTTTCTGCGGGAGCATTCGCTGCTTCCGGCGGGACTGCGCTCTGTGCGCTACGCCAATTTTCTGGGTGACGCGCTTGACCTTGCGGCGATGCTCGGCTTTACGGAACTGCTGGTCGTGGGGCATATCGGTAAGCTGGTGAAACTTGCGGGGGGCGTGATGAACACGCACTCGCGCTGGGCAGATTGCCGTACGGAGTTGTTTTGTGCCCACGCCGCGGTCTGCGGCGCGGATACGGCAACCTGCCGCCGGCTGATGGATGCAGCAACGACCGACGCCTGTCTCGCGGTGCTTGACGAGGCTGGGCTGCGCGGTGTCGTGCTGAACAGCCTGCTTGCGGCGATGCAGCGGCAGCTTGACCGGCGTGTGGGCACACTGCGCGCGGGCGCAGTGGTGTTTTCCAATGCGTACGGCCTGCTGGGCAAGACGGAAACGGCAGAGCTGCTGCTCAGGGAATGGAACGCATGAACAAGAGCGATTGATAAGATGTGGCGCCTTGGATCGATTTGCCGCACAAGGCGCCGGAAACCGGCGGTTTTGCAGCCGCGATCGCAAAGGAGCAGGGATAATGGTACATTTTGTCGGCGCCGGTCCGGGCGCGCCCGATCTCATCACACTGCGCGGCGCGGCGCTGCTGGCGGATGCGGACGTGGTGGTCTACGCGGGTAGTCTTGTGAACCCGGCTTTGCTGGAACGCTGCAAACCGGATTGTGTCCTGCACAACAGTGCGGAGATGACGCTGCCCGAGGTGATTGCGGTGCTGGAGAGCGCGGAAGCCGCCGGACTGGAAAGTGTGCGCCTGCACACAGGCGACCCGAGCCTCTACGGTGCGATCCGTGAGCAGATGGATGCACTTGCGGCACGGGGCATTGCCTATGACGTAACGCCGGGGGTGTCGAGCCTGTTCGGCGCGGCGGCGGCGCTGGGGGCGGAATTTACGCTTCCCGGCGTAAGCCAGAGCCTGATTGTCACGCGCATGGCGGGACGCACAGACGTGCCGGAGCGTGAAACGCTTCGGTCCTTTGCACGGCATGGCGCGTCGATGGCACTGTTTCTCTCCGCGGGAATGCTGGAGCGTGTACGGGACGAACTGCTTGCGGGCGGCTTTGCACTGCAGACCCCGGCGGCGATCGTCTACAAGGCGACCTGGCCGGACGAAACCGTACTGCGCTGCACGGTCGGCTCGCTGGCGGAGACAGGTGCGTTGGCAGGTATACGCAAGACGGCGCTGGTGCTGGTCGGCGATTTTTTGGACGCGCCTTATGAGAAAAGCAAGCTCTACGACCCGGCGTTTACCACGGAATTTCGTCAGGGAAGCGGCGAAATTCCGCCGGAACCTGCGGAAAACACTTCCGAATGCGCCAAAGACGGGATTGCGTACCTCTCTTTCACGGAGCGCGGGCGCATGTTGGCAGAGCGCCTTTGCAATGCGCTGGGCGGCGAGGTGGCCTGCACCCGGGACGGTGTGGGACTGCGGGACTGGACGGCGCGGCAGTTCCCGCGTGCGCGTGCGCTGGTCTATGTCGGGGCGGCAGGAATTGCCGTACGCGCCATTGCGCCGCACCTGATCGGAAAGGCGAGTGACCCCGCCGTGGTTGCCGTGGATGAACGGGGGCAGTATGCCATACCGCTTGCGTCTGGGCATCTGGGTGGAGCAAACGAACTGGCGCGGCGCATCGCACATGTGATCGGCGCGTCTGCGGCCATTACCACCGCGACGGATGTGAACGATGTATTTGCCGTGGATGAA
The DNA here is from genome assembly GCA_902783035.1 of Oscillospiraceae bacterium. GTDB lineage: Bacteria > Bacillota > Clostridia > Oscillospirales > Oscillospiraceae > Hominicoprocola. Next base: position 23,975 of record CACZPK010000054.1, read on the forward strand.
TGGGCGCGCGTCCAGAACTGCGCCGTGGCGGGCATACCCCATATTCGCACGGCGTCTGCAAAATTGCTGGACGGATCGGAAATCAGTGTCCGTTCATCGTGTGCCATTGACGGAAATCCGCCGCAGGGCGTTTGCCTTACGCAGACCGGGGAAAAGCCTGACGTCTGGGTAGACTTTCACCCGCATGCGGGGCTGGTGGTTGTGCCGCGCATGCTGGTGCTCGGGATCGGGTGCCGCAGGGGCGTGACAAGCGCAACGCTGGAGGCGCGTTTTGCCGAATTCTGCCGCAGCGCCGATGTGCTGCCGGAGGCAATTTGCAGTGCGGCAACAATAGACCTAAAGAAAAATGAAAATGGATTGCTGGAGTTTTGCGCAGCGCACGGATGGCGGCTGATTACCGGCTCGGCGGAAGAACTGTCCGCTGTGGCGGGAACGTTTACCGCATCGGATTTTGTGGCTAAAACGACGGGCGTGGACAATGTCTGCGAGCGTGCGGCGCTGTATGCGGCAGGGGAAAACGCAGTGCTCTTGCATGGCAAATTTGCTGGTGAAGGGATCACCTTTGCCTTGGCAAAACGGCCGGTTTTGCTGGATTGGAAGTGGAAAAATGGGTGAACTTTTTATAGTGGGAATCGGTTCTGGAAAGTCAAATAGCTTGACAGGAGAGGCGCGCGCGGCCCTCGCTGCTGCGCAGCTGATCTGCGGCTATACGGTGTACGTTGAGCAGGCGGCGGAAATGTTTCCGGGGAAAGCCGTCTATGCCACGCCGATGATGCGCGAATTGGAGCGCTGTCACTATGCACTCGCCGAGGCACAAAAGGGTAAGTCTATCGCCATGGTGTGCAGCGGGGACGCGGGGGTTTACGGTATGGCGGCACCGGTTTTGGAGCTGCTGCCGCAGTATCCCGGCGTTACGGTGCGCGTTGTTGCGGGTGTGACAGCGGCGCTTTCCGGCGCGGCGCTGCTGGGTGCGCCGCTGGGGCATGATTTCTGCGTAATATCCCTCTCCGACCTGCTGACGCCGTGGGAGACCATCGAAAAGCGTCTTCGCTGTGCGGCAGAGGGCGACTTTGCCATCGCACTTTACAATCCGTCCTCCAAACGGCGAAGCGCGCACCTGCGCAAAGCCTGCGACGTGTTGCTGGAAACGCGGCGCGGCGAGACGGTCTGCGGCATCGTCCGCAATGCGGGGCGCGACGGCGAATCGGCGCGGCTGCTGACGCTTGCGGAGCTGCGTGATACGGAGGTCGATATGTTGACGACGGTATTTATCGGTTCTTCCCAGACGAAGGACATCGGGGGCCGCATGGTGACGCCGCGCGGGTACGGGCTGTGAAAATCCTTCTTTTCGGCGGTACGACCGAGGGACGCATCCTTTCGCGGCGCCTTGCGGATTGCGGCGCGGCGGTTACGGTTTGCGTTGCAAGCGAATACGGGGCGGAGGAACAGGGCGCGTATCCGGGAATTGCGGTTTTGACGGGGCGCAAGTCACAGCAGGAGATGGAAGCGCTTTTGCCGGATACGGACGTATGCGTGGATGCGACGCACCCTTACGCTGCGGAGGCGTCTCACAATATCCGCGCGGCATGTGAGAAGGCGGGGGTGCGGTATTTGCGCCTGCTGCGGCGCCCGAGCGAGGCGGACGGCGCAACATTCGTTGCCGATGCGGCGGAGGCGGCAGCCCGGCTTCGTGGTGGAATGGGACGCGTGATGCTTGCAACCGGGACGAAGGAACTGCCTGCCTTTGCCTCACTGGATGCATCGCGGCTCTATCCGCGCGTGCTTCCCTCTCCGGAGGGCATTGCGGCATGTGAGGCGGCCGGTGTGCCGCACCGCAATATCATTGCGATGCAGGGGCCGTTTTCGCAGGAATTGAACGAGGCGCTGCTGCGTCAGTATGAGATCCGCAGTTTGGTGACGAAGGATGGCGGCGCTGCGGGCGGCTTTCCGGAGAAAGCGCGTGCGGCGCGTGCGTGCGGCGTGGAGCTGATCGTGATTCGTCGCCCGGAGGAAACGGGGATGACGATGGAAGAGGTCATGAAAGCAATCATGGAGGTGAACGCGGCATGCAAGTGACATTGCTGGGCGTCGGCGGTGGAACACCGGAGGGAATGAGCGGGGAGGCGCTGGCGGTGCTGGAGCGCGCAGGGCTTGCCGTGGGGGCGGAGCGTTTGCTCGCCGCGCTTCCGGAGATTGCCGGACAACGCCGATGCGCTGCCGTCCGCGCCGAGGAGATCGCGGCTTTGCTGGAGGCCGCGAACGAATCGCGCGCGTGCGTGGTGCTCAGCGGCGACACGGGTTTTTGGTCCGGAGCGCGGACATTACTGCCTCTGTTGCGTGAGCGTGGGATCGAGCACCGTGTGCTGCCGGGCCTTGCCAGCGTACAGCTGCTTGCCGCGCGGCTCAAACGTCCGTGGCAGGACTGGACGCTTTGCTCTGCCCACGGTGCGGAATGCGATCCCGTTACGGCCCTCCTGCGCGGTAAGTGCGCGTTTTTTCTGACGGGCGGAGACCGGACGCCCGCAACGCTTTGCCGGGAGTTGACGGAAGCAGGGCTTGGCGATGTGCGCGTAACGGTGGGGGAGAACCTCTCCTATGCGGAGGAACGCATTGTGGAAACCACTGCCGCAGCCTGCGCGCTCATGCGCTTTGAATCGCTCTCGGTGCTGCTGGTCGAGGCGATCCCACTGCCCGATTGTCCCGTGGGTGGACTGGCGGACGAGCAATTCGTGCGCGGTGACGTGCCGATGACAAAGCAGGAGGTGCGCGCGGCGGCCCTGTCCAAGCTGGCGGTTCGCCGCGGCGATGTGATTTGGGACGTCGGCGCGGGTACGGGCAGCGTATCGGTGGAGCTGGCGCTGGCGGCGCGCGAGGGACACGTTTTCGCCATAGAGCGGGATGAGGCGGCATGTGCGCTCGTTGAGACGAATCGCCGCCGTTTCGGGGCATGGAACCTGCGTTTGCTGCGCGGTACGGCGCCGGAGGAGCTGGTGTCGTTGCCGAAACCGGACGCGGTGTTTATCGGTGGCTCCGGCGGCAACCTCCGCGGCATCATTGCAGCGGCGCTTGCGGCGAATCCTTCGGCGCGGCTGTGTATCAGCGCCATCGCGCTGGAGACCGTTTCGGATGCGATACAGTGCTGCAAAGAAATGGACTTAGAGATTGAAGTGACACAGATTTTTGCGAGCCGTACGCGCCCCGCGGGCGAACTGCATCTGCTGATGGCAAACAATCCGGTCTTCTTGCTCACGGCGCAGCGGGGAGAGACGATATGATACAGATCATGCTGGCCGCGCCGCGCTCCGGATCAGGCAAGACGACGGTGGCCTGCGCATTGCTGCGTCTGCTGCGGCGCCGGGGGATGGAGCCTTGCGCGTTCAAATGCGGGCCGGATTATATTGATCCGATGTTCCATCGCGCGGCGCTCGGCGTGGAGAGCCACAATCTCGACCTCTTTTTGAGCGACGAGGCGCGGGTGCGTGCATGCTATGCCCGCGCATGCCAGGGACATGGTGCGGCAGTGGTAGAGGGCGTGATGGGGTATTACGACGGCCTCGGCGGTACAAGCGACCGCGCAAGCGCGTGGCATGTTGCCGACACATTGGACTTGCCCGTGGTTCTGGTGCTGGAGCCAAAGGGGGAGAGCCTGACGCTCGCGGCAGAGCTGCGCGGGCTGTGCGCCTTCCGGCAAAACAGCCACATTATCGGAGTGATTCTCAACCGATGTACGCCAAAGCTGTGCGACATGCTTGCCCCTGCGCTGGAGCGGGAGAGCGGTACGGCGGTGCTCGGCTGCCTGCCGCCGCTGGAGACGGCGCGGTTCGACAGCCGTCACCTTGGCCTGTGCATGGCGCAAGAGATCGAGGGGCTGGACGCGCGGCTGGACACACTTGCCGACGCGCTGGAGCAGCACCTTGACTGGTCGCGTTTTTTGCGGCTTTGCGCACGCGAAATGCCGGAGAATCTGCCTGAAAAATCCACGTTGAAACACAAAAAAATCCGTGTGGCTGTCGCTGATGACAAGGCATTTAACTTTACATATACGGAGACGCTGGAGACACTGCGCGATTGCGGCGTGGAAACTGTTCCCTTCAGCCCGTTGGCAGATGTGGAACTGCCGTCCCAAAGCAGTGGGCTATATCTGCCGGGCGGGTATCCGGAGCTCTACGCCAAAGCACTTTCTGCCAACGAAAATATGCGTAAGTCTATTGCTGCGGCGGTGCGCGGCGGGATGCCAACAGTGGCGGAGTGCGGCGGTTTTCTTTATCTTGGCGAAGCTTTGTGCGATAAAAATGGAGAGATGTTTCCCATGGCGGGCGTACTGCCGGGACGCGCGGCAAATGCAGGACATTTGGTGCGCTTTGGATATGAAACGCTTTGCGCCGAGGCGGACAGCCTGCTGTTCCGTGCGGGTGAGTGTTTCCCCGCACATGAGTTTCACCACTGGGAGTCTACCGATTGCGGGAATGGCCTCTGTGTGCGAAAAAATGGCCGTGTCTGGCGCTGCGGCTATGTGAGCGATACGCTCTATGCGGCGTTTCCGCACCTTTATTTTGCGGGGCGTCCGGAGCTTGCGGAGCGTTTTGCTGCGGCAGCAAGACGCTATGGAGAAGAGCATGGAATTATGTAAACTGATAAAGCGAATCGGACCGACGGACGAAGCGGCCCGCGCCGCGGCGAGGGCGCGTTGGAATGCCTGCGCAAAGCCATTGGGAAGCCTTGGGCTGCTGGAAACGGCGATCGAGGACATTGCGGCGCTGACCGGCAGCGCGGACGTTTCGGTGCACAAGCGAGCGGTTTTGGTGCTCTGTGCCGATAACGGCGTGGTACGCCAGGGTGTGACGCAGACGGACAGCAGTGTGACGGCTGCCGTTGCACGTCAGCTGGCATTGGGGCGTACTTCCGTTTGCCGCATGGCGGAGCTTGTGCGATGCCGCGTTGTTCCGGTTGATATGGGAATAGCTGACTTTGACGGTTGTGACGGCGTTCTGGATCGTCGCGTGGGTAATGGCACGTCGGATTTTACCGAAGGTCCCGCCATGACCCGTCATCAGGCGGAATGTGCAATCATGGCGGGAATCTCGCTGGCGCGGGATGAATCGGCGCGCGGAACGCAGCTGATCGCGACGGGGGAAATGGGAATCGGCAATACGACGACCGCCGCGGCAGTGGCGAGCGTCCTGCTGGAACGTCCGGCGGAGGAGATGACGGGGCGCGGCGCGGGACTCTCCGACGCAGCACTTGCGCGGAAAATCGAAGTTGTCCGACGGGGCGTGGCGTGCAATGCGCCCGACCCGGCAGATCCGGTGGATGTGCTGGCAAAGGTCGGCGGGTATGATCTGGCGGGGCTTTGCGGTGTGTTTCTCGGTTGCGCGCTCTGCCGCGTGCCTGTTTTTATCGACGGTTTTCCGAGCGCGGTGGCGGCGCTTTGTGCTTATCGGATCTGCCCTGCCGCAGGCGCAGCGATGTTGGCGAGCCATGTTTCCGCCGAGCCTGCGGGCGCTTTGGTGCTGTCGGCGCTGGGAAAGCGTGCGCCGATCCATGCGGAGATGCGCCTTGGCGAAGGCACCGGGGCGGTGGCGGCAATATCGCTGCTGGATATGGCGCTGGCGGTTTACAACGGCGCATACACCTTTGCGGAGGGCGGCATTGAGCCGTATACACCGCAATGACGACGTTGGTGATCGGCGACGCGGCAAGCGGAAAGAGCGCATACGCAGAAAGAATATTATGTAAACAATCTGGAGACTTGCCGCGCTTTTACATTGCCACGATGCAGCCATTTGGTGAAGAAGCGGAACGGCGCATCGCACGCCACAGAGACATGCGCCGGGAGAAGAACTTCAACACGATAGAATGTTATGTAAATCTATCCGGCGCCGATGTCACACAAAATAGTGCGCTGCTGTTGGAGGATATCGGAAACCTGTGTGCAAATGAGCTGTTTTCACCGTCCGGCAGCGGAGAGAATGCCGCAGAAGCGATTTTGCACGGGATAGAGCGCCTTCAGGCACGCTGCCAAACGCTGGTGATCGTTTCAAACGAAGTGTTCTGCGGTGGAACAGACTACACGGGCGAGACGATGCGCTATTTAAGCATATTATCTTATGTAAACCGAAAAATTGCCACACTTGCGGATAACGTCTGCGAGGTCTGTTGTGGGATTGCCTCATTTTATAAAGGAAGGGAACCGCGCTGATGTGGATATTGGAAACGGTTGCAGTGGCGTTCGGAATGTACTCGGCGCTGCCGACGCCGCGGGTGGAGTGGAACGAGAAAAACATGCGCTGGGCGCTTGCGGCTTTCCCGATTCTTGGCGTCGTACAGGGACTTGGCTGGTGGGGCGTCTGTGCATTAAGTGCGACGGCGGCGCTGCCGGAACTCCTGCGCGGCGCGTTGCTGTGCGTGTGGCCCGCGCTGATGACGGGCGGTATCCACCTCGACGGCTACGCTGATGTATCCGATGCGCTGGCAAGTCACGCAGAACCGGCGCGCAAACGCGAGATTCTGCACGATTCGCATATCGGTGCGTTTGCGGCGATCCGCCTGTGCCTCTACTTTGTGGTTTATCTGGGGCTTTGCTGCGCCATGGCGACAACGGAGGCGGCGCTTTGGTGCATGGGATTGGGCTTTGTGCTTTCGCGGGCGCTGTCCGGACTGTTGTTGACGCAACTGTCTGTTGCGGAGGGCTCCAGCCTTGCACGTCTGTTTGCGGACGCGGCGGACAAGCGGCGTGCCGGACTGGTGTTGGGCGGAATGAGCGCAGGGCTTGCGGCGGCAATGATCTGCCTTTGCGGAGCGGCCGGCATAGCGGCGGACTGCGCCGCGCTGCTGGTGATGTGGCGCTATATCCGCGTGGCACGGCGGGAGTTCGGCGGCGTGTCGGGAGACCTTGCGGGCTGGTTTCTGGTAAAGGCGGAATTCTGGATGCTTGTGGTGATCGTTGCCGTGCAGTATGGGGAGAGCGTGGTATGATTTTTGTCTTCGGGCCGCTGTGGAGCGGCAAGCGCACCGTTGCGAAAGCACTGCTTGGCTGCGACGATGCGGAATTTGCGCGCCGCGCTGCGTGGGACGTGCAGGAGCTGGTACACGACGAAGTCGACTTAGAAGAATTTGCAAATAGATTGTCTGCGCATGATGTGGTGATTGCCACGGAGATCGGCGGTGGTATTGTGCCGATCGATGCAGCAGAGCGTGCCATGCGGGAACGCGCCGGCCGGCTGAATTGCTTGCTGGCGGCGCGCGCGGACAAAGTGGTGCGAGTTTTTTGCGGCATCGGACAGGTGATCAAAGGGGGAGAAAACGCATGAAGATCTGGCTTTTGCGCCATGGACGCACGCATTTTAACGATGAGCGGCGCTATCAGGGGCAAATGGATATCCCCCTTTCCGAGGCGGGAGCGGCAGAGTTATATGCTGCGCAGAGACAACCGGAAACAGTATATGTTTCGCCGCTGTGCCGCGCACGGCAGACGGCTCTGCGCATTTTTCCGGATGCGCGGCAGATTGTTGTTGAAGATTTTCGGGAGATGGATTTTGGCGTATTCGACGGGCGCACAGCCGATGAAATGGCGCATGACACGGCTTATCGCGCGTGGGTGGACGGCGGCTGCGTCGAGGCCTGTCCGAGCGGGGAGCGGCGCGCAGACTTTTGCGCACGCACTTGCGGGGCCTTTGTGCCGTTGGTGGAAGAGGCGGCGCATAGCGGCACGGAGTGGCTGGTCATCGTTGCCCACGGCGGTACGCAGCGCGCACTGATGGAGCATTTTGCCCTGCCGGAGCGTGATTATTACGCCTGGATGACGGGCAATGGCCGCGGGTATGCGCTGGACTGGGATGAAACGCTGTGGCGTGAGAAGCGCAGAATTCGTTTTGCGCAAGAGCTTTGCTTTGTGCGGGGAGCGTACGTATGCTGATCTTGTACGCCGCAGCGGGCGGTTTTGTTTTGGACATGCTCTTCGGCGATCCCGCATGGCTGCCGCACCCGGTTGTCGCGATGGGTCGATACATTACAAAGTTCGAACAGTCTATTCGCAAGCGCCTGCCCAAGACGCCGCGGGGAGAACTGCTGGGCGGTGCGCTGCTGGCGTTGAGCCTGCCTTTGCTGACGCTTGCAATAACAGGCGGTGTGTGTCTGCTGGCACGGCACATCCACCCCTGCGCGGAACTTGCGATACAAACGCTTTGGTGTGCTCAGGCGCTCGCCGCGCGCGGATTGGCGACGGAGAGCCGAAGGGTTTACCGGGAACTGCAGGCGGGCAATCTTTTCGCGGCGCGTGAGGCAGTGGCGCGTATTGTCGGGCGGGACACCGACAGGCTGGACGCCGAGGGCGTGGCAAAGGCTGCGGTTGAAACGGTGGCGGAAAACTTCTCCGATGGGGTTGCCGCACCGATGCTCTTTATTTTTCTCGGTGGAGCACCACTGGCAATAATGTATAAGTCTATCAATACGATGGACAGTATGGTGGGCTATCGGAGCGAAGCATACCTTTATTTTGGACGCTGGGCGGCAAAACTGGACGATGCGGCGAATTTTATTCCCGCGCGGATCGCGGCGTTGTGTCTGATTGTTGCGGCAGCCTTGACAGGGCAGGATGCGCGGCGTGCATGGCAAATATGGCGGCGCGATGCAAAACGCCATCTCAGCCCCAATGCCGGACAGACGGAGGCGGCATGCGCGGGCGCCTTGCGCATACAGCTTGGCGGGGACGCATGGTATTTTGGGCAGCGCCATGAGAAGGCGACGCTGGGCGACGCGCTGCGCGCGACGGAACCGGAGGACATTATAACGGCCAATCGCATGATGTACGCTGCGAGCGCAGTTTTGTTTTTCCTGTGCGCAGTGTTGCGATGGGTGATTGTGAGGATGGTTTGATGAAGAGGACACACGGCGGAAACTGGGCCGGCTATCAAAAAGAATATGGCGCAGAGCCGCTGGATTTTTCGGCGAATATCAGCCCGTTGGGTGTGCCGGACGGCGTGCGAAAAGCCATCATGACTGCCGCGGAAGAAGCAGACCGCTACCCAGACCCGGATTGTAATGCGCTCAGGGAAGCGATTTCCCGGCATGAGGGGGTGTGCAGTGAGCAGGTCCTTTGTGGGAACGGCGCGTCTGATCTGATCTGGCGCACGATTTACGCGGCAAAACCGCGTCGTGTCTTCGTCACCGCGCCCTGCTTCGGGGAGTATGAGGCCGCAGCCGCGGCGGCGGGATGCGCTGTGGTTCGCATCGCATTGGACAGCAGCTTTCATTTGCCGGAGGAGTTCCTGCAGGAGATTAACGATAATCAGGATATAGTAATATTATGTCAACCAAACAACCCGAGCGGGATATCCATTGACCCAAAGATTCTGCGGAAAGTTGTGCTGCGCTGTTCGGCGACGGGGACCAGATTGCTGCTGGATGAATGCTTTGTCGGCTTTTTGGACGAGCCGGAGCAATTCGCGGCAACCTGCGTTCTGGCACAGCGGGGACAGAGCGCCTCTGATGTGCTGGTGCAGCATCCCAATTTGCTGATTCTGAAGGCATTTACGAAGTTGTATGCCCTTGCCGGTGTGCGGTTGGGGTATCTGATGTGCGGAGATACAACATTTTTGGAGGCGATACAGTGTGCAGGGCAGCCCTGGGCGGTATCGAGCATCGCGCAGACGGCAGGCATTGCAGCTTTGCAGGAAATAGATTATGTAAATCAACTTCACGCGATGATTCATTCGGAAAGAACATGGATCTATAATGAACTAAAAAGAATAGGTCTACTTACTTTGCGCGGAGAGGCTAATTTTCTTCTTTTTCGCGCTGCAAAGCCGCTGGATGCGGCCTTGCGCGCACACGGCATTTTGCTGCGCGGGTGCGGCGACTATGCGGGATTGGACGAGTGCTGGCACCGTGTTGCGGTTCGTACGCATGCGGAAAACAAGCGGCTTATCGCAGCGCTTTGCGCTGTTTTGGAGGAAAGAGCATGAGCAGAGCAAAGCTCATTATGGTGCAGGGTACCATGTCTGGCGTGGGAAAAAGCCTGTTGTGTACGGCTTTGTGCCGCATTTTGCGGCAGGACGGCTATCGTGTTGCACCGTTCAAAAGTCAGAATATGGCGCTCAACAGTGGCGTGACCCGTGACGGACGAGAGATCGGGCGGGCACAAATCGCACAGGCGGAGGCAGCGGGCGTGGAACCGGACGCACGCATGAACCCGGTCTTGCTCAAACCCTGCAGCGATACAGGCAGTCAGGTTATCGTGAATGGCCTTGCCCGCGCACAGATGGACGCGGCGGCATATATGCCCTACAAACGGGAACTGGTCCCTGAGATCCTTTCCGCCTATGACAGCCTAGCCGAAGAATATGACGTGATTGTTGTGGAAGGCGCCGGTAGCCCTGCGGAAATCAAGCTGCGTGAAAATGACATCGTCAACATGGGGCTGGCAGAGCTGATCGACGCGCCGGTATTGTTGGCGGGCGACATCGACCGGGGCGGTGTGTTTGCCCAGTTGTATGGCACGGTGCAACTGTTGGAGCCTGCGGAGCGCGCAAGGATCAGAGGGCTGGTTATCAATAAGTTCCGTGGAGACGTGTCGCTTCTGCGCCCGGGACTGACGCAGATCGAGGCCATGACGGGAATCTCTGTTTTGGGTGTCATACCCTATCTGCATATCGATCTTGACGACGAAGATTCCCTTGCCACTCGCTTGTCTGCTTCAAAAAATGATAAGTCAATTGATGTTGCGGTCATCAGGCTTCCGCATATCTCCAACTTTACCGACTTTGCACCATTGGAATTGAATCAATATTTGGGAATACGTTATGTAAACTCTACACGTGATTTCGGCAAGCCGGACTGCGTGATCCTGCCCGGGACGAAGAGCACCACGGGAGATTTGCTTTGGCTGCGGCGAAACGGATTGGAGGCGGCAATCCTGCGCCTTGCCGGAAACGGGACGCCTGTGCTGGGCGTTTGCGGCGGATATCAGATGCTGGGCGAGGAGCTGCACGACCCCGACGGCGTGGAGGGAGCCGAACCAATGCTGCGGGGCATGGAACTGCTGCCCTGCAGGACAGTATTTGCCGCGGACAAGACGCTGACGCGCGTGACGGGGACCATTGCGGCGCCGCACCTGTCCGGCGCGCGCGTTGAAGGCTATGAGATACACAGTGGAGTGACTGAGGCGCGGGGCGAGGCGTTTTGCCGCCTTGCGGACGGCTCGGAAGACGGCTGCTGTGCCGGCAACGTGATGGGGACATATTTGCACGGACTGTTCGACAGCGGGGAGGCGTCAGACCGCTTGTGTGCGTGGCTGTGCGCGAGAAAAGGCGTTGCGGCGGAGCAGGCGGTGGCGGAGCCGCGCCGTGCTTATCGCGAGCGGCAGTACGACTTGCTGGCGGAAGGGGTCAGAGCGGCGTTGGACATGGATGCGGTGTACCGCATCATCAGAGGAGAAGCGTGATGGAATACCTGAAACCGGCGGAAATTGAGCGTGAGAGCATGGCGATCATAGCGCGCGAGCTGTCGCTGCGCGGCATTGCGCTGCCTCCGGAACAGGCGGCGGTGGTGAAACGCGTGATCCATACGACGGCTGATTTTGACTACGCCGCGGCATTTCGATTTACAGCGGAAGCGGTTGCCCTGGGGGCGGAAGCGCTGCGCGGCGGGGTGCTTGTGACGGACACCAATATGGCGCGCGCCGGCGTGAGCGAACGCGCGGCGGCGAAACTGGGCTGTACGGTACGCTGCTATATGGCGGACGCGGACGTTGCGGAAGAAGCGAGGCGCCGCGGCGTTACGCGGGCGACCGTATCCATGGAGCGGGCGCTGGCGGAGCATCCGCATGCGGTGTTTGCAATCGGCAACGCGCCGACGGCGCTGCTGCACCTGACGGCAGCCATCGAGGCAGGCGCACGACCTGCGCTGATCATCGGTGTTCCCGTGGGTTTTGTCCATGTGGTGGAGAGCAAGGAAGGCGCCCTGGCGGCTTGCGAGAAATACTGTGTACCCGCGATTGTGGCGATGGGCCGCAAGGGCGGCAGCAATGTTGCGGCGGCGATCTGCAATGCGCTGCTTTACACGGCGGCGGGGCTGCTCGATCCATCCGCGCGCGAATAAAGCGGCGAAAGCGGCGTATACGGGCGTTGACGGGGAACAGAACGTGGGATATACTATTATATATTAAACGATTACGTAGCTTTTCAATCACTTGATGGACGGAGGTGCGACTGTGACGCTGGACGCCTTTTTTCAGGATCATCCGCGCGCGGCGCTTGCCTTTTCGGGTGGCACGGATTCGTCGTATCTGCTTTTTGCGGCGCTGCGCGCGGGAGCGGACGTATGCGCCTACTATGCGCGGTCCGCTTTTCAGCCCGCCTTTGAACTGGAAGACGCGCAGCGGCTGTCGCATGAGCTGGGTGCGGCGCTGGTCGTTCTGGACATAGACGTGCTCGATGATGCGAACGTGACGTCGAATCCGCCGGAGCGCTGTTATTACTGCAAAAGGCATATTTTTGAGACGATCCGGGACGCTGCCCGGCGGGACGGTTACGGATTGCTGCTTGACGGCACCAACGCCTCGGACGATGCCGGCGACCGGCCCGGTATGCGCGCGCTGGCGGAACTGGAGGTGCGCTCGCCGCTGCGCGAGTGCGGTCTGACGAAGGCGGAGGTGCGCCGGCTGTCCCGGGAGGCGGGGCTTTTTACCTGGGACAAGCCCGCCTACGCCTGTCTTGCCACGCGGATTCCGACGGGGACGCCGATCACGGCGGAAGCGCTTGCGCGTACGGAGCGTGCGGAGGATCATTTGCGTGCGCTGGGTTTTTCCGATTTTCGTGTGCGCTGGCTGGACGGTGCGGCAAAGCTGCAGCTGCCGGAATCGCAGCTTCCCCTGCTGTTGGAGCGGCGTGAGACGGTGCTTGCGGTACTCAAGCGCGATTACAGCAGCGTGATGCTGGATCTGGAGGTGCGGCATGAGTGATGTGAGGAACATACTGGAGCAGGTGCGCGACGGTACGCTGCGTGTGGAGGATGCGCTGCTTGCCCTGAAACAGGAACCGTTTGCGGATCTGGGCTATGCGAAGGTAGATCTGCACCGTGCCATCCGGCAAGGGGCTGCGGAGGTGGTCTATGGCGCTGGGAAGACGCCGGAGCAGATCGTCGGCATTGTAGAGACGCTGCGCGGACACGGGGTGTCGCCCGTGTTGGTCACGCGGCTCGGCGCGGAGGCGGCGGAGCAGGTGGGGGCGCATGTGCCGCTTGCCTACCATGCGCAGGCGCGGCTCGGCATTTCGGGCGATCTGCCGGAGCCGGACGGAGTGGGGCGCATCGTTGTGGCGACGGGCGGAACCTCGGACATTCCGGTGGCGGAAGAGGCGGCACTGACCGCAGAGGCGTTGGGCAATGAGGTCACGCGGTTGTACGACGTGGGTGTGGCGGGACTGCACCGTCTGCTTGCCCATGCGGATGAGATCATGAACGCCAGCGTCATCATCGCGGTTGCCGGGATGGAGGGCGCGCTCGCCAGCGTGATCGGCGGGCTGGCTGAATGCCCGGTCATTGCGGTGCCGACCAGCGTTGGGTACGGTGCATCCTTCGGGGGTGTTTCGGCATTGCTGTCGATGCTCAACTCCTGTGCGTCCGGCGTCTCGGTGGTGAACATCGATAACGGTTTCGGAGCCGGATTCCTGGCCAGCCGGATCAACCACATTGGACAGAAAAATGCTGATTTGTCACGTTGACGGTTTTCACAGGAAACTTTTGTTTGTTGTGATGAAAAATATTCGATTGGTATCAACCCATTTGACTTTTCAGACAAATAATGTTACTTTATTTAAGTCGGAAGAGTTGGATGCCTTCCGGCAAAAAGACTGAAAAGGAGAAAAGAAGTATGAAAAAAGCACTTGCACTGATCCTTGCGATGACCATGGTGTTTGCGCTTGTCGCCTGCGGCGGCAACACCAGCACCACCACGACCGAGACCCCGGCCGCCACGACCGAGACCCCGGCTGCCACGACTGAGACCCCGGCCGCTCCCGCTGCCGAGGCCAAGACCTACAAGGTCGGCGTTGCCATCTACCAGTTCGACGACAACTTCATGACCCTGTACCGCAATGAGCTGCTCAGCTACTTCGACAGCCTGAGCAACGACTCCGTCAAGTATGACGTCACCATCGTCGACGGCAAGAACGACATGGCGGAGCAGAACAACCAGATCGACAACTTCATCACGCAGGGCATGGACGCCATCATCCTCAACCTCGTCCAGACCTCTTCCGCTGACGCTGCGATCGACAAGATCGTTGCCGCCGGCATCCCCCTGATCCTCATCAACCGTGAGCCGCTCGGCGACAATGGCGACGAGTCCTACAAGGGCATCCTCGACAACGCCAACGTCTGCTATGTCGGCGCTGACGCCCGCCAGTCCGGTACCTATCAGGGCGAGATCATTGCCGAGCTTGCCAACCACGGCGACGTGAACGGCGACGGCAAGGTCAGCTACATTATGATCGCGGGCGACCCCGAGAACGTCGACGCCCAGTATCGCACCCAGTTCTCCATCAAGGCGCTGCA
>CACZPK010000055.1 GCA_902783035.1 Oscillospiraceae bacterium
CAAAGGGTCTGTTGTCCCGATTGTGCTTGAGAAATAGATCGTCAAGCGTGACCTTCGGCGCCAGCACCCCCTGATATACCTTTTCGTAGTGGGAGGGATGCAGGGTTTTTTCCGCGTAATCGTAGGGCATAAAGCCATATGGAACTTCCAGCGTATCATTTAGCTGGTAAATGGTATAGGTGTCACAGCAGTCGCCCTTCTTCGGATGTTCCGGGCGATACAGCCTGCCGCTGCCTTCCTGCATTTCGGCAAATTCGCAGATGTGATAGGCACTTCCGCCCACGGCAACGTGTGCGTCGTCAATATAGCGGCATACCAGAACAGATTCACGCCCATCCATATCGGTGACGATGATATTAGCGCCATCCGGCACCGTGAACAGCGTGTTATAATTGCTGTCGATAAAACGGCAGTCCCGCTTTCCGTTCTCGTTGGGAAAGGCACACACGCCCATGATATTGACCGGTTCGCTCATCTTGTTTCCCTCTCCGCGAATACGCAGGCCGCCGCCAGCATCGGCACACAGTCCGTCTGCTCCCACGGTGCGTCGGCATGGGTGAAGTGGCCGTAGTTGCAGTATTGCGCAAAGATCGGGCGGTTCAGCCCGAGCGTGCGGATCATGCCTGCGGGCGTGAGATCAAACACCTCCCGCACAGCACGTTCGATCACGGCGTCGCTATAGACGCCCGTACAGTGCGTATCAATGTCGACCATCACGGGCTCTGCCCTGCCGATGGCGTAGGCGAGGGCGACCGTGCAGCGCGAGGCAAGCCCCGCGGTAACGATGTTCTTTGCGATGTACCGCGCCATATATGCGCCGCTGCGATCCACCTTCGTCGCGTCCTTGCCGGAGAGCGCGCCGCCGCCGTGCGGCGCAAGGCCGCCATAGGTGTCCACCATCAGCTTGCGGCCGGTGAGCCCGGTATCCGCCTCGAAGCCGCCCAGCACGAAGCGTCCGGACGGGTTGATGAGTATCTGGGTGTCGTTGTCCGCGGGGATATCCCAAAGCGCCGGATGGATCACGAAGTCCTTCACGGCGCGGCGCAGCTTTTCGAGATCCGCGTCCGCCCGATGCTGGCAGGAAACCACCACCGCGCTGACACGTTTCGGCATTCCGTTCTCATACTCCACAGACACCTGCGATTTCCCGTCAGGAAGGAGTTCCGGGATGATCCCCGTCTCGCGGGCGTCCGTCAGGAGCTGCGTCATCTGATGTGCCAGCACCACGGGCATCGGAAGGAGCTGTTCCGTCTCGTCGCAGGCATAGCCGTACATGATGCCCTGGTCGCCCGCGCCGATGTCCCTTGCGCTTTCGACCGCGTGGGAGATGTCGGGGCTCTGCCCGTGCGTGATGGCCTCGATCTCGTAGTCGGTGCGATAGCCCGCGTCGCGGACAGTCTTCCCGATGATGGCGGGGATATCCGGCATGACCCACGCGCTGATTTCGCCCGCCGCGATGATCTTTCCCGCGGTCGCCATGACCTCGCAGGCCACGCGCGCGGTAGGTTCATGCTCGAGGCAGGCGTCCAGCACGCGGTCCGCGATAGTATCGCAGAGCTTGTCGGGATGCCCCTTGGTGACCGACTCTGCGGTCCGGATGCAGTTATCTTTCATGGTGTTTCTTCTCCTTTTTTGGGGTTCTCGGTTTCTCCGGTCCCGGAACCGTGATGATGATTTCGTTATCGTATTTCTTCTTGTATCGGGCAATCTGGTCCGGCGTCAGCGAGCCGATATCCTCGCCATCGACGCCAGCCACAAAGAACGTTCCGCAGATAATATCGAAGGGAATGCTGTTGTCGTCCGTCAGCGCGCGGTTGTACGGCAGATCCAGCAGCTTTCCTTCCTCATTCAAAACGGCAATCACAGGCTCCGTGTCTGAAAGCGGAACAATTTCGATTAAGCCGCCGACCAGCGCCTGCATTTCCTTCAGGCCGCAGATTTCTTTGGTGTAGCACTCCTTCAGGGGTTCGACGACCAGAACAGTGATCCTCTTATCGCCCATCGCGGCTCCTCCTCGGTTTGCGGCGTGGCTCGATCTCCCCCACCTTTTCCTGCTCCATTTCGGCAATTGCGTCCAACAGTTCCTGAAACGCAAGGCAGGCGCGGATCTGTTTCTGATCTTTTGCAACCACTCGCACGGGCTCCCATTCCCCATCGCCCACGCGCTCCTGCGCGACCAGCATGGTCTGGGGCTGGTATTCCATAGAGAGACGCCGTCCGTGGCGCTCGTCGTTGCCGCTGAATAGCCGGTATGCCTCGCCGATGTCCTTCAGCGTCGCCATCGCGTCCGCCGTGACATAGAATTGCCCGGATGCCAGATTCATGTGGACCTCACCGGTGCGTATGTTGATTTCCTTCATCTGCTCTCATCTCTCCTCTTATTCGTTCTACCTCTGCGCGGCTGTCGCTGCGCCAGTATCGCGCCAACCTCCGCGCGGCACTTCATCAGCGCGTCCTCCAGCGGCTTTTCATCCATGCCGTTCTGCGCGTATCCGTCACGGATGCCCTGAAAGTAAAAGGGCGAAGGCATGGCAGGCTCGCGGAACAGGTCTGTCATCACATAAGCCATAACGGCATATTCCCTGCCACTGGCATCGTGCACAGTCACGTCCTGCTGAACATACAGTCGCGGCGTGCCCTCGTACCGGTCCAGCGCCCGCTCACAATCCGGCGTGATGTTCCAGAGCAGCCCAGGCACTGAGGCGTCCTGCTTTGGCTCTATGTTCGCCACGCCGTTTCCGTCTGCTCTGCCGCGGAATGTCAACTCATAGCCCTCCAGCGTCACCGGTACGATGACTGTCGCGTTCGGGCAGCGGTATGCCATCTGGTCGAGATTGATGTTGCTGCCGTAGGCAAAGTACAGCCTCGTCTCACTCA
>CACZPK010000056.1 GCA_902783035.1 Oscillospiraceae bacterium
ATCCGCTGTGCAAAGGGTCTGTTGTCCCGATTGTGCTTGAGAAATAGATCGTCAAGCGTGACCTTCGGCGCCAGCACCCCCTGATATGCCTTTTCGTAGTGGGAGGGATGCAGGGTTTTTTCCGCGTAATCGTAGGGCATAAAGCCATATGGAACTTCCAGCGTATCCCTGAGCTGGTAAATGGTGTAAGTGTCGCAGCAGTCGCCCTCCTTCGGATGTTCCGGACGATACAGCCTGCCGTTGCGCTCCTGCATTTCGGCAAATTCACAGATGTGACAGGCTCCCGTTCCACCTACGGCAACGTGTGCGTCGTCAATATAGCGGCATTCCAGAACAGATTCACGCCCATCCATATCGGTGACGATGATACTGGCGCCATCCGGCACCGTGAACAGCGTGTTATAACTGCTGTCGATGAAGCGGCAGTCCCGTTTTCCGTTCTCGTTGGGAAAAGCACACACTCCCATGATATCAACAGGCTCGTTCATTGGCAGAATCCCTTTCCGCGAATACGCAGGCCGCCGCCAGCATCGGCACACAGTCCGTCTGCTCCCACGGCGCGTCGGCATGGGTGAAGTGGCCGTAGTTGCAATATTGAGCAAAGATCGGGCGGTTCAGTCCGAGCGTGCGGATCATACCAGCGGGCGTAAGATCAAACACCTCCCGCACAGCGCGTTCAAGCACAGCGGCGCTGTAGATGCCGGTGCAGTGCGTGTCGACGTCGACCATCACAGGCTCCGCCTTGCCGATGGCGTAGGCAAGGGCGACCGTGCAGCGCGAGGCAAGCCCCGCGGCAACAATGTTTTTTGCGATGTACCGCGCCATATACGCTCCGCTTCGATCCACCTTCGTCGCGTCCTTGCCGGACAGCGCGCCGCCGCCATGGGGCGCGAGACCGCCGTAGGTGTCCACCATCAGCTTGCGGCCGGTCAGCCCGGTATCCGCCTCAAAGCCTCCAAGAACAAAGCGCCCGGACGGATTGATGAGGATCTTGGTGTCGTTGTCCGCGGGGATGCTCCAGAGCGCGGGGTGGATCACAAAGTCTTTCACGGCGCGGCGCAGCTTTTCGAGGT
The DNA here is from genome assembly GCA_902783035.1 of Oscillospiraceae bacterium. GTDB lineage: Bacteria > Bacillota > Clostridia > Oscillospirales > Oscillospiraceae > Hominicoprocola. The sequence goes on from CACZPK010000056.1 coordinate 1,074, forward strand.
CCGCGTCCGCCCGATGCTGGCAGGAAACCACCACCGCGCTGACGCGCTTCGGCATTCCGTCCTCATACTCCACAGACACCTGCGATTTGCCGTCCGGGAGAAGCTCGGGGATGATGGCGGTTTCGCGGGCGTCCGTCAGGAGCTGCGTCATCTGATGCGCCAGCACCACGGGCGTCGGCAGAAGCTGTTCCGTTTCGTCGCAGGCATAGCCGTACATGATGCCCTGGTCGCCCGCGCCGATGTTCCTGTCGCTTTCGACCGCGTGGGAGATGTCCGTGCTCTGCCCGTGCGTGATGACTTCGATTTCGTAGTCGGTGCGATAGCCCGCGTCGCGGACAGTCTTCCCAATGATGGCGGGGATATCCGGCATGACCCACGCGCTGATCTCTCCCGCCGCGATGATCTTTCCCGCGGTTGCCATGACCTCGCAGGCCACGCGCGCGGTGGGTTCATGCTCGAGGCAGGCGTCCAGCACACGATCCGCGATGGTATCGCAGAGCTTGTCGGGATGCCCCTTGGTGACCGACTCCGCGGTCTGGATGCAGTTATCTTTCATGGTGTTTCTTCTCCTTTTTTGCGTGTTGCGGTTTCTCCGTTTCCGGGATCGTGATAAGCATTTCGTTGTCGTATTTTTCCTTGTATCGGGCAATCTGCTCCGGTGTCAGCGATCCGATATCCTCGCCGTCGACGCGAGCCACAAAGAACGTGCCGCAGATGATGTCGTAGGGAATGCCGTTGTCATCCGTCAGCGCCCGGTTGTACGGGAGATCCAGCAGCTTGCCTTCCTCGTTCAGAACGGCAAGCACCGGCTCCGTATCTGAAAGCGGCACGATTTCGATGTATCCGCCGACCAGCGCCTGCATTTCCTTGAGACCGCAGATTTCCCTGGTGTAGCACTCCTTCAGCGGCTCGACGACCAAAACAGTGATCTTCTTATCGCTCATCGCGGCTCCTCCTCGGCTTGCTGCGCGGCACGATCTCCCTCGCCTGTTCCTGCTCCATTTCGGCAATGACGTCCAGCAGTTCCTGAAACGCAAGGCAGGCACGGATCTGTTTCTGATCTTTTGAAATCACTCGCACAGGTTCCCCTTCCCCGTCGCCCACATGCTCCTGCGCGACCAGCATTGTCTGGGGCTGATATGACATAGAGAGCCGTCGTCCGTGGCGCTCGTCGCTGCTGCTGAATATCTGGTATGCCTCGCCGATGTCCTTCAGCGTCGCCATCGCGTCCGCCGTAACATAGAATTGTCCGGACGAAAGGTTCATGTGGATCTCGCCGGTGCGTATGTTGATTTCCTTCATCTGCTCTCATCTCTCCTCCTGTTCGTTTTGCCTCTGCGTGGCTGCCGCTGTGCCATGATCGCGCCGACCTCCGCGCGGCACTGCATCAGCGCGTCCTCCAGAGGCTTTTCATCCATGCCGTTCTGCGCGTACCCGTCGCGGATGCCCTGAAAGTAAAAGGACGACGGCATAGCCGGCTCGCGGAACAGGTCGGTCATCACATAAGCCATGACGGCATATTCCTTGCCCTTGGCGTCGCGCACAGTCACGTCCTGCTGAACATACAGCCGCGGTGCACCCTCATACCGATCCAGTGCCCGCTCGCAGTCCGGCGTGATGCTCCACAGCAGTCCCGGCACCGAGGCGTCCTGCTTCGGTTCTATGTTCGCAACGCCGTTTCCGTCCGCTCTGCCGCGGAAGGTCAGCTCATAGCCCTCCAGCGTCACCGGTCCGATGACTGTCGCGTTCGGGCAGCGGTATGCCATCTGGTCGAGATTGATGTTGCTGCCGTAGGCAAAGTACAGCCTCGTCTCACTCA
>CACZPK010000057.1 GCA_902783035.1 Oscillospiraceae bacterium
CCGCCTGGCCGATCTGAGATTTGCTATACACGCGCCAAGCGCGAGCCCGTTCTCATCGACATAGGCGCTTTTGATGTCAATATCCCCGTGCTGCGCTTTATACCGGCACAGGGCATCATAAAGCTGTTTCCACGACAATTCGCGCATGTCCTCCCAGACCATGCCGATACTGTCAAGGCGCGCAATGCGCTCTTCGTCCAGCTTTCCGTACTGCCTGCCGCTGCGCACTTTGCGCTGGATCAGAATCCAGTTGCCAAGCGCATAGCCCTCCGCCGTGCGGTAGCGCCGCGGAACGAGCAAATTCCCATGTTCCTGAAAGTATTGTCTTGCGTAAGCAAACATGAGATCCCACGAAACGGTAAGCGTCTCATCCAGCCGTGCAAAGAGGTCGCGGCAGTCGCGGAGCTCGTCGATCACGTCGAAGCGTTCTACAACGACCTCCTTGCCGTCACCGCGTTCTCTCAGCAGGAACATCGCGTCCCGCATTTCCTGCTCCACCGCTCCGATGCTGTAGAGGTTTTCGATGTTATTGACCACATCAAAGATGACCGGCTCCTTCGACTTCGACGCCGACAAGGCGCGCCCGATCTGCTGCTTGTAGATAATCGGGGAGATCGTGGGGCGAAACAGGATGACGCCGCTGACATCCTCCACATGGATGCCCTCGTTGAGCATGTCGATGGTGAAGAGCAACTTCAGATGTTCCGACTTGTCCGCTTTGAAGTCTCGGAACGCGCGCGAGGTGGATGGATCGTCAGAGTAGGCGTAATAAACATGCGCATCTGAGTCGATGCCGCCGAACCACTCCGGCACATGAGCCATCATCTCGCGCATATGCTCAACGTTCGTGCAGAATACGAGATACTTCCCGTTGCGCTCCGTAATATGCTTTTGAAATACGGCATCCAGTCCGTCCGCCTTTTCAAGCGCGCGGCGCAGCGCCTCCAAAAGCTTTTCGCCCTCGTCACGCATCGCCGCGCTCTTGGCGCGCCTAACCCGCGACTGGTATTTCCTCAATCCCGCTTCAAGGCTGAAGCTGGTCAGCACATAACGCGGAGCGTTCAGAATGCCACGCGCGATTGCCTCGCCCAGAGTCATCTGAGAGGCGATGCCCATGTCAAAGGTAACAGTAGTATCTTTCTGTCCGTCCAGATAGCGGATATTCGTGGCGGTCAGGCCAATCACAAGCGGAGCTGGTTCCCTTGAAAGCAGGGCTTGCACCGGCTGCTCCCATGTCGGCGCCGCAGCGCGGTGCATTTCATCGAGAATGACCGTGCCCGGTCGCAACTCCGCCAAATCCTCCGGAGTCAGCAGTGAAAGCTTGGCATAGGTCATAAAAGAGATATTCGCTGGCATCTTCGCTCCGGTTGCCAGCAGATTCTCGCATTGAGTCTTGAAAATGTACTCCGAAGGCGAAAGCCAGAGCACGGACTGCTCCGGTCGGTCCTCGCAGAGCTTAAAACCGATGAAGGATTTGCCCGTGCCGGTCGGATGAATGACACACGCCTTTCCGGTCTCTGCCAGCATCGCGGCGACGGCGTCATAGGCTATTTGATTGTGGGAATACAATGAAATCGCCATCTTCGACCATCACTCCGTCTTTTTGCGCTGTTTACTACTTCCTATGTGATCTCACACCAGTACAAAGCCCTGCGTCGGCTTCTCCATCGCCTTGTTCAGCTTCAAAACGTCGATCGCGTTTGTCAGCCTGCTGACACCTTGCGTCTCAAACAGCACCACGCTGTCGCTGTCCTTCACGGCGTCCATGAACGCCGGATCGTGAATGGCGTCGTAGATGCAGTTCACCTTGTAGCCGCGTTCGCTCAAGCCCTTCTTCAAGGCTTCCGCCGCGCTCCCGCGCTTGCCCTCGCGCAGCGTGGTCGCAAGCAGAAGCTTCGACTCGGGCGCCGCCGTTGTTTCCAGCTTCCGCACGGCGTACGATACCGCCTGCTCCGGGTCTTTCCAACGACGCTCGCCGCCGAGCTTGTCCGCCCAGCGGTCAAACACGCCCGGCTTCTCCTTTACCGCGCCCAGGCATGTGATACCGAGCTGCCGCTCCACCTGTTGCGAGGAGATCAGCACGTTCGCCATCACTGCCCACAGCAGCACGCCGAAGCACGCCACAACAATTCCGGCAACCGCGCCAAGCACTCCATATTTCACTGTGTTCTTGATTATCGTCGAACGGCTGTAGCCCTGTTCGCGCGAAGGCTCATCCAACTCCTCCAGCTGCGCTTTAAGGTCCTCAATCGACAACTGATAATCCTCTACCGCGTTCTGATTGCTTTTCTGCGAGCTTTCGAGTCCTGTGTCGATGGTTGCCTTTGTGATGCGCTTGAGCAGCACAAAGCTGTGGCCGTAGGAATTCCGCGCCGCCGTGGGCTGCACGTCCGTAAACGCCTGATACAGCGCGTCTGCCAGTTTTTCCGACTCCGCCGCGCTGCTGCCGACCGCCGTGATGCACAGCATGCCGCCGTCCTGATTCGACACGCTCAGCACCTCGCGCATGTACTTGTCCTGAACGCCCGAATAGCCGGAAACGTGCAGGTCCGTCGGAAGCTCCATGCTGTTCCAGTACACGACGTATTGGCTGCGGATCTTGGAATAAACAAAGTCCAGCGAGGTGTTGGAGTAATGAACCTGATTCCATGCCGCCTCGTCAATGTCCGAAAAGCCAAAATAGATGCTGGTCTCATACTTGTTATACGGGTCGATCTTCATTAGGAGGCTGTTGTCCAGATACTCCTGCATATCCGCGAGGGCCTTCTCGTTGTCTTCAATGGAACGCTCCAGTTCACTTTTCTTCTTTTCGTACTCCAGCATCGCGACTTGATAGCGCTCCTCAATCTTCTCCTCAGAGTTCTCGGAATCGTTTGCCGCTTTGATCTGCTTGCGAAGCTGCCAGCCGCCGAGCAGCACGGCAAACATCAGCGCGGTGATCAGCAACGCCTTGCCCTTGCGCACGCACAGCGACAACACTTCTGTTAAGTAGAGTTCCTGTTCTTCCATGTCTCCCAATACCCCTCAAGCCTCAAATAGTAATATGTTTTCGTCCGTAACAAACAAAAGCCGGTCGCAAAGGTATACTTTCTCGACCATTGCAAGGAATCTCTTGATATGCAAATCAGCACACAATAATCCAATTTAGATACACTATAACACTTGGGCACATAAAATGCAATACCAAAAGCTGGTCGTCAAAGTATGCTTTCTCGACCAAAATTTTTTGCCCATTTTAGAAAGGTTTGGTGCGAAATGTTCAGCTCTCGAGCCGCTTCGCGTGCTGAAATCACACCATCCGACCAGTCGGCATAGACGTCATTGAACCGCTCCGGCGGTTCTAAGGCAGTCCTGCCGAAGCGAACGCCGTTCGCTTTCGCCGCCGCAATGCCCTCCGCCTGCCGCTGGCGGATGAACTCGCGCTCGGTCTGCGCAACATAGCTCAGAAGCTGGAGCACAATGTCGGCGATCAACGTCCCTGTGAGATCGCGCCCTTGCCGCGTGTCGAGCAGCGGCATATCCAGCACGACAATGGCAGCATGCTTCTCCTTCGTAATAACACGCCACTGCTCCAGTATTTCGTCATAGTTGCGGCCCAGCCGGTCGATACTCTTGATGATAAGGGTGTCGTCCGGTTTCAGTTTTTTCAGCACGCGCCGATAGCCCGGACGATCAAAATCCTTACCGCTCAACTTATCCATGTATATGTTCTCTTCCGAAACGCCTGCCTCCCGCATGGCGATCCGCTGGCGATCCTCACGTTGATCCCGCGATGAGACTCGTATATATCCATAGGTTTGGTTTTCCATGAGAATTCCTCCAATCTGTGTTTTTCTACAGTTTAAAGGAATCCTTGATATGCACAAATGTCCTTGCTCTTTCTCGCGCACCTCGGCATCACGCCAAAGGAGTCTTTGATACTGACACGTCCAATCCCACAAAAGCAAATGAGCTCATTGCCGTGTGTCGCCACCTCAGCGATGCCCAGATCAACAATCTGCTTGCGTTGGCAAGAGAGCTTAAATAGATGCTTTGTCCGCAAGTGCAAGAGCAATCAAAGATTGTCTCCCGGCAAGCCGATAGAAAGCTTGCCGGGAGACAATGTATATTTACTCTACTCGTTGTAGTAATTCGGTCGTCCCACAGTCGCAAAGCCACTCTTCCCCGTAACAACCACATTATCGGCGCTTTTGGCGCAGTGGATGATTCTCACCTCTCCCGACTCGTCAAAGCCGTAAATGATCCCGACGTGCGAGTCGCCGGGATAGAACGCGAGATCGCCGGGACGCGCCTCCGCCCACGATATTGCCGTGCAATAGCTGTGCTGCGCGGACGCCCCGCCGCCGTGTCCGATGACATACGCGCCGTCCGAAGCATTGTAAAACACCCAATCCACGAAGCCGGAGCAGTCCAGCCCGTAGGGGCGGATCGTCCCCGAGGTACTGTCGCCCTCCGCCGTGACGGTGTACGGCGCGCCCCAGCGCGTGTCCCAGCCAAGGCAAAGGCTTTTGCCGCCCCAGAAGTAGTTGACTCGTCCCAGCAGCCGATAGGCCGTCAGCACGACCTGTCTGCGTTCCTCGCTCAGTCCCTCCGGAAGCTTCTTTTCGATCTCCGTCATCTGCTGCGGCGACAGCTTCAGGCATGCGTCGCTGCCTTTGATGACCGCAAACAGGCTTGCGCACTCCGGCTGGATCATCTCTGCAAGCAGCTCCAGCTGTTCCGCGGTGAAGCCATGCTCCGCCGCCACCTGGTCCTTGTTTTTAACGTCGATGTTGATGGTCAGGGTCCTCGTACTCTCCCCGTCGTCCGTTTCCTCCGTGGTCTCTATCGTATAGCTGATCTGCGTCATGTCCCAGAACACGCCGCGAAGGATGCCCAGCTTCTCCCGCGTCATGGTTACTGCCTCAGTGGGCGAGTCGTCGTCCGTCGTGACAAGCACCGCATAGATGGCGAGCACATCGTCCCAGTTGTTGATCACGGCGGTTACGGCGTCGTTATCCAGAACCAGCACGTCGCACGGGTGTTCTTCCCGGATCTGTTCGATCGCCATGCAGAACTCCCCGTTGATCGACGTCACGGCAGACTGCACGGACCCGCCACTGTCGTGACTGTCCGCCGAGAAGAACAAGCCAAACGGCGTCGCCAACACCATAGCGACGAGACAGATCACCAGAACAGCCAGAAACACGATGCCACCGCCGCTGGCAAGGACTGTCAGCATTGCCCGCAGGGACTCCGCGGCCGCCCTGATCGTCTCTTTCAGCGATTTTGCCGCCGCCTTCGCGCCGTCCTTTGCCGCCCGCTTCGCGCCCTGTACGCCCTTGCCAGCCGCCCTTGCCGCCTCTCTGCTCTCTTTCGTGCTTCGGATTGCCATACCTTTTGCGCGCTCCGCGGCCTCCGGGGCGCGCGTCTTGACCTTGCCTCCCGCGTGAGCTCTCCGCTCTTTGATGACCATGTGATTCTCGGCTGACAACGTAGGTTGCTTCGCAATGCTTTCGCTCTCAAATCGCGGTAGCGATTGCAAAGCGCTATTCGCCGCGGTTGCGTTACCCCGCCCACCAGATACCCCTTCCGAAGATATACGAAGGGGAACTGCATTGGACGTCGCGTGTTCATTTCCTACAGGTAAGGCATCCGGCCCGCGCACCGGCTTACGCCGCGCTTCATCTGTTTCGACGGACAGAGTACGGGTTTCGGGGTTCTTTCCCAAGCCGTTCTCGGCAGAGGTGAATCGGAGTTTCCCAGTGTCATCTGCGGAAATCGGTTGCTTCACAAAATCCGCGGCAGCGCGCTCCTTGATCCGCTGCTCTTTCAGGTGGGCCTGAGACGGCGTCAGCGTCCTTTCCGCGCGCTGCTCCATGGGTGGAGCAGGAGTCCCCGCGGCTGTGTTGCGGATCATCGGCACGGAAGCCTTTGTTTGCGCTGTTTGCGTTTTTTGTGGATTCGGGCGTGTGGTTTCCTGCCGGAGAAGCTCTGCGCGCCGGTCGCGCTCTTTCACCGGGTGGGCGTTTTCTGTGCCGACACGTTCACTTTGGGGCAGTTTCTCATGTATCCCGCCCTCCGGCTCCGTGACACGCTCTTTGACATTGGTGGCTTCTTCCGGCCTTCGAGGCTCGTTTCGATGGCGTTCTTCCGATTCCTGTCTGCTTTCCTTTTGGGGCTGCTGGCGTTCTTTCCCCGTATGGGCTGCCTTCTTTGCGCCGCGTACCGCAAGCTCTGCTGTGCGCTCAATACCATGTTCCGCGAGGGCGGCGTCGTGCTGAGCGCCGCCCTCGATCAGTTCATCGCCGAAGCTCTCCGGATGTTCCCTGTCCTGCCCGATCCTCGCCTGATCTCGCGCATGGATCGCAGCCTGGGCGGTACGCTTCCGCGCCAGCTCCAGCGCCATGTTTCTGCCGCGTTTGATCGTACCGCCCTTGCCCCGCGGTTTCTCCCTGATTTCTCTGCTCATGCCGCCTCAGCCCCTTCCGACAGGTCGGACAGCTTGGTGCTCATCAGGTGGTAGAGCTGCGTATTGCGCGGAAAGCTGTCCATAAACGGCACGATGGCGCTGCCGCACTTGATAAGCCCGCGGCCGAAGTCCACGTTCGTGATGTACGAAAGCTGGTTGTCTGAGATGTTCAGCAGCCGCGCCAGCTCGATGCGATCCGTGCTCGCCTGATTCAGCATGACGAGAAACTCGCTGTTGGCGAGCATCGTCCGCGCCGTATGGCTCTGGAGCAGGTCGTCGACGTTCTGCGTGAGTCCCGTGCAGCACGCGCCATACTTGCGAACGCGCTTCCAGAGTGTAAACAGGAAGTTCGCGCTGTACTCATGCTGGAACAGGAGATATATCTCGTCGATGTAGATCCAGGTGTTCCGTCCCAGCGCGCGGTTGCGGATCACGCGGTTGAAAACGCTGTCCAGCACCACCAACATGCCAACCGGGAGCAGTTGCTTGCCGAGGTCGCGGATGTCATAGCAGAGGATGCGGGAGTTGGTATCGACATTGGTCTGCTTGGCAAAGGTGTTGAGGCTGCCCTCGGTAAACAATTCGATTGCCAGCGCCACGTCCCGCGCCTCCGGCTCGATCTGGCGCAGCAGCTCCGCATGGAAGTCCTGCAGCGTCGGCGGCGTGCCCTGATACCCGCTCTTGATGTAGTCGCGGTAGCACTGCGCCGTACAGCGGTCGATGATGGATTTCTCCTTAGCGGACAGTTTGCCCAAGCCCACCAGCTGCTCGCAGAGGGACAGCAGGAACTCGGACTTGAGCACCACAGGGTTCTCGCCGTCGCCGTAGCCCTGCTCCATGTCCATGGCATTGATGTGGTTCGGAGAGGTGGCGCTGATCTCGACCACCTCGCCGCCCAGCCCCTCGATCAGCGGCCGGTACTCGGACTCCGGGTCGATGACGATGATATCGTCGTCGATGGAAAGCGCGATGCCCGCCATCTCCCGCTTCGCCGTAAAGGACTTGCCGGAGCCGGACACGCCCAGCACAAAGCCGTTGCCGTTGAGCAGTTCCTTGCGGTTGGCGATGATGAGGTTCTTGCTGATGACGTTCTGTCCGTAGTACACGCCGCCGCGGTCGCGCACCTCCTGCGCCTTGAAGGGCATCAGCACAGCAAGCGCCTCGGTGGTCAGCGTGCGCAGTGCGTCGATACGCCGCAGTCCCAGCGGGAGCGCGGTCGCAAGCCCGTCCGCCTGCTGATAGTTGAGAGTCGAAAGTTGGCAGAGGTGTTTGCGCGCCGTGGATTGCAGGGTTTCCGTGTCCGCGTCCAGTTCTTCCTTGCTGTCCGCCAGATGCACCAGCGTC
>CACZPK010000058.1 GCA_902783035.1 Oscillospiraceae bacterium
GGATTTGGTAAATTTTTCAAAAAAATATTCAGGGCACATAAAATTTTGACAGTATGCGGATACTAGCACACGACCCAGCACAAAAAGGAGGATATTCTCATGGTTCTTGATAAGACGGCGCTGACGCTTGCCATCGTCGGCGCGCTCAACTGGGGCAGTGTAGGCCTGTTCGGCTTTGATCTGGTCGCCTTTCTGTTCGGCGGGCAGACCGGCGCCGTCAGCCGCGTGGTCTATACGCTTGTCGGTCTCGCGGGCCTGTGGTGCATCACGCTTCTGTTCCGTGAAACCGAGCCCTTTGAGAGCAAAGATCACGCCTGAAGATCTCGCAGCGCAAAGGAAAGCCCCGCAAAAGCGGGGTTTTCCTTCTTTTTCCGTAATTACCAGATGGTCCGGAAGTCGGTAAAACGCGCATGTCCGTCCTCTCCCAGCACGAACGGCATCGCAGTGTCGCTCGTATCCTTCAGGACCCATTCCTCCTTCTCCTCGTCGTAATCACGCCACTGGATCGTGGCAATGATCCTGCCGCTCTTGCCGTCGGCGTCCAGTTCGGCGCGGCAGCTCACCGAGTCAATATACATATCTGTCCCGCGCCCCGCAGGGATCACATAGGCTACGCCGTCCACCTCCCGCAACAGCGGATACATGCCGCCCATGCTGTTCACCAGCCGCTGCTGCACCACGTCGTCGGAAAAGCGCGTTTGCATCTGTGCGCGCAGGTCGGCAATCGAAGTAACACCAGGCACGTCGACGCGATAATACGTCATATCGGAAAATTCCTTCGTATCCGTGTTGTCAAACGGCATCCCGCCTTCGAACCAGTACCACATATCGTTCGCTTCATAGAAATCGCCCACCGCCCTGTCCTCCGACGAGGGCGCCAGCAGACGCTCGCCGCGTTCGTTCAGGTAAGATACAAGACGGTCGCGCCCAATGGTAAACTCCGGTACCCCCAGCGCATGCGGCGCTATCTCGTACTCCGTGAAAAGCACGGTCATACCATTTTCGTCAAAAAAGGCGTCAAAATCCGTCTTTGCCCGGACGGTCTCTTCAAAGTCCTGGAAATATCCCTCATATGCTTCCGAGGCATAGATCTGATTCACGATCTCATCCGCAATGACCCTGCGCAGCGCCTCCGGGCGGCCGGTCAGCGACATCGGCGTAACAAAAGCCCCCTCACCGAGGTCAAAATTCCAAACCACATAGCTCCAGTCCGGGTGAGCGCCGCCCATATTGACATACTCCGCCGCGCGAATGCTCAGGAGGTCCCCGCTGTGGAAAACGCTCTCAACAGTCAGCTGATCGGTAAGCGTCAGGAAATCAATACCCTGCTGCGTCTTCCATGCATACTGCTCGCTTCCCTCCTTGCGGAAGCTGTCAAATTCCTCAAGCGACGCCATCTCGTATGCGGCAACCTCGTCGTTGAACGCCTTGCATATGGCAATCTGCTCCGCCGTGACGCCGAGGTTGGGCAGGTGCCCGTCAAAAGTCTTTCCCGATGTGCTTTTCATCCGCAAAACGGGCCGCTCAAACTGCCAGGCCGCCAGCACCGTGCCGTCGTCCGCCTTCTCCTCTTCCGCCGCGGTCTCCATAACCACCTCGTAGTCCCACGCTTCCTTTTCCGGCGCCTGCGCGGACGTTGGCCCCGCCTCGCTGCCTGCCGCTGCGTCCGCTGCTGGCGGCACGGTCTGCACCGCCTCCTGACGCGCCGCACAGCCAAAGAGTGCCACCGTCAAAACCAGCGCCAACCCTATTGCAAGCCCTCGTCTCATCCCACTCGCTCCTTTCCATCTCTTCAGCTTTTTATACAATCACCGGATTCGTCGTCCACTCGCTCCCGCCTGCGCTCTGCGCCAGATCCGGATACGCAAGCGCATACAGATCGGTTGCGCGTGCCTCCGTTTCCAGTAGATTTTTCGCAGATTCAGTCAATTTTTTGACGTCCGTCGGGCGGATCAACACAGGCAATTTTGACGTCCTTCGCATCTCATGCAGCAAGTCTTTTCCCTTGTCACCCATCGCCAGCACGCGGATATACGGGACATCTATCCGCCGTTGTGCAGGGAAAACACCCAGATAGCAGGACAGCAAAAAACGTCGCAGGCGCGCATGCGCGTAGCGTTTGGTCTTCACCGCATCCAGCAGCGCGCCGATCCCCGTTGCCTTGCGCGCAGCGTCAAAAAAGCGGTGGTACACCCCCTCGCCCCCCTCGTCAAAAGCAGCGAAGTCCGCCTCCGTCATCGCGCGCAGCCGCGTCAGAACGGCGCGTTCCATCGTTTCCATCCGCACGGGGGCACGCCCTGCCGCACGCTCCGCCGCATAGAGCCGCAGCATGTCTGCGGTAACGTAGCGGCTCCACGCGTCGCAGCCGTCCGCCGTATCCGATTCCAGAATGCGTTCCCGCAGAAAAGACGCCGAGGCATACGCGTCCGCCGCAGCCGCGTCATGCGCCGCGCCGACACGCGGCAAGGCAAGCGGCACGATGGCACTTGCCTGCGCACGCAGCGCTTTACAGTATTCGACGCCCAAAATGTCGTTCGGGTTCCCAAGGATTTCCGCATCCGCGCCGCACAAGCGCTCCGCCGCACGCTGCCGCGCCGCCGCAAAGCTGTCGCCCCGCAAAATTTCCTCCCGGAGCGCTGCAGGGAATTCCGTCGCGCAAAGCGCTTGCGCCACGCGAACCAACGCATTCGTATCCGCGCATTCGCTGCCAAAGGCCAGCGTATCCACCACGCCTGTCGCCGCCAGCACCTCCACACCTCCGCGCGCAAATCCCTCCGCCGACGCGGTTGCCCACGGCAGCGGCAGTTCCAGCACAAGGTCGGCGCCGCCTCGCACGGCGGCCTCCGCACGGACATGCTTGCGCAGCAGGGCAAAGTCCCCCCGCTGGACAAAGTTTCCGCTCATCACACAGACGATCCCGTCCGCGCCGCGTCGGCGCAGTTCCGCGAGCTGCCAGGCGTGGCCCGTGTGAAAAGGGTTGTATTCGCAAATAACTCCGGCAATATGCATAAGAACCTCAAAATTTCTGCTTGTTTTTATACCCGATTCTTGATATAATTTCTATGTTGTGTATCTTAGCGAAAAAAACTGCGTGTTGCAAGCGCAAAAGAAAAAAGGAGCCTGTTTTTATGAACGTATTGGTCATCAACGCGGGAAGTTCTTCCCTCAAGTATCAGCTGCTCAACCCCGAGACCGGTGATCTGCTGGCAAAGGGGCTGTGCGAGCGCATCGGCATCGACGGCAAGTTCACCTACAAGCCCCAGCTGCCCGGCAAGGAGAAGCTGGACGCGGTTGACGTCGCCATGCCGACCCACAATGAGGCGATCAAGGCTGTGCTTGATGCGCTGGTCGACTCGAAGAACGGCGTCGTCGCCTCCATGAAGGAGATCGACGCGGTCGGTCACCGTGTCGTCCACGGCGGTGAGAAATTCGCCAAAAGCGTCGTCATCACCGACGAGGTCATGAAAGCGATTGAGGAGTGCAACCCGCTTGCCCCGCTGCACAATCCCGCCAACATCATCGGCATCAAGGCATGCCAGGCTCTCATGCCCGGTGTACCGATGGTCGCCGTGTTCGACACCGCGTTCCATCAGACGATGCCCCCGGTCGCCTATACTTACGCCCTGCCCTATGAGTATTACGAGAAGGACAAGGTGCGTCGTTACGGTTTCCACGGCACGTCCCACAAGTACGTCTCCCAGCGTGCGGCGGATATGCTCGGCAAGCCCATTGAAAATCTGAAGCTGATCTCCTGCCACCTCGGCAACGGTTCCTCCGTCACCGCGATCGACGGCGGCAAGAGCGTGGACACCTCCATGGGCTTCACGCCGCTGGCCGGCGTGCCGATGGGTACCCGCTCCGGTGACCTCGACGCGGGCATTCTCGAATACCTGATGAACAAGTACGGCATGAATATCACGGAGATGCTCACTATCCTCAACAAGAAGTCCGGCGTACAGGGCGTTTCCGGCGTCAGCTCCGACTTCCGTGATCTGGAATCCGCTTTCAAGGACGGCAACAAGCGTGCCGGTCTCGCTGTCGATATGTTCAATTATGGCGTCAAGAAGCTCATCGGCGCCTATGCCGCCGCGATGGGTGGCGTGGACGCGATCATCTTCACCGCGGGCGTTGGCGAGAACAGCGCCAGCCAGCGCATGGCGATCGCCTCCGGTCTGGAGTTCATGGGCGTGAAGATGGACGAGGATGCGAACAAGGTCCGCGGCGAGGAGCGTGTGATCTCCGCTGCCGATTCCAAGGTCAAGGTGCTGCTCATTCCGACGAATGAGGAACTGATGATCGCAATGGATACCGCGAGCCTGGTCAAGTAAAAAGCGCATAGCAAAGGGGGAGTTTCCGTTTGGAAACTCCCACCTTTTTTCCATTTTTCAGTCTTTTGCCAGCAGCGCCGCGCCGATCACACCGGCCTGATAGCCCAGCGTACACTGGATCAGGCGCGTATGCTTTTTCACATACGCCGTGCCAAACTCCTGCCGGCGCACTTCCTCGCGCAACGGCGCGAGCAGCGCCTCGCCCTGATTGGCAACGCCGCCGGAGAAAGCGATGACCTCCGGGAAGAAAATATTGATGACGTTCGTCACGCCTGCGGCCAGGAACTTCACGTACGTCCGCACGACCTCCGCGCCCGCGTGGTCGCCGCGTGCCTTGGCGGTAAACGCCGTGCGCCCGTCGACACCGCCGCTCTCCTCCGCGATGCGGTGCATTGCACTGTCCGGATACTGCGCCATTGCCTCCGTGGTCATGCGAATAAGCGCGGTGGCAGAGGAATAAACCTCAAAGCAGCCCTTGCGCCCGCAGGTGCACTGCGGCCCGTCCTCACGGATCACCATATGTCCCAGCTCGCTCGCTGCACCCGTATAGCCCGTGAGCATCTTGCCCTCCAGCACCACACCGCAGCCGACTCCCGTGCCGAGCGTCAGCACGACGACGCTGTGCGCGCCCTTGCCGGCGCCGACCGCAGCCTCCGCCAGCGCAGCGACGTTGGCGTCATTGCCGAGGCGAATGCGATAGCCCGTGCGCTTCTCAATTGCCGTACGCATATCGTAGCGGATTAGATTGAGGTTAAACGCGCACAGCACCTCGCCGCTCTCATCGTCCACGGTGCCGGGACAGCCAAGACCGACGCCGCCGAAGGTCTCCCCCTGCTCCAGTTCCCGAATCAGCGCCGCGATACCGTCCGCAATGGCCTCAGGTCCGTTTTTCACATGGGTCGGACGCGATGCCTCGCGCAGGATCTCGCCCGCCTCGTTGACAACGCCGCCCTTGATGTTCGTACCGCCGAGGTCGATTCCCAGATAGTTCATAAAGCCCTCCTTGTGTGCGCCGTTGGCCGCAGCGTCAAACCGCGTGTCCCTGTGCCCGAATCACGCCGACAACTTCCTCTACATAGCGGTGGCAGACCGCTTCGCTCTCAGCCTCCACCATCACGCGGATCACCGGCTCCGTGCCGCTCTCGCGTACGAGGATGCGTCCGGTGTCTCCCAACGCGTCCGCAACGCGTTTGACAGCCGCCTGCACCGCCTCGTCCGCCTGCGCCGCGGCCTTGTCCCGCACCTTTACGTTCTCCAGAACCTGCGGGTACATCGTAAAGCCTTCGCTCAGCGCGCTCATGGGTTTTTCCCGCGCGCAGAGCACTTCCATCAGCTTGAGCGACGTCAGAATACCGTCGCCAGTGCTGGCATACTTGGTAAAGATGATATGTCCCGACTGCTCGCCGCCCAGACGGCAGCCGTGCTCGGTCATGTATTCATAGACGTATTTGTCGCCCACCTTGGTCTTGGCATAGCCGATGCCCAGCTCGTCAAACGCCTTGTAAAGCCCAAAGTTGCTCATGATCGTCGTGACGACGGTGTTGGTCAGCAGTTTGCCGCGCTCATGCATGAACTTGCCGTAAATATAGAGGATGTGGTCGCCGGTAATGACATTTCCCTTTTCATCCACCGCAAGGCAACGGTCGGCATCACCGTCATAGGCAAAGCCCACATCGCAGTGGTTTTCCACCACAAACTTCTGCAGTCCCTCAATATGCGTCGAGCCAGCGTTCTCATTGATATTCAGACCGTTCGGCTCGGCATTGATAACAAGCGTCTTGGCGCCGAGCGCGTCGAACACCGCACGCGCAATGCTCCATGCCGCGCCATTGGCACAGTCGAGCGCAACGGTCTTGTCGCGGAAGGAGTACACGCCCAGCGAAATGAGGTAACCGATGTAGCGGTTGCGTCCCGCAACATAGTCCACCGTACAGCCGATCTCGTCGCGGTGGGCCAAAGGCGCTTCCTCCGTGCCGTCCAGATAGGCTTCGATTTTTTCAATGGTCTCCTCGTCCATCTTCTCACCGCGGGAGTTGATGAGCTTGATGCCATTGTCGTAGTACGGATTGTGGGATGCGGAGATCATGATACCGCAGTCAAATTCGTCCACGCGGGTGATATACGCCACCGACGGCGTGGTGGTGACATGCATGATATACGCGTCCGCGCCGGAGGCGACGATACCGCCGACAAGGCTGTACTCAAACATATACGACGAGCGGCGCGTGTCCTTGCCGATGAGCACGCGCGCCTTCTTCTTTGAGCCGTCCGCGCGCCTCTTTTCACTGTAATACCAGCCGAGAAAACGGCCGATCTGATAGGCGTGTTCCGCTGTCAGGCCGACGTTAGCTTCCCCGCGGAAACCGTCGGTGCCAAAATACTTACCCAATTTCCATACCAACTTTCTTAGATTTTATAACCGTTTGGATTCTGCTTTTGCCAGTTCCACGAATCGCGGCACATCTCCTCAATGCCGTACTGCGCTTCCCAGCCCAGCTCACGCTTCGCCTTCTCCGGCGAAGAATACGCCTTTGCCACATCCCCGGGACGGCGCGGCTGGATGACATACGGCAGCTTGAGGCCGTTCGCCTTTTCAAAGGCGCGTACGACCTCCAGCACCGAGTAGCCGCGGCCCGTGCCAAGGTTGTAAACCGCCAGACCGCAGTTGCGCTCCACTGCGGTGAGCGCCTTGACGTGTCCGCGCGCCAGATCGACAACATGGATGTAATCGCGCACCCCTGTGCCGTCCGGCGTATCATAGTCGTCACCGAACACGTTGAGGTGGTCGAGCTTGCCGACTGCCACCTGCGTGATGTAAGGCATCAGGTTGTTGGGAATGCCGTTGGGGTCCTCGCCGATCCGCCCAGACGGATGCGCGCCGATGGGGTTGAAGTAACGCAGCAGCACCACGTTCCACGGCTGCGCTTCGCCGTTTTTGACGTCGGCGGTATACAGATCGCTCATGATCTGTTCCAGCATCGACTTTGTCCAGCCATAGGGGTTCGTGCACTGTCCCTTGGGGCAATCCTCCGTGATGGGAACGGTCGCCGGGTCGCCGTAAACCGTTGCCGACGAGGAAAAGATGATGCTCTTGCAGCCGTTGCGCCGCATCACATCCAGCAGCACCAGCGACCCGCCGATGTTGTTGTCATAGTACTCCCACGGTTTCAGGACGCTCTCGCCCACCGCCTTGAGGCCCGCAAAGTGGATGCAGCAGTCAAAAGGCGCATTCTCGGCGAAAACGCGTTCCAGACCCGCCCGGTCACGCAGATCGACATGGTAGAACGGGATCGACGCCACCTCCGGGCGTTCTTTCCGCACCAGCTCCAACACGCGTGCAAGCGCCTCTTCGCTGGCGTTCACCAAATTGTCAACCACAACGACGTCGTGTCCGGCAAGCAGAAGCTCGACCACGGTATGGGAACCGATATAGCCGGCACCGCCGGTTACAAGGATATTCATAGACATCCTCCCATTTTCCAAAAAATTACGCAATCATCATAACAAATACAAAAGGGGGTGTCAAGCGCCGCGCCACAACGGGCAATCCGCAGAAATGCGGCGCTTCAGCGCACAAACCACAGGTCCATGTCCACGCCGCCTTCAATGCCGTTCAGCTCGCCGTCAGAGGTGTATTGCCACATCCGGAAGTCATAAACAAATTGCGGGTACGCGCCGTTGTACTGCCCCGCATACCAGATCTCATAGTCCGTCAGCCGCGAAAGGTCATATTTGACGTATCCGTCGTGCGTGTTCATGTAGATCATCGGCGTATATCCAGCTGCCTTGACCCGCTCGCAAAAAGCGATGGCACAGTCGCAGACCACCTGCACAGGCAAGCCGTTCGTGCGTGCATTGCTGGTGCCCGCCGTTTCCCAGTCAAAGACAACGGGCGCATCAAGCTGCTTGTCCGCCAGCTTGCTCAGCACATAATCCGCCTCTTCCACGGCTTCTTCCGTGTTGGCCGCCTGCGAATAGAAGTAGCAGCCGATGCGCAGCCCCGCGGCGCTCGCGCCGGCATAGTTTGACTCAAACATCAAGTCGTCGTAGATTTCACCGGAGCTTTGAAAACGTCCGCCGACTCGCAGGATGGCAAAGGATATCCCATCCTCCCGCACGGCGTCCCAATCGATCGTGCCCTGAAAGCGCGAAACATCAATTCCCCGCAGCACGGAAACGCCCGGCTCCTCATAGTTCATCGTCCGGCCCTCGCCGGAAAAGCCATCCATGTCGTAATCGTTCAGCGCCACCCCGGCCTTGACGGCAAAGCTGCGCGTACCATAGCGCACGCTTTGTGCCGTGTCGAGCGCAACGGTGTTGCGCAGGTGCCAGACGATGGTGGACACCTCGGCGCGCGTAAGCGTTTTTTCAGGGTGGAAGTAGGACTCGCCGTGCTCGGTCATGCCGGTAAGCACACCGATGCCGGCAAGCGCCACCGCGTAGCCGTCCGTCGTGTCCGCAAACGGCGATTCCGCAAAAGACTGGCCAAAGCCGATTGCCTTCGCCGCCAGCTCCGCCACATCGCCGCGGGTTATGGGCTGATCAAGCGCGTCCAGCAGCACATCCGGCAGCAGGCGTTTCTCCCGTCCCAGCGACTGATATCCGCTCGCCCAATGATCGCCCACGGCAGCCTGCTCATCCCAACCTGCGGCGAGGAGGATCAGTTTGAGCGCCTCGCCCACGGTGACGGACGCCGCCGGATCAAATACGCCCTCGCCGCGCCCGCTGACAACGCCCGCTTCATTCAGCTCCATCACATAGTCATAGAACCACTCTTCCTGCGTCACATCGTCAAAAGCGTTGGTATAGACGTTTTTCTCCCAAACCGGCGTTACAAAACGGTCGCCGGCGACCGTGTCGCCGATGTGGATCATCTCGCCGTCCGCGGTGCGTACGCCCGTCAGCGTGTGGCCCAGCAGGAACATGGCCGGGAAGGCGTCGTAAACACTGCCGCGCTCATAAACGCCGAAGTCCGTGGAGCGGATGGCGCCGTCCTGCTTGTCCACGGCAAGAAAAACAAAGTCGTCCTGTTGTTCCGCACTGCCGTCTAAATAAAGCGCAGCCTCCTCCAGATGCCGGCGTGCCAGGCCGGCCAGCACCTTGCCGCCGGAATGGCTCCAAACGCCGAACGCCTGCGCGGTCTCAAGGCGGGTGGGCTGCGTGTCGCCGCGCACCAGCTGCACCAGTGCATTGTTGCCGCTGAGCCAGGAGGTGCTGTGAATGTAGCAGAAATCCACCAGCGCGTCAAATTGTGCCTGTGTGGGGGAAAGCCGGTTGTCGGCAAAGAAGCTGTTGAGCTTCTTTTCAACGTCGCTCAGTTCATCGCGCACAAGCGCAAGCGCCTCGTCTTCGGTGATGCCGTCGGGATAAGCACCTTCCTCAACCTGAGAGCCAAAGCCGACGTACCATTTGCCCCCCTCATAGTACATCTTTTCGGAAAAGCTCTCATAGCGCCGGATCATATCGAGCGCAGCGTCTCCTGCAGTCATGTCGCTGTACGCAAGGACATGACAGGGGAGCACCGCCTGCAGCAGGAAACACACGAGCAGCAAAGCGGCGAGGTGTTTGTGTTTATTTTTCATGGAAGTTTTCCTTCTATATTATTTACAAGCCCAGCTCCACGGCGCGGCGGAAGCGCACCTCGCCCGCAAGCGCCTTGTCGATCTGTTCGATCAGCGCGTCGCGGTCGCGGTTGAGCGTCCCTTTGAGCGGGAGATAATTGGATGCGTGATTTGAGCGGAACACGCTCCCGTCACTGTCGATATGCTGCAAAATGATGCGGTTCTCCGCCGCCAGCTCTTTGGGGCCGAGCATCGTCAGCTCACCGCGCTCGATCCAGTCGTGCAGCGGCGTGCCGCTGTAAACACGCAGCGTCAGCATCGCAACATAGTCCGCCTTGATGCGTGAGAGCGCCGCCGCCGTGGCGATAGCGTGCGCCTCGCTCTGTTCCCTGCCCCCCATGCCGTTGATGGCGGTGACGGAGAGCGCCATGCCCGCCGCCTTTGCACGCAGGGAGTGCGTAACGATCTCTTCGACCGTCACACCCTTGTCGTATTTTTCCAGCAGTTCCTCGCTGCCGGATTCCAGCCCCACATAGACCAGCGCAAGACCGTGCTCACGCAGGGTTTGCAGCTCCGCGTCGCTCTTGCGCATCAGCGCCTTGGTCGAAGCGTAAGCGCTCACGCGCTCGCATTCGGGAAACCGCTCGCGGATATCATCCAACACGGTGAGCAGATAATCCATCGGCAGGATCAGCGCATCACCGTCAGCCAGAAAAATCCGTTCGATATATGGATACTGTGCCCGCGCCTCGGCAAGGTCGCCGAGCACCTGCTCAATGGGATTGATGGAAAACTGTTTTGCCTTATACATGATGCAAAAGGCGCAGCGGTTGTGGCTGCACCCCAGTGTGCACTGTACGATCAGGCTGTGCGCCTCACTGGGCGGACGGTAAACGGCTCCGGAATAATGCATCTCACTTCTCCTTGTTCAGCTTGCCGCTGCACTTCGCCATAAAACGGTCGTAGTCGATATAGGCGCGCTGGTGCGTACCCTCGCCGATCAATCCGGCCTCATCATAGGCAGAAACCTTGAATTCCGCCATCTTTCCGCTCGGCGAGAGCGAAACGAACTCCGCCAGGGCGCGCACCTGCATGCCGACGGGCGACGGCGACACATGGGATATCTCCAGTTTCGTCCCAACGCTGCTCCGCCCCTCGGGCAGCCCCTGCTGCATGAGCTGAAAAGCGGCGTTCTCCATCATTGCGATCATCCACGGCGTACCGAATACAGGCATTGCGCCGCTGCCAAGGCTTGCAGCGGTGCTCTCCTCCGTAACGGTGCCTTTCACTTCAAAGGTATCTCCGGCTTTCATAACATGTCCCTCCGGTTTCATAGTTAAAGATGTGGCTTTGGCTAAGTGGCCGGTAGACAGCCACTTAGTGGCTACTATACCACAAAATATAGGTTCGCACAAGGGCAAGAAGCCCCAATTTATTCTCTTTTTGCCGTTCCCGCCCGGAATGTCTGCACAGCCGCGCAGCGCCGGGAGCCTGCGCTGTCCGAAAACACGGATCACCGTGCCAAAGCTCCGGCTAATGTGTCCGCATAAAGCCACAGGGCGGCAATTCGCAGAATAACAGGGACACTGCGGGTTCAGGCTTGACAAAATGGGAGAATATCATTAAAATATTTGAAGAATTTCATCGGAAATATCGATATTCCGTATATAAAGGAAGGCGCAGCATGGAAATCCGCAATTTGACCACTTTTTTGAAAGTGACCGAACTCAAAAGTTTTTCCAAGGCAGCGGAGGCGCTGGACTATTCCCAGTCCGCCGTTACGGTACAGATCCAGCAGCTGGAGCGCGAGTTGGGCGTGCAGCTTTTTGACCGCATCGGCAAAAATGTCCTGATCACGCAATACGGTCGGGATTTCGTCGCCTATGCACGCGATGTGATCAGCGCCGTCGCCCGTGCCGGCGCCTTCGCCACGGCAAGCGGCGACCTGACTGGCACGGTGCGCGTCGGAACGCTGGATTCCCTGATGACCGCCTCGTTCAGCGACATCATTCCGGCGTTCCATGAGCATTTCCCCCACGTTATCGCCAACATACATGGCGACAGCGTTGCTGGGTTGAAGGATCTGCTCATCAAGAACGAACTGGATCTGATTTACACGCTTGACGAGCAGCAGCTCGATCCCCAGTTTATCAAGGTCTACGAGGCCCCGGAGGACATCGTCATCGTCACAAATGTCGAGAACCCGCTTGCGCAGAAATCCCGTGTCAAGCTTGCCGATCTGGTCGGTCACCCCTTTGTTCTGATGAATCGCAACAACGCCTATCGTGACCAGTTTGACCGTGAGCTGGCCCGTCAGGGCCTTTCCATCGACCCCTTCTGCGAGTTGGAGAGCGACGTGCTGGCACTGCGCCTGATTTGGGAAAATCCGGAGTACCTCTCCGTCCTCCCGCGCTACACGGTACAAAAGAGCATCCACGAACAGCACCTTGCGATCATCCCCGTCAAGGATTGCGAAATGCACCAGTATCGCCAACTCCTGTATCACAAGAACAAGGTCATCACCCCGCAAATTCAGGGTATGCTGGACACGATCCTGGATGCGGCCAAAAAACCGTTCTAATACGAAAATGCCGCCCTTGCGGGCGGCATTTCTTTGTTTTGATGTGATTCGGTCAACAAGGAGCGACACGCTCAATCCCGGTCGTCGTCCTCATCGTCCTCGCTGACGAAGTCGTCCGCGTCGAACTCCAGTTTCGCGCCGCAATTCGGGCAGACGATCATGCCGTCCTCCAAATAGTCCTCGTCAAAGAAAATCTGCTCCTCGCACTCGGGGCAGGTCGTTGCGTAGACCGTCTCGTCCTCATCATCTTCGTCATCTTCGTCATCTTCGTCATCGTAGACCAGATCTTCGACGTCCGCCAGATCGTCGCTGATGACGTCCAGCCCGTCGCCGACCTCCCTGACCTCGTCGGTCAGGTCCTCGATCTCCAGCGCAATCTCGTCGAGCACATCGACGACCGCCTTGAACAGCTTGCCGTTGTCGGAGCTCTCGTCAAGCTTGAGGCCCTCCATCAGCCCCTTGAGATACGCAACCTTCTCGGAAACACCCATGATTAAAATCTCCTTTCTTCCATGTAGTGTCGAGGCTGCATCCCTTTATGAATGCAGCCTCAGGATCTTTTGGGAACACAGCAATGCCGTCACAGCACTGCAAATGTGTGAAAAGTATGTGTAGTATGCTTACTTTGCGCGGCCGATATACTCGCCCGTGCGGGTGTCGATCTGGATCTTGTCACCCTCGTTGATGAACAGCGGCACCTTGACCTCCGCGCCGGTCTCAACCGTTGCGGGCTTAAGGGTATTGGTGGCCGTGTTGCCGGCAAGACCCGGCTCGGTCTTGGTCACCTCAAGGTCCATAAAGTTCGGGCACTCAACGCCGAAGACGTTGCCCTTGTAGCTCAAAACCTTGCAGACCGTGTTCTCCGTCACAAAGCGGAACGCATCGCCGAGCAGCTCCTTGTTCAGGGGCACGTCATCGTAGGTCTCCTGATCCATGAAGTGGTAAAGGTCGCCATCGGCATAGGTATATTCCATATCTCTGCGCTCAATGGTGGCTTCCTCAAACTTCGCGGTGGGGTTGAAGCTGGTCTCGGTCACGCCGCCCGTGATGACGTTTCTCATCTTCGTGCGCACGAACGCAGCGCCCTTGCCGGGCTTGACATGCTGGAACTCGACGACCTGATAAACTTTGCCGTCCATCTCGAAGGTTTTGCCGTTGCGGAAATCGCCGGCGGTAATCGTTGCCATAATCTATTCCTCCTAATTGCGAGGAAATCAGCAGCGACTTCCTCTAAATAACGAATCGTGGTTTTTAACCTGATATATTTTACCCTATCTTGTGTCTGATTGCAAGACCTTTTCACACGCTTGGCCCAATTTTTACAAAATCAGCGGCGCATATCCTGCCGGCAGGCGCGTTTGAAGGGTTCCTGCATACCATGCAGAACGTGGTTCCATGCGCCGACCGGGCCGCCTTTAGGCTCCACCATCAGCATACGGATACCCCCGCGTTTCGCCGCCAGCGTATCGGTGAGCAATTTGTCGCCAAGCATGGCCGTCTCCGACGCCGGTACGCCGTGCTTCCGGATCGCCTCCACAATGCCGCGTGTCCCCGGCTTGCCCGCGTGTCCGATATAAGAAATACCGAGACCGCCGCAAAACCGCTCCACTCGCACCGGACTGCGGTTATTGGAGATGATTGCAAGCGTCACGCCCCCAGCACGCAGAGACTCCGTCCACGTGCGAAGCGCCGCGTCCGGCTCCTTCTGCGATTTCGGCGCGAGGGTATAATCAAGGTCGGAGAGAAGCAGGCGGATCCCCTGTGCACGCAGAAACGCCGGCGTCAGCGCGGTATAATCGTTGAACACATAGTCCGGGATCAGCGAAAACGCCATAGCAATGCCTTTCCCAAAAGAAAAAGACGCCGTAGGCGTCCTTTCCTTTTGAAGCAGATTAGTAGTAGCGCTTGTTGCGGTTCTTACGCGCAGCCTCGCTCTTCTTGCGGCGCTTGACGCTGGGGCTCTCGTAAGCCTCACGGCGACGCACCTCCGCCACGATGCCGGCCTTGGCGCAGCTTCTCTTGAAGCGCTTGAGCGCGCTATCCAGAGACTCGCCTTCCTTGACATGCACTTCGGACATCTATATTTCCCTCCCTCCGATACGCCCGGCTAACTCCAGAGCGCTCAGTAGAGCCATCTTCATGACTTTGCAATAACTTGCGAAAGGTATTATATGAATTTTACGGGAGCTTGTCAACAAATTTTTTGCGAATTTGCAAAATTTTATCGAAACGCGTTTACTGTGGCTTGACAATGAGGTTGACAAGCTTGTTTTTGACGAGGATCGTCTTGACGATCTGCATACCTTCCAACGACTTGGCGACCTTCTCGTTTGCCTTTGCCGCCGCGACCACCGTCGCCTCGTCGCTGTCGGTGGGAACGCTGACCGTACCACGCAGCTTGCCTTGCACCTGCACCGCCATCTCCACAGTGGAGGCAACGGTCTTGCTCTCGTCGAACACGGGCCACGGGTTCTGCATTGCCATCTTGCCGGTTTCTCTTGCAAAGCCCGCCAGCTCCCACAGCTCCTCAACCATGTGCGGGGCAAAGGGGCTGAGCATCAGCAGCAGTGCCTTGTAATCGCCGCGGGAGAGGCCGTTGGCATAGAACTCGTTCACCATTGCCATAAGCGCGGCAATGGCAGTGTTCATCTTCAGCTCGTCGATATCGCTTGTGACCTTCTTGATGGTCTTGTGGACGGTTGCGGCGTTCTTCTCCGAGATGTCCTCCTCATCCGTCACCGCGTCAAGCAGGTTCCAGCAACGGTCGAGGAAGCGCTTGCTGCCCTTCACCGCCTCATCCGACCAGGTCGCGGTCTTTTCAAAGTCGCCGATAAACATGATGTAGAGGCGCATCGTATCCGCACCGTACGCTTTGACCACATCGTCGGGGTTAACGACGTTGCCGAGCGACTTGGACATCTTCACCGCAGGGCGCAGCGCCTGGTTGCCGTACTTATCGATCAGCGCCTGCTTCTCCGCCTCGCTCTCCACGTTGCCGACATAGTGCGGATTCTGGCCAAGGATCATTCCGTGGCTTGTGCGTTTGGCATACGGCTCCTTCGTGTGCACCACGCCGATGTCATAGAGGAACTTATGCCAGAAGCGGGAGTAAAGCAGGTGCAGCGTCGTGTGCTCCATACCGCCGTTGTACCAGTCCACAGGCCCCCAATACTCCTCCGCCTCATGCGAAACGGGCGCGGAATCATTGTGCGGGTCCATGTAGCGCAGGAAATACCACGACGATCCCGCCCACTGGGGCATGGTATCGGTCTCACGTTTTGCCGGCTTGCCGCACTTCGGGCAGGTCGTATTGACCCAGTCGGTCATCTTGGAAATCGGGCTTTCGCCGTCGTCGGTCGGCTCATAGCTCTCCACCTGCGGCAGCACCAGCGGCAGCTGCTCCTCCGGTACGGGCACCCAGCCGCAATCCGGGCAATTCACCAGCGGGATCGGCTCGCCCCAGTAGCGCTGACGCGAGAAGACCCAGTCGCGAAGCTTGAAGTTGGTCTTTTCCTTGCCCCAGCCCTGCTTGACGGCGTACTCTTTCATATACGGGATGGCGTCCTTGACGGTCATGCCATTGAGGATACCGGAGTTGACCATGATGCCCGTATCGTCCTTGAGCGTGAACGCCTCCTTGGTGATGTCGCCGCCCTTGACGACTTCAATGATGGGCAGGCCAAACGCCGTTGCAAAATCCCAGTCGCGCTGGTCATGACCCGGCACGCCCATGACAATGCCCGTACCATAACCCATGAGCACATAATCGGAGACGAACATCGGCACCGCATCCCCCGTCGCGGGATTGATGACCTCGATGCCGTTGAGCCGTACGCCGGTCTTCTCCTTGTTCAGCTCACCGCGCTCAAAATCGGACTTCTTTGCCGCAGCCTCCTGATACTTGGCGACCTCGTCCCAGTTTTTAATGAGAGGCTGCCACTTCTTCAGCAGCGGATGCTCCGGGGAAATGACCGTGTAGGTCACGCCGTAAAGCGTATCCACACGGGTCGTATAGACCGTGATGTCGTCGTCCGTGTTCGTTTTGAACGTGACTTCCGTACCGGTGGAGCGGCCGATCCAGTTGCGCTGCTGCACCTTGACACGGTCGATAAAGTCCACATCGTCCAGATCGTCCACAAGGCGGTCGGCATACTTCGTGATGGCAAGCATCCACTGGCTCTTTTCCTTGCGGATGACTTCGCTGCCGCAGCGCTCGCACACACCCTCGACCACTTCTTCGTTGGCAAGCACGCACTTGCAGGACG
Organism: Oscillospiraceae bacterium; assembly: GCA_902783035.1. GTDB lineage: Bacteria > Bacillota > Clostridia > Oscillospirales > Oscillospiraceae > Hominicoprocola. The sequence continues at coordinate 16,736 of CACZPK010000058.1, forward strand.
TACACCAGTTCACGGGCATGGTCGCCTTGTAGGCAAGGCCCTTTTTGAAAAGCTGGAGGAAGATCCACTGCGTCCACTTATAATATTTGGGGTCTGTGGTATCCACCACGCGGTCCCAGTCGAACCCGTAGCCCAGCATTTTGAGCTGGCGCGTAAAGTTCTCGATATTCTGCTTTGTGACGATGGCGGGGTGAATGTGGTTCTTAATGGCAAAGTTTTCCGTCGGCAGGCCGAACGCGTCAAAGCCGATCGGGAACAGGACGTTATAGCCCTCCATGCGCTTTTTGCGCGTCACAACATCCATCGCCGTGAACGGACGCGGATGCCCGACGTGCAGACCCGCCGCGGAGGGATACGGGAATTCGATCAGGCCGTAGAACTTCTTTTTATCCTTCTCACCGGTCACGGCGGCATAGGGTTTTGTTTTCTCCCAGTTTTCCTGCCATTTCTTCTCAATAGCTGCGAAATCGTATTTCATGGATCGTTCGATCTCCTTTTGTCCTGTCGTTAATCCGCTGTCAGCACACCGCTGAGGTCAATCTCTTTACCGTCCGCCCAGACATGCTCCAGCGAGTAGAACTCACGTGCCTCGCTGTTGAACACATGCACGGCGATGCAGCCGTAGTCCAGCAGCACCCAGGTGCCGCCGCGGTACCCCTCGCGGTGGATCGGCTCCTCTCCCGCGGCGGTGAGCTGCTTTTCCACCTCGTCACACAGGGCGTTGATCTGCGTATTCGACCCGCCCGTGCAAATGACAAAGTAATCCGCCAGCGTCGTGACCTTGTCGATTTCCAGCACCTTGATGTCCTTGCCTTTTTTCGCGTCGAGTGCCTTTGCGGCAATAAGCGCCATTTCTTTCGGTTTCAGCATACGGTCGTTTCCTTTCTTTATTCGGTGCCGCCTTCCAGAGGCGGTGCGGTTTCGGTTGGTGTGGGTTCCGGCTCCGGCAGAGGCGCAGGCGCCTGTTCGACAGGCGGCTCCGCAGGCGTCACCGGCGTGGGTTCAGGCTCCAGCGGAGGCGCAGGCGGCGTGGGTTCTTCGCTCGTCGTTGTGCCGCCTGTATGCCCTCCGGCCGTCGTACCGCCCGTGTGTCCGGTCGCGTCGGTTCCGTTCGGATCCTCCGTCTGTTCCGTATCGTCCGTCTCCTCTTCGTCCTCCGGCTCAACATCCTCGGGCCGCAGCGGCGGCAAAGCCGCCACGCTGTCCGCCACATATCCCGTGGAGGAACGGATGCTGCCATCGGCATTGATGGACATGATGTCCAGATTGTTCACGGACACATTGGCGAGATAGGGATTAAAGCTCTCGTTGACCAGCTTGATGACCTGCTGGGCATTGAGCGTCACATAGGACTGCATTCCGCCGAAGGTGCGGCTCCACGCAGCGGCATTGTAGTTGCCCGGAATGGTGCAGGTGTTGAAATCCTCCGTCTTGAGGTCCATTGCCTTGCGGGCAAACCAGAGCAGGTTGCCCAGCTCCAGGTCCGTATCAACGTCGCGCTCAAAAATCTCAACGTAACCGGTGATCTTCGTCCAGTTGCGAATGGAGAGCGCCTGCGAAAGCGCCGCGCGTAAAAACGCCTGCTGCGTCTGGATACGGCCGGTGTCATCATAACCGGCAATGACGCCGGTAGAGGTGCGGTTGTTCTTACGCCAGCGCACAACCTCCATTGCCTGCTGCCCGGTCAGATGCTGCATGCCCGGCTCGAAATGGATATGCAGATCCTGTGCGGGGTCGTCGTAGTTCATCGCCTTGGGCACGTCAAAATCCACACCGCCAATCAGGTCGATCACCTCAACAAAGGCGTTCAGGTCGATTTTGACATAGTAATCCGGGATAAAGCCGATCAACTTGCCAATGTGCTTCTTCAGGCCATTGAGCCCGCTCATGGCATATATGGAATTGATCTTCTTGATGTCCCAGCTCACATTGACCATCGTATCGCGCGGAATGCTCATCAGGTTGAGTTTCTGGTTCTTGACGTCATAACTCACAACCATGAGCGTATCGGTGTTGCTGCTGCTGGCGTCGGTGGCAATCAGAAGGAATGTGTAATAGTCCTCCTTGCGCGCACCGGATAGCATCGGCTGCACCGTATTGCTGTCGTCGATTTCCTCCGTTTCCTCCACGTCCGGCTGCTGCGGTTCTTCACCGATGACAATGGGGCCGTCGTCGCCGGGTACGGCAGGCGCCCGGATTGCAAGCAGGAACTTGACCGTAAAAATGCTCGCCAGCAAAAGCAGGATAACAATGAAAAATACGATCCAATGTGTCGGGTCTGTAAAAAAGTCCTTTACCTGCTCCCACGCCTCGTCGCTGTTCTCCTGATATTTTAGTTCCGTCTCCACGCGTTTGCGCTTCATTTTGTCCCGGAAGTCGCTGTTTGCCATATCAGATCCCTTTCAAAAAATCATACGCTTCGCGCGTGTTGTGGTGGATGGGCCTGCCGCGCGCCGTCAAGTCTTCGATGCTCATGCGCAGCCCCAGCTCCATGCCCTTGTCCAGGCTTTCGTAGGTTGCCCGGCGCAATGCGTCCACACCGTCAAAATCGCGGTTTGGCTCGATATAATCCGCCAGATAGATCACCTTCTCCAGCGTTGTCATATCTGCGCGTCCGGTGGTGTGCCAGCAGATCGCGTCGCAAACCGCCTCATCCGCGCCAAATACCTCCCGTGCGACCGCCGCCCCCGTTTTGGCGTGCAGCAGCTTGACCTCGATGCGTTCATCATCGTCCAACGCAACGTGATAACGCTCGCACAAAGCGAGCTGATCGTCCAACTCCAGTTTTTTCGTGCAGTCGTGCAGCAGCGCCGCAATGCGCGCCTGATGCACATCCGCGCCATACCGCTCCGCGAGGCGGATCGCCTCCTCCTCCACGCCCAGCACATGCCGCACACGTTTTGCCTTGAGGTACGAGAGCGCAATCGGGCGCAGCTGTCCGATCGTCAGATGTTTCAGATCCAGAGCGGTACCGTACAGATGCTCACGCAAAATGTAGCCGTAGACCTGCGGTGCAAGATAATCCTCCACGCCGCCCGTCGACAGCGCTGTACGCAGCTGCGTGGAGCTGATCTCCACAAGATTCGGCAAAGCCATTGTCACGATGTGCGCGCCGGGAAAGCGCTCATTGAGAAAGCGCCGCTGTCCGTCGAAAAGCTCCGCGGTATCCTTCTCGCTCCGTCTGAAAGCACAGAGTCCTGCGCAGGAAACGATTTCCTCGGGCTTATACCAATCCTGAAAGGTGAGGAACATGTCTGTTCCCATCAGCAGCCACAGTTCCGCGCCGGGATACTCTTCGCGCAGCGTATGCAGCGTATCCGCCGTATAGCTCTTCCCCGCGCGCTCGATCTCCATGCGCGAGACCTTGACGGGAATCCCGCTTTCCAAAGCGGCCTGCTCCGCCGTGAATCCGGTCATGGCAGCGCGGTGTACCGCGGCAGGCGTATCCTCCGCCAACTCCTTGTGCGGCGGGATACCCGCCGGGATCAGCAGCAGCCTGTCCAGCTTGAGATATTGCGCCGCGGCGATGGCGGCGTGCAGATGCCCCAGATGCGGCGGATTGAAACTGCCGCCGTAAATGCCCAGTTTCATAGCTTTTTCTTTGCCTTCACAAGCACGATCTTGTCCTTTTTGTCCTTACGGTGCGTCTCACGGTACAGTACGAACTTCGTGCCGATGACCTGCACCTGCTCGCTGCGCGTAAGCCGCGAGAGCTGGTCGCATGCCTCGCGGGCGGTCAACTCACAGTTCTCCAGCACGCGGCACTTGATCAGTTCCCGCGCCTCCAGCGCATCGTTCGCCTGCTTGATAAGGTTGTCGCCGATGCCTTCCTTGCCGATGTGCACCACCGGCTCAATTCCGTTCGCCATTGCGCGCAATTGCGCACGCTGTTTGCCTGTCAGTTCCATGCTTTACCTCTCAGCTTTCGGGATGCTCCGTCAAATACTTCGCCAGTTTCTTTTTAAATGAACGCAGCGCGTTTCCGCGGTGCGAAATTGCCGCTTTTTCCTCCGCCGTCATCTGTGCAAAGGTCTTTTGCTCTTCCGTGCGGAAGAAAATGGGATCATAGCCGAAACCGTTCGTTCCGATCGGCGCAAAGGCGATGGAACCGTGACACTCGCCCTTGGCGGCAAACCAGTCGCCGTTTGGAAACGCACATACAATATAGGTTTCAAAATGCGCGCTGCGGTCGGTCACACCGTGCATCATCTCCAGCAGCAGCGCACAGCGGTCCGCGTCTGTCAGCCCCGGCCCGCCGTAACGCGCGGAATAGATTCCCGGCGCGCCGTTCATCTCGTCAACGCACAGGCCGGAGTCGTCGCCGATGGCGGGCAGTCCCGTTGCCTCCATGACCGCCTTTGCTTTCAGCGCAGCGTTCTCGCCGAACGTCTCGCCGGTCTCCTCGACCTCGATCTTAACGCCGAGTTCCTCCTCTGTGACGATATCGACGCCGAGATCACCGAGAATGGCAACGAGTTCTTCTTTCTTTTTCGGATTCTGCGTAGCCAGCACGAATTTCATGTCGTTCGACCTCCCATGGGTCTTCAGATAAAGTTTTTCAAATACTCCTTTGCGTCAAAGGGCTCCAGATCGTCGATGCCCTCGCCAAGTCCGACATACTTCACAGGCACGCCCAGCTCCTGCGCAATGGCAATGCAGATGCCGCCCTTCGCCGTGCCGTCGAGTTTTGTCAGGATAATGCCCGTAAGGCCGGCAACCTCCCGGAACACCTTTGCCTGCTGCAGCCCGTTCTGCCCCGTCGTCGCGTCGAGGACGAGCAGCGTCTCCTTTGCGGCGTCCGGTGTCTCCCTGTCAATGATCTTGCGCAGCTTTGCCAGCTCCGCCATCAGATTCGCCTTGTTGTGCAGGCGTCCCGCCGTGTCGCACAGTACCACGTCCACCCCGCGCGCTTTCGCCGCGGCAAGCGAATCAAACAGCACCGCACCGGGGTCGGCGCCCTCTTTTGAGCGCACGATCTCCACACCGGCGCGCTCCGACCAGATTTCAAGCTGGTCGGCCGCAGCCGCGCGGAATGTGTCTGCCGCCGCGAGCAGCACACGCTTTTTTTCCCGCTTGCGCAGGCGGTAGGCAAGCTTGCCGATGGACGTGGTCTTGCCCACGCCGTTGACGCCGATGATGAGGACAACGGACGGTTTTGTGGACAGATCCAGCGCCGCGTTCCCGACATTCAGTTTCTCCTCCAGAATATCGCGCAGCGCCTGCTTGACTTGCTCGCCGTTTTGAATGGAACGGTCGTAGACAACGGCGCGCAGCTTTTTCACCGCGTCCGCCGCAGCCGCAGCACCGAGATCCGCCATGATGAGGTTCTCTTCAAGGCTGTCGTAGAATTCGTCGTCGATCATCTCCCAGACGATCGTGTCGAACCATGCCTTTTTGATCTTTGAAAACAGGCCCATATAGTTGCTTACTCCTTAATCCCCAATTCGTTTGCCATATCATTCATATTGATGGTCAGCACCTTGCTGACGCCGTGCTCCTGCATGGTCACGCCGTAAAGCACGTCGGCGCTCTCCATCGTCTCGCGGCGGTGCGTGATGACGATAAACTGCGTCTTGTCGGAAATGCGGCGCATATAGTTCGCCACGCGGATGACGTTCGCGGCATCCAGCGCCGCTTCGATCTCATCCATAACGCAAAACGGTGTGGGGTGAACCTTTAAAATGGAGAAATACAGCGCAATGGCAACAAACGCCTTCTCACCGCCGGAGAGCAGCGTAATGGTCTTGAGCGCCTTGCCCGGCGGCTGCACCTTGATCTCAATGCCGCAGTTGAGGATGTCGGATTCGTCCTCCAGTTCCAGCGTTGCCTGTCCGCCGCCGAACAGCTCCAGGAACGTCTCCTCAAAGCTCTCGCGGATCAGGTGGAACTGCTCGCGGAAGATGCCCGTCATCTCGCTTGTGATGTTCTCGATGACGCCAAGCAGCTCTTCCTTGGCTCGCTCCACATCGTCGCGCTGGCCGGTCAGGTAGGTATAGCGCGTGTTGACCTGCTCAAACTGTTCGATGGCGCCGACATTCACGGTGCCGAGCGTGGAGATCGAACGTTTCAGCTCGCCGATGCGTTTCGTCGCTTTCGCGGTGCTTTCCAGCTCTATGCGCTGCTCCATCGCCGCGCTGTGGGACAGCTCGTAGTTCTCCCACAATTTGTCCAGTATGACGGCCTCGTCCTTTGCGCCGTCCGCCTTTTTCTGCTCCAGACGGCTCACGGCATTGTTCGCGTTGACCACATGGTCATTGAGGTCCTTCATGCGTCGGTCGCTCTGTGCGCGCTCCGCCTCGATGGCAAGCTTTGCCTCGCCCAGTTTTGTCAACGCATCGCGCTGTGCCGTCCGCTCGTCGCGCAGCGTCTCGATCTGCGCCTCATGGGTCTTGATCTCCGCCGCCGCCTGTTCGCTGGCAGCGCGGTACTGCTCGATCAGGGACTGCTTGCCGGCCTCGTCGCCCTGCATCTGCTCGCGCATGGCCTCCAGCTCATGCAGTGCGCGTTCCGTCGTCTCGCGCTCCGCGCGTCCGCCCGCCAGCGCGCTCTTCTTCTCGGTGATTTCCTCACCCAGCGCGCCGGAGTCGCGCATCAGTTCGCTCTGACCGGAAAGCTTTGCTTCCGCCTCCGCCTTGAAACGCGCGGCCTCAGCGTCCTTCTCGGCGGCAAGCATTTCTTTTTCCGTGATGCTGCGCTGATACTCTGTGATGCGCCGCTCAATGCTCTCGCCTTCCGCCTCCATCTCTTCGAGGCGGTCACGCGCCGCGGTGAGCATCACGTCATAGTGGTTCTTGTTGCCGGAAAGCTCATGAACACGAACCTCCGCGGCATGTTCCTGGCTTTGCGCAACCTCCAGCTGGTACTGTGCCTCTGTCAGTTCGCGCTTGGCCTCGTCCGCGTCGCGCGTGGCGGCGGCGAGTTTTTCCTCCATCGTCCCGCGCTTCGCAGTCAACTCTTTCAGCTCGTTGGCACGGCTCAGAATACCGACATTGCGGTTCAGCGAGCCGCCGGTCATCGAGCCGCCGCGGTTGATGACCTGTCCGTCCAGCGTCACGATACGAAACCTGTTCTGGTATTTGCGCGCCATGGCAATGCCGCAGTCCAGATCATCCACCACCACGGTATTGCCCAGCATGGAGGCAAACACCGAACGGTACTTCTCGTCACATTTGACCAGCTGCGACGCAACGCCGACAAAGCCGTATTCGCTCTCAAGGCCGTTTTCCCGCAGCTCGGTGCCGCGGATGGCGGTAAGGGGCTGGAACGTAGCGCGGCCGCTGTCGCGCTGTTTCAGCAAACCGATCGCCGCCTTTGCGTCTTCCTCCCGCTCGACCACGATGTCCTGCAGCTTCGCGCCCAATGCGATCTCGATGGCGACGGCATAGCGCTTGTCCGTGCTCATCAGGTTTGCAACGGGGCCGTAAATGCCGCGCAGCGCCTTGCTCTCGGCAGCCTGCATCACGGTTTTGACCGCCTTGCCGAAGCCCTCATACTCCTTCTCCATATCGGAGAGCAGCTTGATGCGTGAGACAAGGTTGTTGAGCTCCATCGTGAGGTTCACGCGGCGCTCCGCCGCCTCCGCCTCACGGCGGACACGCCCCTCCATCTTCATGGAGTGGCCCTTGATGATGTTCTGGATGGCGTCAAATTCCTCCTGCGCCTCATCCAGTTCGCGTCGGTTCTGCGATGCCGCCTTGCGCGTCTCCTCCAACTGGCTCTCCACCTGCTCGTGCTCGGCAGCAAGGGAAACGCGGCGTCCTTCCATCTCATGGACGCCGGAGCGCGCCGCGGAAATATCCGCGCGGCAATCCGCCGCCGCGGCAAGCGCCAGCGCCTCCTGCGCGTGGATGCGCTCGACCTCGTCCGTCGCTTCTCCCACGCCCCGGGTCAGCGCCTCCGCCTTGGCAATCAGCTCGTCCAACGCTGCTTCCAGCGCCTCGCTTTCCCGGTCAAGCTGCTCAATGCGCGCTTTCTTTTCCTCGATTTGGTCCGCCATGGTAACGGCACGTCCGGACTGGTCGCGCAGTTCCTCCTCCACGCGGGCAATGTTCTCGTTGTTGTGCTCAATATTCGTGCGGAGCACCGCAATGGCAGACTCCTGCTCGCCGACGCGCGCATCGATCGCCGATACCTCGGCACGGACACGGTCCTGCTCCATATCATTGGCGCGAATCCGCTCACTGAACTGCTCTGCCATGGCATACAGTTCGTCGCGCTCCGTTTCCGCCTTGGCAAGGTCTTCCTTTGCCAAAGCGTAATCGGTCTCCAGCTTGATGGCGTTCGTACGGATGGCTTCCAGCTGCTCCAACCAGACGGAGATTTCCAACACGCGCAGCTCGTCGCGCAGAACCAGGAACTTCTTTGCCTTTTCCGCCTGCTCGCGCAGCGGTTCGACCTGCAATTCCAGCTCCGCGATCTTGTCGTTGACACGGGTGAGGTTTTCTTCCGTGCGCTCCAGATCACGCTCCGCCTTTTCCTTGCGGTGGCGGTATTTGGAAATACCCGCCGCCTCCTCAAAGATTTCGCGGCGGTCTGCGCTCTTTTGCGACAATATCTCGTCGATACGTCCCTGTCCGATGATGGAGTAGCCCTCGCGCCCCATACCAGTGTCCATGAACAGCTCGTTCACATCGGTCAGACGCACGCTCTGCCTGTTTATGTAGTATTCCGACTCGCCGCTGCGGTAATACCGCCGCGTAACGGCAACCTCGTTTTCGTCCATCTGCGGGAAAATATGCTCGGTGTTGTCCAGCACGAGCGTCACCTGTGCAAAGCCCATCGGTCCGCGTTTCTCGGTACCACCGAAAATAACGTCCTCCATCTTGCTGCCGCGCAGGGACTTCGTGGACTGCTCGCCCATGACCCAGCGGATGGCGTCGGAGACGTTGGACTTTCCGCTGCCGTTGGGACCGACGATGGCCGTCACATCTTCACCGAAATTCAGTACCGTTTTATCGGGAAAGCTCTTAAAACCCTGTATTTCCAGTGCTTTTAAATACATTTACTCACCTGTTTCTGCTTATAACTGTGAAATAGTCCGTAATCAAGGTATTTTCAAAGAGCTTTCCGAACCTGTAACTCTTTATATCTTCTCATGTTTCCTTGACCTAATCGCGTATGAAATGGGGCAAAAACACATGCAAGCGTATTTCGCCGTGCATTGAACAAGCTCCTTTCTTACAGGAGCCCGACATATTTGGTTATTATACTATACTGGATTTTCATTTTCAAGCATACATAGCTAATTTATTTATAATGTATTTATCCTGTCTGACAGGTTTTCAAACATTGTGCGTTTTATCTGAATCCATCCGTGTTTTGAACGGCGCCAACCGGCATCCAAATGCTTGTGTGAAAAGGATGCTCACACGCCCTTTCCGCTGCGCATACCACTGTATCGGTGAAATCAAAGCACGGCAAGTTAACATAATCTATGCTCTTATTATATAAAATAGACCGCCTGACATGCCGTTAAGCGGTCTATTTCAGCTATCACCGAAGCCTCCGGTAATTTTTATGTAAACTTCTGCTTGAAAATCAATCCGGTTCGTCTCCGGACGGGATCTGCTTTCGATTCGCCCACGATTCGCGCGTGATCAGGATCTTCCGTGGTTTGGAGCCTTCAAACGGGCCAACGACGCCCCGCTCCTCCATCTGGTCGACGATGCGTGCCGCGCGGGAATAGCCCAGCTTCAGTCTGCGTTGGAGCATAGACGTCGACGCCTGTCCCGTTTCCAGAATGACCTCGACCGCCTGATCGAACAGTTCATCGTCCGGGTCTGTCTCCACGCCTTCGGCAGGAGCACTTTCTTTGTTCTCCTTCTCCGCGACCGTGCGCTCGATCTGTTCGATGACGGATTCGTCGTAATCAGCTTCCCCGTTGGCTTTGAGGAAAGTGACCACACGTTCGATCTCCGAGGCCGAGATGAAACAGCCCTGCACGCGCTGCGGCTTACCCTGTCCCAGCGGGGCATAGAGCATATCGCCCTTCCCAACCAGCTTCTCCGCACCCACATTGTCCAGAATGATGCGGGATTCCAGCGACGAAGCGACCGCAAAGGCGATGCGGCTCGGGATATTCGCCTTCATCAGACCCGTAATGACGTCGGCGCGTGGGCTTTGCGTCGCGATCACGAGATGCATCCCCGCGGCACGGCCCATCTGCGCCACGCGGCAGATCGACTCCTCCACTTCCTTCGCCGCGATCAGCATCAGGTCGGCCAGCTCGTCGATGACGACCACGACCGACGGCAGTTTCTGAACAGAATCATCCGCATCTGCAAGCGCATTGTATGCTGTCAGGTCTTTCACGCCATGCTCCGAAAAGAGCTTATAGCGCTTCATCATCTCATAGACCGCCCATTGCAGCGCGCCCGCCGCTTTCTTCGGGTCGGTGACGACCGGGATCAGCAGATGCGGAATGCCGTTGTACGGCGCAAGCTCCACCATCTTCGGATCGACCATGATGAAGCGGACTTCCTCTGGCGTGGATTTGAACAAAATCGACACGATCAGCGAGTTGGTGCACACCGACTTGCCGCTGCCGGTGGTACCGGCGATCAAAACGTGCGGAAAGCGCGAGATATCGCCGACAATACGTCTGCCGCTGATGTCCTCGCCCACCGCAAATGCCGTGGTCGAGCGGTGCTTCAAAAATTCCGGGGACTCCAGCAGCGTCCGGACGGCAACCGGACTGACCGTGCGGTTCGGCACCTCGATGCCGACCACCGACTGCTTGTCCTGGATCGGCGCGACGCGGACGCCTGCCGCCCCCAGCGCCAGCGCAATATCGTCCTGCAGGTTCGTAACCTTTGACAGTTTCACGCCCGGCTCCAGCGTGAACTCGTATCGCGTCACCGACGGGCCGCGTACCGCTTCCCCCGCCGTTGCTTCCACGCCAAAGCTGACAAGTGTCGCCGCCAGACGCTCCGCGTTGCTTTGCAGCTCCGCGTCCGCCGCACTCTCATTGCATTCCTGCGGCTGCTCCAGCAGTGAAAACGGCGGATAGACATACTGCTGACAGCTTTTTTCGGCAAGGTGAGGTTTCCCGGCAGCCGGTTCTGCCTCGCCGGCAGGCTCCGGTCGATCCGTCGTCCAGTTGTCCAGCGCTTCGGGCAGATGGATTACCTGTCCGGGCTCCGGCAGCTCCTGCGCTTCAACGGCATCGGCAGGTTCGTCGGTATCGACGGCTGTTTCGGCGCCGTCGGTCTCTTCGGTGTCAACCGGCGCAGAGGCGTCGAATGGTTCCTCTGCCTGATTCAGTGCGTCTTCGACAGTCTCCTCAGCCAAATCAAGCGCGGCGCCGTCAGATTCTTCGCTCTGACCGGATACGGCGCCGTCAGGTTCCTCAGGCCGGTCGGCCGGCGTGGCGGCAGGTTCCGCTGCAAGCGGTTCTTCTGTCGGCTCGGACTCGATCACTGCGTCTTCTTCAAGCCGGTCTTTAAAGTTTGGAAAATAAATGATCTTTCCCGAAACGTCAGCGTTCTCCTCTTCCGCTTCCGGTATTTCCTCGTCCGTGTTCAAAGGTTCCGATTCTATCTCACTGTTCGCAGAATCTTCATCGGATTGCTCGGCGTCATCTGGAACCCCGGACACACCCTCATGTGCATCGTCAACTGTAGTATGCTCTGCGCCCACTTCAGATTCCGGCTCATCAACGGACGCCTGTACACTTTCCACTGCCTCCGCCTGTTCCGTTTCCGCTTCGGAAACAAGTTCAGGCAATGCTGTTTCTTCGATGGGTTCATCGTCCGAATCTTCAAATCTGGGTTTATCGCCCGGGTATTCCACCCATGTCTCTTCACCACCCGGCCAAATGATCCTTCTCCTGACCGGATTCTTCCAAACCTCGGGATCGTGTTTCGGGATCACGATCCGAAACGGCTCTGCCTCCTTCGGCTCGCTCTTTTCCGCCTGCCGATAGACTACCTCGATTTTCGGCTGTAGACGTTCCGTAGTCACGGTCGCAGGCACTTCCTGCGTTTCGGTTGCCGGCGGCTCCCGCGTCGTGCTCTCCGACGGTTTCTGCGGCTCAACTGCTAATGGTTGCGGCTCTGCCGGAGAAACAGCATGCAGCGGCTGTGCCGAATGCTCCTCCCGGCTCTGCTCCGGCTTCTGATAGAGCGGTTCATCAACCGGAATATCAATAGACGGCCTTCTCTGCAAGGGTTTGTTCTCTTTTACCGGCGTCTTCGCCGACACCTGCCGCGGCATCTTTTTATCTCGTTTCTCGCTCTTGGGGCTCAACGCGGAAAAGCAGAGCAGCGCAAGCAGTGCAACTGCCACAAGCAAGCATTTCGCAATAATAGACTTAATAATAAATATTGCAATTGCCGATGTAAGCGCAGCGATCAGGCACGCTGTTTGCAGTTTCCATTGAATTCTTGTATTTCTTCTCATTTTACCAAAATCTTCCTTATTTCCAAGCCATTTTCCCACTTTTATAAAATATCAAAAAACACCTCTGCATCTTCTCTCTGACTCATGATCCCTGCGTTTTTCTGATAGACTTGCTTTAATATTAAATAGATTCTTTGCGTTTTTCAGCGTCTTGCGTTGCTGTTAAATGGCTCCTCTCGCGTTGCGTTCTATCAAACATTGTGATAAGTCCACTTTCGCATCATGACCGCAATCACCGTTGTAATCGTCCTGCGAACCATTTACTCCGTCAGCCTATCCGCTTCATACCAATACGTTGTGAGTATAACCCATATTGATGCACTTTGCAACCAATTTTCAGCATTATCCCAGTAAAACCCGCCATGGCATACATCCCTGCAATCGCAGCTGCCTCACTTTCTTGCTCCGGTTTCCATTGACGGCAGTACCGATGCGCTGCCGTTCGCGTCAAGCGACACATACTTCTTTGGACAACCGCCTCATAACGGCAGAAGGGCCTCACCGCAGCCAATACGGTGAAGCCCTTTGCCCCTGTTTGGTTCATGTCCTTTGTCCTGATTCCGTCAGGCAAAATAATACTCCCCACTATAAGATAAGCTTGATCGCATTTTTCCCGTTTTCAGTGTTGGATCAGCCAATCCATATAATCGTCCAGGCTGTCCAGATCCGGGGCGGTGCGATCCGCCAGCGCGCGCGCAAAGACTTCTTCCACCGTCTGCCCCGAGAAATCCTGTTCATTGCGTACCGGTCCGCTCTTGGCCGCGGTTGCCTCCGCGTGCAAAAACGTAGAAAACGGCATTGCAGCGTCAGTCTTCTTCCGCGGTGCCTGTCCTGTCGGCTTCGGCGCCCATGCACCATTGCTGATTTTGACATCCATGTCGAAACTTCCTCTTTTCCCTTATGCGCTCACAACCGGCTCCTCGGCGGTTTCCGCGCTTTGCTCTGCGTCAATATCATCATAAACCACGGCAAGCCGACTGGCAGACAGTTCATAATGCTCGATCCGCAAGTCTGTCGACGTATGAAAAGGGGCAAAACGGCCCAGCCAGTCCAAGATGTCCTGTAAGGAATGAAACTCCATCAGCGGCGCGTTCTCAAAGGAATCGCACCAGAACGTGCCGTAACCCACGGGACGAATCTCCATGCAGCTCACCAATTCTGTCATTCGCACGACGGTAATTTCAACGCCGTAGATGCTGTTTCGCTCTTCGCGGCTGATCAGTCCCATCGAACGCATCGACTCGATGGCGTCGATCACACCGAACGCGTCCAATTCGCCGGAGAAATGCTCCCGCAGCCACGCAAGATCCGCCTCCTCCGAGCCAAGCGACTGTGGCAGTGCAGGGTCCGGCTGCTCGCTTTTCCATTGCCGGTAATCGACCATCATGGTCAGAAATCGCGATAAACCGGAACAGGTCCCGTCTCCCTTCGCGAAACGCTCGTCAAAGGGCGTCAGGTTTGCCCACCCGGCAAACAGGGAATCCTCGGATATCGTCTTCTGCCCCGTTGCCGCGGCAAGTTCAACCGTTTCCGGTTTTTCCGCCTGTGCCGCCCTGCTCTTCTGACCGATGGCCATCAGCAGATCGAAGGTCTTATCACCGGAGGCATAGACGGCGGTTGTCGTTTGCGCAATTGCTAGAGACGCCTGATACGCGCTGATTCGTGTCATATTCATGTATTTCTCCCCCTTCTATACGTATCATGTTGCGAAGAGGGCATTTTGTTACACGGCAAAGGCAACAATTTTTCAGAACAATTTTCGGTCCTCCGACCGTCTTTTCTTTGTCCTGCTTTTGTGTTACTGTATAGGCAGGTAAAAAGCTGGGGGTGAAATGGTGGAGCAGGATCGGAACAAGGCAATCCGCGCGCTCTATGAGCGGGAATATGACACACTGTGCCGCGCCGCGTACCGGTCGCTCGGCGACTGGGAGGCCGCACAGGATCTGGTACAGGATACCTTTCTGCTTGCCTTGCTCCGTTCGGATGAGACGCATCCCTCCCCCGGCGGCTGGCTGACCCAGACGCTACGCAACCTGATCCGAAACGAGCGGCGAAAGCTGGTGATACGCAGCGCCGTCCCCCTTGATAACATTGACGCCGTTCCCGCCGGGGAACCGCCGCCCGATTTGGATGAGTTCCTGCCGTCGTCACTCTCACCGCAGGAACGTGAGCTGTTGCGTCTGCGCTTTTCCGGACAAATGAGTTACTGTGAGATCGGCGAACATTTCGGCATCTCCGAAGGCGCTTGCCGCATCAAGCTGTTCCGGACCATCGAAAAGTGCCGAAAAGAATTTGGATGCCTGTAGTCGTTAAGGCGGAATCGGCACATTCTTGTCCAACTGCAAATCAATGGTGCCGCGGGTTGTTCCCGCGGCACCATTTTATTCTGCTATGAATTTGACTTGCTTCAGCGCCTGACCGCTTTATGCGTAAGCACGATACAGGAACGTCACGATCTGGCCGCGGTTGCAGATGGCGGAAGGATCAAAGGACTTGGGAGAAACACCATTGGTGATACCCTTGGAAACCGCCCAGTTGACCGCCGAGGCCATCTCCGTCCCCGCAGGCACGTCGGTGAAGCCGGAGGACATCGCTTCCGGCATACCGGCGAGACGCCACAGGAAGACAACCGTCGAGGCACGGGTACAGGCCTGGGAGCCGTTAAACTGCGTCCCGCTCACCAGATTGTTTTCGTACGCCCAAAGCGCCGCGTTATAATAGTAGTCGCTCTGTTTCACGTCGGTAAACGGATTGCTGATCGACGGCATGGGGCTACCCTTCGAGCGCCACAGGAAAGTCAGGATCTGAGCCGTGGTGCAGGTCTGATTCGGCGAGAACGTACTGGCGCTCGTTCCGTTTGTGATATTGCGATTGACGGCCCACAACACCGAGGTGCCGAACCAGTCGCTCGCCTTCACATCACTGAACGTAACGGCACCCGAAGAACCGCTCGAAACGGAGATCATCAACGTACCTTTCGCAAGACTGCCGTCCTTGGAATTGTATACCATAAAATCAACGCTGTAATTGCCCGTCTGCGCGGGGACAAAGTACAGGCTGCCGAGCGACGAAGCGAAAATGTTCACGCCACTGAGCGACGCGCGGGACGAGTTCTGGTACAACGTACCGGCTGCGCTGGAAGTGTTGCCGAAGCGGATGTAGCTCCAGGAGGAGCCAACGGCGTTCCGGATTGCATCACCGAGCAGCGTGCTTCCGGCAGTTCCGTCGGCACTCGTTTCGGAGAATGTATAGGGGTTCATGCCGGTGAGGCGCAGAGCGCTGCTGACCGAACCGGCCGCGACCGAAACCATCACCGTACCGGTCAGCGACTTGCCGTTATAGGTCAGCGTATACGGCACGTCAAAGCTACCGGCCGAAAGCGGCTCGACATACATGCCGATGTACTGCGTAAAGGTATAGTCGGTATTCGCGGAAATCAGCTTACCGTTGGAAAGGTGCGTGACCGCAATGGAGGAATTGCCGAGAGATGCGAAGCGGATCTTTGCGCTGTCATTGTTCAGCGTCATGTTGTATACGCTGCGGAACTGCGAAGACAACGCGCTGGACAACGCCGTGCCGGTATAATTTACGCCAAGCGTCATGGTAAGGCTCGGGTTATAGACGCTGCCGGCTTCATTCACCGTAACGACACAACTCCGGACGACCTTGACGCCGTTTCTGTCCGTAACCGTCGCCGAAATCTTTGCCGTGCCCGCCTTGTTCTTGGCATTGACCGTCGCCAGGTTGCCGTTGCCGCTCACCGAGGCAACGCTTGTGTTGTTGGAGTCCCACGACACCGAATAATACGAACTCGCCGGCGTAACATTGACGCTGATCGACTGGTTGCTGTTCGGTGCAAGCGTCATCGTAGAGGGACTGATTGTCGCGCTGACGTTTGCGGAGCGCACGTAGATCGTGATGGTGCCGCTGAGGGAGTTGTTGTTATAGGTCAGCTTATAATCGGCCGTGATCGTACCGGCAGAGACCGGCGTCACAGACATCGCCGAGTACTGTGCAAAGCTGTAGTTCGTGTTCGTTTTAATCGCCGAGCCGTTCGAAAGGCGCGTTACCGCGATCCTTGAGCTGCCGATGGACGAGAAACGCATGGTCGCATCGTCACCCATCGAATAGCCGTAAACGCTGCGATAGCGGTCACGGAAGTTGTTTGCCAGATCCGTGCCGTAGTAGTCGGAATCCACGGTCAGCGTCAGGCTCGGATTATAGGTGCTGTTGTTTGCATCGGAAACATAAACCGTGCAGGTGCGCTGGATGCTCTTGCCGTTGCTCAGCACATTTGCCGTAATCGTCGCCGTACCGCTCTTTCCGCGTGTGCAGACCGTTACGGAAGAGCCGCTGCCGTCAATATAGGCAATGCTGGAATTGCTGGTGCTCCA
This sequence comes from Oscillospiraceae bacterium, assembly GCA_902783035.1. Classification (GTDB taxonomy): domain Bacteria; phylum Bacillota; class Clostridia; order Oscillospirales; family Oscillospiraceae; genus Hominicoprocola. The sequence goes on from CACZPK010000058.1 coordinate 33,529, forward strand.
CGACACCGTATAGTACGCATTGCTCGGCATGATTCCGAGGTTGAGGAAGTAACCGCTGTATGTGTCCAGCGAAACGGACGTCTGGCTGATCGTTACCGACGTCACCGTCGTACCGCCGGCGGCTGTAATCGTAATCGTTCCGGAAAGCACGTTGCCGTTGTCGTTGAGCGTATAGGCCGTCGAGAACGAACCGGCTGCGGTCGAATAAAGGTACATCGACGAGAACTGGCTGTAGGTATAGCTGGTATTCGCCGCGACCAAAGAGCCGTTCGAAAGACGCAGCTGGCCGATTGCGGCGCTCGGCGAAGTAAAGCGCACGCTCGCGCTCGAACTCAGCGCCACACGGAACGCATTCTGGAATCCGGTTGCGATCGAACTGGCAACATTGGCAACGGTGGAATTCTCGCCGACCGTCGCCGTGCCGCTGGCGTTGTAGCTCGCATCCTTGCTCTTGACCGTTACCGTGCAGGTCGCTTTCTTGCTTGTGCGGGTGGCGCGGTCAGTGACCGTGACCGTAACGACCGCCGTACCGGCGCTGCCGCCGCTGACCGTCGCAGCGCCGTTGTTGCCCGCAACGGTAACGATGCCGTTATTGGTCGTCCAGACGTATTCATAGCCGCTGCTGTTGCTGCTGCCGCCGGAAACGTTCGCAGACAGTGTGCCGGTCCCGCCGACATTGATTTCAAGCGTAGCGGGAGAAATCTCGACGTTAAGCGGCGCCGCCGCACCGTTGACCTTAATGTTCCAGGTCAGAACGTCATAGTTGCTGTGGTCATCCGCATCATACACATAGAGCGAAACGGAGCCATCACCCTGGTCGGTGCCTCGGATCGTGGCACTGCCCCTCATCTTATCGGTGATTTCGACAACGCCGCTGGCGTTCCACACAAATTCATAACTGCCGCTGCCACCGCTGACCGTCGCAGCGATCGTTTCCGTCTTGCCGACGTCTGTCGTCATGGTGGTGGAACCGCTTGCGGACGCCATCACGCGCGTAACATCCGCCTTTGCAACCGAAATTACAACACTGTCTGTGGTAGAGCGCGAATCATCCGACGCGGTCACCACGATCGTGGCCGTGCCCACGCCGACGGGGACGACCGTCGCGGAGCGGCCGTTGCCGGAAACCGAAGCAACATTGGTGTCCCTGCTGACCCAGCTGTAGGAAACATTGCCGGATGCGCCGCTGACGCTTGCCGACAGGGCACCGCTTTCTCCGCCCATTTTCAGGGAAAGGCCGGAAGCCGGGCTGATCACGACATTCAGCTCCTCAAGCGGCCGCACCGGCTCGGAAACCATAACGGTAATGCTGTCGGAACTGCTCTCTCCACCGTCCGTCGCAGTCACGGAAATGGTCGTGGCGCCGACGCCGTTGGGGGTCACCGTAACGGAACTGCCGCTGCCGGATACCGAGGCGATGCTGTCATTGCCGCTGCTCCAGTTGAAAGAGGGGTTGCCGGCTCCGCCGGTGGTACGCGCCGACAGGGAACCGTCGCTTTCGCCCATGGTCAGGGACAAGTTGGAAGGACTGATTGAAACACTCAGCGGCTGGGTGGCCGCGTTGACCCTGACGGTGATGCTGTCCGACTCGCTCTGGTCCCCATCGGTCACGGTCAGGGTGATTGTGGTGGAACCGGCGCCGTTGGGGGTCACCGTGGCAGAACTGCCGCTGCCGGACACCGAGGCAACGCTGTCATTGCCGCTGCTCCAGTTGAAAGAGGGGCTGCCGGCTCCGCCGGTGGTACGCGCCGACAGAGAACCGCTTCCCTCGCCCACGGTCAGGTTCAGGTCAGACGGGCTGATAGAAACGCTCAGAGGCTCCGCAGCCGCGTTGACCGTGACGTTCCAGCTCTCGCTGCCCACCGTTTCGGTAGTGGAGGAGTGCACCTCCTGTTCCACCACAATGGGGTTGCCGTCTTCATCCACTTCGCCCGTATCATAGGGTACGGTTTCAACATTGTCGATTTCCTTCTTAACCGTCACCGAAATCACGGCATTGCCGGCACTCGCGCCTCTGATCGTGGCAGAGCTGCCGCTGCCGGATACCGTGACGGAGGACGAGCTGCTCGACCAGTCGTACGTATCACCCGAATAGGACGAGTGGAGCGTTTGGGTCTCCCCAACGTTCAGTTCGACCGATCCGTCTGCCAAAGCCACGCCGCAAAGGCTAAAAAGCATCGCCATGGTCAGGCATACGGACAGGATGCGTTTTGCAGTGGTTTTCATGAATGGTTCTCCTTTCAAAAAATGATAACGGTTTCAATGGTTCATTCCAATCACGGACGATGGAGCACCTCCCTGTCGAGCTTGCCCAGAATGTCAGCCTGCTTGACAAGCTCAAGATTGCACATAACAACGTTTCCTGCGGTGTCGAAGAAATCCATGAAGACGTTTGCCGCCGCGACCAGCAGCAGCCCCTCCGCAGAAATACCAAGCTGTGCAAGCATGATCGTGTTGACGGTTAACGCTGCGCCCGCCATCGGCGGAGCGGCAATGGAAAGAACGGCGCCCAACAGGCAAACCATAAAATACCAGCGCAAATCGGCCTGAACGCCGTAAGTGTGCGCAAGATAAATGGCAAACAGCGCGAGGGCAATGGCCGAAGAAGGCATAAAGACGACTGTTCCGACCGGAATGCCAAAATCGGCAAAATGCTCCTCGACGCCCAGTTTCTTCTTGCAGGCATTGACGTTCGTCTCGAATGCCGCCATCGATGAGGCCGTGGTAAACGCAATTATCATATGCGGCAGTTCCTTTCGGAACAGCAGGCCCACCGGCGTTTTGGTCCGCACACATGTCGTAACCAGCTCCGCCGCCACTGCACCGACAAGAAGTGTCAGATACAGCAGGATCGGTTTCCACAGACCGATGAGCTGCACAGCGCTGCCGGACCAGATCATACGCAGCAGAGACGAAAATACAAACACCGGCATGAGCCGGCATACCTGCCCCGTCATCACCTGACAGACCCAGCTGCCCTCTTCGACAAAACGGGCAACGGTACCGGCGCGTTCGCCGACCATCAGCAGTACAACGCCGAGAAACACAGCCATCACGATGATCTGCATGATATTGAGTTTATAAAATGGGGTGATCGGATTCGAAGGCACGATGCCGAAAAGCATCTGCGAGATCGCTAAAATCTGCGATTCGCCGCTTGATGGCGCAGATTTCAGTGGGAAGATTTGCGCTGTGATCAGCGCCGAGCAGGTCGAAAAGATCAGGGCGGTGGTCAGGAAGCGTAAAAACATCGTCTTTCCGGCGGTGCGAAGCGAGCGTGTGTCTCCTATGCCGAATACACCGGATGCCACCGTAAACAGATTGAGCGGCCCCGCAAGCATGGCGAGAAGGCCGATAAAAGCATTGAATACAGGCGTGAGCAGAGCCTCCGTCACACCGCCGCGCAGCGAATCGGGCAGCCATCTGCCCAACACGCCCAACACAAGCGCAGCCGCGACAGCGGTCAAAAGCCAGAGCAGGCTGCCTCGTCCGGACGCCTTTGAAATGCGCAGGCGCAAAACATTGGCACCGCCGCGATAGCTCCATTGCGGCGCCAGGCCGAGGTTCGTCAGGAGCCTTGCGCTCCACTCATCCGCCGTTCCGCTCGGGTCAAGGGCCGCGCCGTCGTACTGCACGGTCACGGAAACCGCGCCAAAGCGCATTCCCATCGTGAGCACACACGCTTCCGGCGCACCGTCACGCTCCATGACGCGCAGCAGCATCTCCTCCAGCGCAAGGCGCGCACGCAGTGCAACACGCCTGTCGATCTTTTGCTCCGCAAAAAAAGCGCTCAGAGCCTCAGAAATCGCATCGATGCCCGCCGCATCAAGGGAATAGGATTTTACTATGGTACGCATTATTTTCAAAATGTCAGGCGGACCTGATGCCACTGGGCTCCGCCAAGGTTGGATTTGTCGGTGACACCCTCATCCTGAAAGCCAAACGGCGCGTAATAGCGCAGCATATGTTCCTTGCAGCCGCCCACGCAGCCCTTGCGTCCCTGCGCCTTGACATCGTCGATCGCGTGGTGCAGCAGAGCCTGTCCATAGCCTTTTCCGTTGAATTCCGGACGCACGCCGAAGGTGATGAACATATGCCACGCGCCGTCCGGATCGTGCAGCGAGGGGTCGTCATACATTTCGTCGATCAGATCCGCGCTGTCGGTTGCCATACCACAGATATAGGCTGCCAGCGAACCATCCTCAAGCAAAAGCCAGCACTGGTCTCCGTAGGCTGCGATCCGCCCCTTCATCTTTTCCTCCGAAGCCCTCTCCATCTCAGGAAAGCACAGGGCTTCTGCTTCTGCGATCGCTTTTGCGTCTGCTATGGTTGCTCGTCTGATTTCCATCGTATCGTCCCCCGAACGGTTGCAGCAAGTGCTATGCATTTTCTATAAAATATGGTTGTAATTATACTCTATATTCAAGAAAATGTCCAGAGCGCAATTGTGGCATGCGCCCCGCTCACATGCCGCGCGCGACCTTTCTGCTGCGTTTGTCCTCATACATGAGCTTGTCAGCCCTGCGCACGACGTCTATGGCGGAGACGTCCTCCTGCGGATCATAGGCAGTAACGCCCATGGATACGCGCACCTGCTCCCAGAGATTCCCTGCACTTTCACAAATTGCCGCACTCTCCTCCGCAAACCGGCGTGTCAGCTCCTCACGGTTCAGGTAATCCTCCCCTTGCAAAATGGCGGTAAACTCGTCTCCGCCGGTGCGGAAAACCGCGCTGTGCTTGAATACGCTGCAAATCAGGCGGCAGGCGGTCTTGACATAGATATCGCCCTTATCGTGCCCATACTGGTCGTTCACCGCCTTGAGGTTGTCGCAGTCGAACACGCCGGCTGCAAACTCCACATGGGCCTCCGGGTCCTCCAGCCGCGTTTGCAGCTCCCTGATATGGATTTCATACGCGCCCTTGTTGCGCACGGAGGTTAGCGCATCGGCATAGGCAAGGCTGTTAAGATCGCTGATGTAGACCTTCAAATGCCGGACAAGCTGGTCAAATGTATGGGTCAGCACCCCCACCTCGTCCGTGCCGCGATAGGTCAGCTCTACGTCGTAGTCACCCTCGTCCACCCGCTTTGCGACCTCCGTCAATTCGCGAAGCGGTTCCGTGATCACGCCGGTCATGCGCAGCGTGTTCGCGCTGAAAACAATCAGCAGCAGGATGGATACGGCCGCGTACATGATGACCAAACGCTGCCAGCCGCTGTTGATCTCAGAGACCGGTGCCACCACGATCAGGCGCATGCCGTTCTCCAGTTCCATCCAGGCCGCCTGCTTCTCCACGCCGTCGAAACGGTACCGCACCGATCTCGCATCGCCCTTCAGCGCATCCGGAGCTTTTGGCCGGTCCGCCTCATCCATGGCAGTCACGTCGATCATCGGATGATAGATCAGGTTCCCCTCGGCGTCACTGACATAGGCGTAGCCGCTGTCATAGAGGCGGATACGGTCGGCCTGTTCCGCCAGCATCGCATAATCCAGCTCGATCCCGACGACGCCGACAAACCGCTCCTCCCAATAAACCGGAACGTTGTAGGAGATGACCCGCACATCCAGATTGTCCGTAACATAGGGTGGAAGCCAGATCGGCTCGCCGGTTGCTTTCGGCACAGTGAACCAAACCAGCTGGGACGTATCTGTAGTATCATAGCGGGAGATGTCCGTCACCTCATGCTCCGTAAACCCTTCCTCGCCCAGCGCCGTGTACCAGAACCCCTTCTCCGACGCGGAAAACGCCGGGTCAATGCGATAATAATAGGTAAGCACACCGTTCGTCCGCTCCGCGGTTTTCTCAAAAATATCGCGCACGCGGTCAACGTGATGGGCAAGCGCCTGCATGTTTGTTGCCGCCAGCGTATCAAGATCGGCGCTTGCAAACGAGGATACCAGCCCCACGGACTGCTCCACGCTCCCGAAATACGAGTCCATGCTTTTCTCCCCCACCTCGCACAGCAGGGTAAGCGTCTGTTCGGCGCTCGCATTTCCGATACGCATGATCAGCGCCACGCCGAGCACGGTTGCGACAGCCATCGTCACAACGATGGTCGATATCGTCAACAGCAGCGTTCTGGAACGAATGGACTTCATGGTTTATCAGCTTCCACAGAATGGTCCAAAAGCCGGTTCGGTTGTTTTTCTCAGTATGCCACAAAAATACAAGTTTCGCAAGAGAGACTGTAACGCTTGTTTTGTACCGTCTTTGTACGTTGTGCAGACTCAAAATTATTGTTTTTCAATAAATTTTTGTTGACATTCAAGTTATCGCGTGCTATTGTGTTCCAAGCCGAAGAAAAAGGAAGTGTCAAACGATGCATTGGAACAAGGATCGAAGCGCCGCGCTTTCGCAGATGTGTGTCGCGCTTTTTGCGCTGTGTCTGCTGGCGCTGGATATCGGAGCGTACTGGATCGCCCGCTGGTTTGTGGACAACCGTTTTGTGCGCTGGCAGTCCGGCATTCTGCTGACGGGTTCCATCTATGCGGGAAGCATCTTCGGGTGGTTCTGCCTGTGTGCGCTGTGGCGGCTGCTGGGCAACATACGGCGCGGAGAGGTATTCGTCAGCGCAAACGTGCGTCTTTTGCGTCTTGTCAGCTGGTGCTGCGTATGGGTGGCAGCGGTCTGTCTGCTCAGCGCGATATATTATCTGCCCTTTGCCTTCATTGCCGTCGCCGCAGGTTTCATGGCGCTGGTCGTGCGCATCGTGAAAAATGCCTTCCAGCAAGCGATCGCCATGAAGGACGAACTGGACCTGACGGTCTGAGGTGGCGGCATGGAGATCGTTGTCAATCTTGACGTCATGATGGCGAAGCGCAAGATATCCGGCGGAGAGCTTGCCGAGCGAGTCGGCATCACCCCCGCGAACCTTTCCATATTAAAAACCGGCAAGGCCA
>CACZPK010000059.1 GCA_902783035.1 Oscillospiraceae bacterium
ATTGGAATAATCAGTTCATTTAGGGTGAATTTACAGAGAGCTTGATTTATAATACCTCGCTCACAGCCCTCAGGTAATTGATATAATTCACCCATTGTTCCGGAGCAACTCATCAGAATATCCCCAGCTTTACACTCAAACCGCTTTAATTCGTTGTATTTTTCTGCAGTTACGTAATAAGTCCCGATTGTAGCTGATTTCTGAATGGCATGTTTCTGTTCATATACTTTATATGTCGTCTCACTAGGCTCTACAAAGAATTCTTTTTTCAAAGCACTACCAAATGGACCACGGACTATTGAAGAACAAACATCATTCAATGTCACCTGTTCCCAGCCTTTGGGATTGGTCTCTGGATCCCCAAACATCTCGACAAATCGTGCTTTGATGAGATCGTCAAGAGCGGAAAGCTGCCGCTGGCGCTTGCTGATTATCGCTTCCGTTCGTTTAAGTGAATCCACAATACGTGCTTGCTCGTCTGGCGTGGATAGATTAAAAACTTCCGATTTGTAATCACGGAAATAAATGTGAGGAATAGTCGCGCCGGAAAAGTATTTTTCCAAGCGCATATGCTGCACCACATATTTTAGATATTCTGCACTGACGTTTGATTTGGGAAGCAAGTATTGCATCGTCCCGATAACCGAGGACTTTGCGGGTAGAAGCATTGTTCTTCCAATGCCTGCGCCGTCTTTTACAACTGCCACATAAGACTGCCCTTGATGGTAGAAATCTACATTTCCTATCAACCCGGATGCTCCGTAGACAGGAAATTCACCATCTTTCCCTGTTACATCGCTCTGCTTTAAGCTCGACGAACCGCGTTCGCAGACATCTTCGAGTTTTTTGATCATCCCGTCATCCCCACAAATGTCAATTTGCTTGGCCGAGCAAGGATTTCAGCTCTGCCAACTCTTTTTGTATCTCCGATTCCAGATCATCGATATTTTGCAGGATCTCACTCGTCGGCGGATACTCCACGGGCTTGTACTCCGTCTTTTTGTACTTGTTGATGGAGAGATCGTAGTCGTTCGCCGCGATCTCGTCCTTCGGCACGAGGAAGCTCTGCTCGGTGCGCGCGCGCGACGACTCGGCTTCCATGTTGTGAAACCGCGCCACGATGTCAGGGATGTCGTTCTCCTTGATCTCGCTGCGCTTGTCGTCAAGAGAGAAGCCGTCCGCCTTCATGTCGTAGAACCACACCTTGTCCGTGCCGCCCGCGCCGGTCTTGGTGAACACCAGCACGGCGGTGGACACGCCCGCGTAGGGCTTGAACACGCCGGAGGGCATGGAGATCACGGCGCGGAGCTGGTGATTCTCGACCAACTCCTTGCGGATCGCCTTGTGCGCCGTAGACGAGCCGAACAGTACGCCATCCGGCACGATGCAAGCGCAACGCCCGCCCGTTTTGAGCATCCGCAGAAAGAGCGCGAGAAACAGCAACTCCGTCTTTTTCGTGTTGGTGACCGCCTTGAGGTTGTCGTGGATGCTCTCGGCGTCCACGGTGCCCTTGAACGGCGGATTGGCAAGACAGACGGTGTACTTGCTGCTAATCTCGTTCTGTTTGGAAACGCTGTCGCGGTAGTCGATCTCCGGGTTGCCGATGGCGTGCAGCATCAGGTTCATGGACGAGATGCGCAGCATCGTACGGTCGGTGTCGTAACCCGTGAACGCGGGGCCCGCGAAGTGCTCCCACTGTTCGGTGGTCATGCTGTCCTCATAGTGGCGGCGGATGTACTCGGCGGAGGAGACAAGGAAGCCCGCCGTGCCGCAGGCGGGATCGCAGATCGTGTCGTCGGGCGTGGGGGCGACCAGCTCGACCATCATCTCGCGGATGTGCTTGGGCGTGCGGAACTGTCCGTTCTGGCCCGCGGTGGAGAGCTTGCCGAGCATATACTCGTACAAATCGCCCTGCATATCCTGTTCCGAAAGGTCGTGCTCGTAGAGGTCTTCAAGGCCGGTAACGATCTTCTGGAGCACCTGCGGCGTGGGGATCAGGAACATGGCGTCGCTCATGTAGCGGGCAAACGCGGTGCTGGCGTTGTCAGGCTTGTCCGCCTCATCGGGGATCTCGACCAGCTCGCCGTGCTCGTCGAAGTCAGGCAGACGGCCGTATTTCATGTTCTTGATGGCGGGAAATACCCGCTGACCGATCACGTCATAGATTTCGCGCGGGTCACGGTTTTTGAACTTGCTCCAACGCATGGACTGCCCCGCGGCGGAGGCGGGGAATATTTTGGAAAGCCCTGTTACGCCGGAATTCTCCAGCTCCTCGGTCTCCAGCTCCTTCTCGTCGAGGGAACGGATGAACATAAGGTAGGTAAGCTGCTCGATGACGGTCAGAGGATTGGTGATGCCGCCCGCCCAGATGTCCGTCCAAATCTTATCGACCTTGTTTTTGATGGCTCCGGTTATCATATGTGACCTCCGTATAGATTCTATCCTACCAGTTTGACAATATTTTACATCATTTGTAACACAATGGCAATACGATTTCCCCGTGTCCCTTCTGTTTGTTGCAGCGGCGTATACTATCCGCATAGGACGGCAGCGGGCGCGGCGGCAGGAAAGGCCGGCGCTGATTGAGGTTTGACCGGCGCGCCAATCGTCGGAATAATGTTCTGCCAAACATCGGAAAAATATTTCGCCAATCGTCGGAATTTTGTTGCTTTCGGCATGGCGGCATGGTATGATCGGTTTGACTGGAGGCGGCGATATGAAGAGTTATAGACCCCGCGTTGCGGACAAGATCCTGCTCAGAAAGCTGGAGGGCAAAGGGGCTGTTCTGATCGAAGGTCCCAAATGGTGCGGAAAGACGACGACGGCGGAGCAGGTTGCCGCAAGCGTTCTGTATATGGACGATCCCCAAAGCAAGGAGCAAAACCTGACCATGGCGGATTTGAATCCAAAGCGGTTGCTTTCCGGCGAAGCGCCCCGCCTGATCGACGAGTGGCAGCTTGCGCCGAAGCTGTGGGACGCGGTCCGCTTCGAGGTGGATCACAGGGGGGAGCTCGGGCAGTTCATTTTGACGGGCTCCGCCGTACCCGCCGACACCAAAGAGATCACCCACTCGGGGACAGGGCGGTTCACATGGCTGACGATGCGCCCGATGAGTCTCTTTGAGTCGGGGGATTCGACGGGTGACGTCAGTATCAGGGAATTGTTCGCCTCGCCGGATTCCATTGACGGCGCTTCGCGCGTTGATATGGATCGCCTCGCTTTCTTGATTTGCCGCGGCGGCTGGCCGCAGTCGGTGGATATGCGAGAGGAGATCGCATTGGATCAGGCGGCGGACTACTTCGACGCGGTCGTTCACTCTGACGTCAACCGCGCCGACGGAGTAAACAAAAACCCCGAGCGCGTCAAGCGGCTGATGCGTTCCATTGCGAGAAATCAGGGACAGCAGATCGGAAACGCCGTAATTGCTGCGGATATTGAGTCAAACGACGGTTCTTCCATAGACGCGGAAACGGTCGCAAGCTATATTTCGGCGCTGAAAAAGATTTTTGTCGTGGAGGATATGCCGGCGTGGAATCCGAATCTGCGCTCCAAGACCGCCATTCGCAGTTCGGATACAAGATACTATGTCGATCCGTCCATCGCGGCGTCCGCGCTTGGCGCGGGGCCGAACGATCTGATATCCGACTTAAACTCCATGGGCTTTTTGTTCGAGACGCTGTGCGTGCGCGATTTGCGCGTGTTTGCAGACGCTTTGGGCGGAGAGGTCTACCACTATCGGGACAAAAGCGGGCTGGAATGTGACGCGGTGATCCATCTGCGCAACGGCTCATACGGGCTTGTAGAGATCAAGCTCGGCGGCGATAAGCTGATTGCCGACGGGGTTGAGAGCTTGAAGACGCTGGCGGGCAAGCTTGACACGGATAAAATGAAAGCGCCATCTTTTCTGATGGTGCTTGTCGGTGTCGGCGACTATGCCTACCGTCGACCGGACGGTGTTTACGTTGTTCCGATCGGCTGCCTGCGGGATTGACGTTTTTCTTTTAGTTACGGCGCCGCAAATTCTTCCGTCCAGACCACAGCACAGCTACAGATTATCTCCGCAGCACACGGAAACGGCGGAACAAATATGCTTAAAAAACGCTCCTTTTGCAGTGGAACGATTCAAAAGGAGCAAAAAGCAATAGAAAAAAGTTGCAAGTCGCGCTGGGGGTCAAGAGGCCGTGAGTTCAAGTCTCGCCACTCGGACCAAAGTTCCGCCGAAATCATTTGATTTCGGCGGATTTTCTTTTGCGAAGAGCCAGCTACTTCTATTCTTAATAGTTTCTCATAAACCAACATTCATGTGAATGTGGCTTTTCCTAGGACCTCTGTCGCCTTACAACAGTTTCATCGGCGTCCACTTGAGAAAGTCGCCGGAGACGAGGCGGTACTCCACGCCGTTCTTCTCGCCGAGTACGCTGTCGTGGAAGCGCGTCTCGCCGTGGCTGTGCGCGTAGACGACCTGCTCGGCACGGTACTCCTCCGCGATGCGCGTGAAGCAGCTCTCGTCCTCGAGGATGCTCGTGGGCGGGTAGTGCAGGAACATGATGTACTTGCGCCAGCCGTCGGCACGCGCCGCCTCGAAGGATACGCGCAGGCGTTCCAGCTCACGCGCGACGATCTCCTTCGCGTGCGCCTCGTTCTTCTCATCCCAGCCCACGACGCGGCCGCGCCGGTCGATGTAGAACGGCCCCTCGAATGTGAAGCCCTTGGTGCCGACCAGCGCGTAGTCCTCGCAGGCGTAGTAGTTGTTTTGCAGGAAGCAGAGCTTGCCCGCGTAGCGTTCGTTGAGCGCGGCGGTCTTCTTCGCGTCCCAGAACATATCGTGGTTGCCGCGCAGCAGGATTTTGCGTCCCGGCAGCGCCATGATGAACTCCATGTCCGGCTCGCACTCGCCGAGGTTTTTGCCCCAGCTGTGATCGCCGACGAGTACCAGAGTGTCGTCGGGCGTGAGCAGTCTGACGCAAGCCTTTTGCACCTTTTCCTCGTGCTTCTTCCACGCCTTGTCCTTGAGCTGCGGGTGCCCGATCTTGAGCGGCGTCCCGAAGTGCAGGTGCAGATCACCGATTGCATACAGGCTCATGACACGTTATCTTCCTCCCGAATCTGTTCAGGCAAATCACACTGCTGCATCCGGCGCGCGCTTTACCTCTGTTTTCTGATACACGGCTGCGTTTTGCATCTTCCTGCACTCTAACACATCTTTCCGCTGCTTGCAACGCGCGGTTGCTTTTTTTATCGTTCTGGATTATCCTAATATCGATTTTACTTCGGTGGCTGCGACGGCGCGCCCTGCCGCGCGGTGCTGATTCAATAAGGCAGGAGGAAAATGATGCAGTATCCCAATCCGCTGCGCTGCCCAATCTGCGGCGGCAGCCTGTCCCTCCGCGACAAAACTGTTTCCTGTCCCAAGGGACATTCCTTCGACATGGCCCGCGAGGGATACATCAATCTGCTGCGCTCGCAGAAAAGCGGCGACCGCATGGGCGACAGCAAGGACTCCGCACGCTCCCGGCGCGACTTTCTCGACAAGGGGTATTACCAACCGCTGCGCGACGCACTGATTGCCCTTTTTGCCGATAAGCGCGGAACCGTACTGGATATCTGCTGCGGCGAAGGATACTATACAGCCGCTTTGGGGGAGAATCCCGCGCTTGCCGTCTATGGCTTCGATCTTTCCAAGGAGATGGTGCGGCTTGCCGCGAAGCGCGGCGGAGCGACCTGCTTCGTGGCGAATCTTGTGTCGATCCCCGTGGCGGACGGGAGCTTCGACTACGCGACGCATCTGTTTGCGCCGTTCCACGAACGGGAGTTCTCGCGCATTCTCAAACCCGGCGGCACGCTGTTTAGCGTCGTCCCCGGCAAAAAGCACCTTTGGGCGCTCAAGGAGAAGCTGTACGACGACCCGTATCCCAACGACGAGGCGTTGCCCGCAACCGAGGCGCTGCAGCTCTGCGGCACGCAGAAAATCGCCGCCGAAATCACGCTGCGCAGCGCGCAGGACATAGACGCGGTCTTCCGTATGACGCCGTATTACTACCACACCAGCCAAAAGGACAAGGACAAGCTGGGTGGACTTAATACCCTGACAACGGAAATCGAGTTTGTCATCGCGGAATACAAAAAGCTTTGACACAATAGCAGAGGAGCAAGTGATGGACTATCAACGCATCGACGCCCACGGCGTCAATTATCTCGAAAGCATGGAGGGCACCGATTGGCAGTGGGGCTCTGACTATACCAGCGGCGACCTGTACGAAGCGGAGGAGTTGTTCCACGACGGACATCCGATCAGCAAAAATCACCTTGTGTTCGTCCGCTGCCCGGAGCCACGCATCTATGAACCGGTTGCAGCGCGCAACGGGCAGTATTTCGGCCGCCCCTGCTTTGCAGACGGGCAAATCTACATCCTTCTGGTGGACTTCCCGCAGAAGAAAATCCTGATCTACCGCTGCGCGGCGGATATGGAGTCGGCGGAGGTACACGTCCGCCTGCCGCTGGGTGTGGTGCCGGACTGCTACAACCTGATGCTCCACACCACACCGCTGACGCTCACGCGGCAAGGACACGAGAACACGTTTCAGGTCGTGTGGCCCGAGCAGGGGTCGTTCGCCATTGACCCGGAGGAGTCGCTCGACTCGCGCGATGGGGACAAGCTGGTTTTCTCGAAGTGGTACGAAGACCCCGACTACCGCGAGGAGGTCGTCATTCGACGCTATCCCACGGGCGAGGTGCTGGAGCGCGCGAACGGTACGCTGATGACGATGCCGGACGGGCAAAAATGGCTGTTTACGTGAGGTGAAGCACATGACCATTACCGTTTATCTTGGCTCGACCGAGGGCCGCGACCCTGCGTTCAAAACCGCCGTGCGCGAGCTGGGCACATGGATCGGCGCAAACGGACATTCGCTCGTTTACGGCGGCTCAAAGTGCGGGCTGATGGGCGAGCTGGCGGAGAGCGTCCTGCGCTCCGGCGGCGAGGTCACGGGCGTGGAGCCGCAGTTTTTCATCGACGCGGGCTTTGAATACGACGCCATCACGCGCCTGATCATCACGCGGGATATGTCTGAGCGCAAGGCGAAGATGATCGAGCTGGGCGACGTTTTTATCGCGTTCCCCGGCGGCACGGGCACGCTGGAAGAGATATCGGAGGTCATCAGCAAGGTGGGGCTGCGGCACCTCGACGCGCCATGTATCCTCTATAACCTGAACGGCTATTATAACGACCTCCGCGCCTTGCTCGACCACATGGTGGAGATGGGGCTTTGCACCAAAGAAAAACTGCGCGGCGTCTACTTTGCAGACGATCTCGCGCAGATCAAGGACATATTGAAGGGCTGATCATGACAAACTATACCTACCTCCTGCGCTGCGCAGACGGGACGCTCTACTGCGGCTGGACGAACGACATTGAAAAGCGCGTCGCGGCGCACAACGCGGGTGCGGGCGCGAAGTACACAAAGGCGCGCCGCCCGGTGAGGCTTGCATACTATGAGACCTTTTCGACGAAGCAGGAGGCGATGCGCCGCGAGGCGGAGATCAAGCGCTTCACGCGACAGGAAAAGCTGGCGCTGATCGGAAATTGCGCGGAAGAGAAGTGCAAATAACTTGGACTGGAGCGACTTGCACGCGTACAAAATGCAAGGTGGACTTGGAAAAGAAAATCTGATATCAAAGCGTTTTCTCAAGCAAAAGGGAACTCCGAAACCGAGCAGTTTCGGAGTTCCTTTTTGTGATGGCTTTGCCGCTTTGACCGCGGCGCGTTTTCACTTCGGCCTTGACGTTGTGCACAGCAGCCTACTCGTCCGGGTCATAGATATCTTCACCGGAGATCCGATCGGCGGAGACCCGGGAGCCGACAATCAAGCTCACATCAGCCTGAGCATCGGGTTCCTGCGAGCTGGCAGATTTGGCGGAAGCCGACTTCTGCTCTTGGGACTGCACAGCCTCGGGAGCGGGGGCTTCGGTTACTTGCTTTGAATGATCGCCGTGTTGGTGTTTTCGTCGTATCCGACGTTGTAGCCGAGGTACTCGCTCAGCTCGCGCAGTCCGAAGAAGTTAGAGCCGCCGATGTTGTATGCGGTGAGCGATACGGCCTTGCCGTCAATCTCAACGTGCTGGGGACTTCTCACAGCGCTTGCGGAATTGTCCTGAAAGTCTGCGCTGAGCGTGTCGTCGCAGGCTTCGCCCGTGGTGATGACCACCGTGTTGCGTGCAGCGTCATAGCTAACGTGAAACTGTGAACTTGTGCCGCTGAGCAGCGCAGCGAGGTCACGGAGCTTGAAGAAGTTGGTGCCGCCGATGTTGTAAGCCTCACTCTTTTGCTCCGTGCCGTTGACCGTGAGCTTCTGCGGGGACAGCACCACATTGGGCTGGGTATTGTCGACGGGCGTCTGTGCATCTCCGTCAGGCTTGTCGGGGGGCGTCTGACCGTCGCCGGGCATGCCGTTTTCACCGTTCGGCTTATCGGGAGGCGTCTGATTGTCGCCGGGTATGCCGTTTTCACCGTTCGGCTTGTCGGGGGGCGTCTGACCGTCGCCGGGCATGCCGCCTTCGCCATTCGGCATGGAAGGGGGCGTCTGAGCGTTGCCGGAATTGCTGCCGGTGCTCACAGCCGCGCCGCCGGCTTCGCCTGCGCCGGTGGTCAGCGTATAGCCGTTCGTGACGACGTTGCCGCTGCCCGCATTGGCAAGGCTGTAAACATAGCTGTCGCCGGTCAGAGTGATCGTGCTGTCGGCGGAAAGCTCCACGACGATGCTCTTAGCGGTGTTGTCGCCGTTGATGGTGCCGGTGAAGTGGGACCCGTTCTTGAGCACCAGGGTCAGCGTGGAGATGTTGTCAATATAGATATCGCCGCTGACCGTCTGGTTGTCGAGCGTCAGCGTGACATGGCCGCCGTTGGAACCGCTTGTGCCCCACGCACCCGTCTGCGCCCGCAGGAGCGCGCCGGAGGCGTCATTGTTGACGATGATGTTGTTCTTGAGCGTGATCGACGCGCTGTTGTTGGTGACAAAGAACACATCGCCGTTGTTGTTGATGATCGTGCTGCCCGTTGCGGTGAAGCTGCCGCCGCCGTTCGTGGCGTCGCCGGACATGGACTGGTAGAGGAAAATGCTCTTGTAGGTTGTGGACTTGCCGTTGGTCTTGTTGTTGTCGGCGGTCATCGTCGTACCGATGAGCGTTACGGAGTTGCCGCCCTCAACCACGACGCCCTCGGAAGTTGTCGCCGTCAGCTCTGCGTTTTTGACCGTGATGTCGGCGGTGGAGTAGATGACGGGCGAGCCGGTGCCGGAGGTCGTGTACTTGCCACCCGTGACGGTCAGCGTGCCGCCGCCGCGGTCGGAGCGGATCGCCGCCGCCGAATTGCCCGAGGTGGAGACGGTCAGATCGCTTGCGTTCAGTGTGCCGCCGCCCGTGACCATGATACCGCCGGAGTTGTTGGAGGACGTCTTAATCGTGGTGCCGGAAATGTTGATCGTGCCCGTACCGTAAGCGTAGACGGCGTTGGCGTAGGAAGCGTCGGTTGTCACACTGCCGCCGGAGATGTTCAGCGTCGCGCCGTTTGTTGCAATCACAGCCGCGTTGGTGCCATAGAAGTCATAGTCGTCGCTGCGCGTGCTCGGGCTGCCGCTCTTGGTAACGGCAGGATCGGTAATGGTGGATGTGCCGCCCGTCGCGAGCAATGCGTTCTGATTGGCGGTCGTGCTTGCATACGTTTGACCGCTCTGTGTCGAGGATTCGGTGATGGTTGTCGCGCCGTCGTAGGTGACGGAGGCGCTGCCCGAGCTCCCGCCTGACTGGTCGGGCGGTGCGGCGAGCGCCGCTGAGGTCAGCACAGAAAAGGAGAGAGCCGCCGAGAGAACGGCGCGAAGCATCTGGTTGTATTTCATGATATCGCATCCTTTTGTTTTTTGTTTGGCCGTAAGGCTCTGGTACTGTATTCGGAGCGGGCGGAACAAAAAACGGGGTCGCATCAAAAAATCACGAAAAAATTTTGCGGCGATTTTGGGCTATCATGCGATGAAGACTGATTTGCACAAAAAAGCTGTGCCTTCTCAGTTATACAGCCCGGCAATCCCCGCGATATGCGCGCGCATCTGCGCAACCGCGCTTTCCGGTGCCAAAAGCTGTGCGTCTACGCCAAAACCGCACAGCCATGCAAAAAACTGCGGGCTGACGATCACATCGGCGCTGACGGTGAAGTGGGCGTCTCCGTCCGGAATGATGCTTACATCCTGTCCAAGCCGGTCGAGCACCGCGCCGACGAGGTGGTTTGCAAAACGCAGTCGGACGCGTTCCTCTGTGCCGGAGAACATGCCGAATACCTTGCGCGCATACACCGCCATATCCAGCGAGCGGTACGCCTCCGCACCGTCACGCGGTTCATCCGTCGCGGTGATGTTCGTCATCTTGTCGACGCGGTAGTGGCGGATGGTGTCCGTATCCGTATCGTAGGCGACCATGTAGTAGTTCTCGTCGTCCCACGTCAGGGCGTAGGGGCTGACAACATAGTATGCGCCGTCCCGGCGATAGCGCCGCTCTTTTGTGACCGTATACTCAAAATACCGGAAACGGATTTTCTTGCCGCCGGAGATACCCGCATGGATCGCATCGACATTATAATAGATCGACTCGTTCATCGTTTTGACGCGGCCTGCAACAAAGACTTGACGCTGGAGCCTCTGCGCGTCGTAACTGCTGGCCAGCGTTTCAATCTTGCGGATGAGCGCGTTGGTTTTGCGCTGCGTGATGAATTTCGACGATTGTACGCTGTCCACCAGCAACTTCAGCTCCGGCAGTTCAAAACGGCGGGACGCAACGTAGTAGCCGAAAAGCTGTCCCGCTGCGACCTGTTCGATGTCCAATCCGTAGGTGCGAAGCGCCTCGATGTCATCGTAGATGCTTTTGCGCTCTGCACGGATGTCATGCGTGGCGAGGTGGGCAATGAGCTGGCGCGTCGTGACGGGGTGCTCCGCGTCAGAGTATTGGAGCAGGTAGTCCATAATGTAGAGCAGCTTGAGCTTCTGCCCGGACGATCTCGGCATAATACAGTTCCTCCTTGTCCTGTTTATCGTACAGATATGCTGTTAGGATGAGTATAACAAAGAAAGGCGCGAACCGTCAAGAGCGGATCGCGCGGGAAGAGGGAGGTCTTTATCAATGACTGAAGAGCGCCTGGAACAGAGACTGGAGGACCTGAACGGACGGCTTGCGGAGCTGACGGAGCGGCTGCCGGAGAGCTGCATGGACGAGAAATATGACCGGCGTGTCTGCGCACGGCTCACGGGTGATGTGGCGGAGGCCGTGATCCCGGCGCACCTGTTCACCGTTGAAGATGTGCTGACGGCAATACGGCGGGTGCGGGCACGTCTGGATGCCCTGCGCTGTGTAGAAAAGTACGCGGCAGAGAACCACGCCGAAGCAATCCCCGGACAGCTCATTTTCCCGGGCTTTGCCGACGCTGGCATGAAACTTGCGTCGTGAGGAAGGGGGCAGGGACATGACGCCAATGGTGTTGGCGCTGACGCTGCTGGGTGTCGGCTATGTTACGAAGCTGCTGGTGCGATTTCTGATCTGGCTGGACGATGCGGACAGGCCGGAGGAGACGTCCGCGGTTCCAGCGGAGAATTTGAAAGCAATGTCCGGCCGCCGCAGCGCGGCATGATTAAAAAATCGCCCCTCCAAATGGAAAGGGCGATTTTGCTGCAATGCTATCTCAGAAAGGGGCGCCGACGGGCGTATTCATCTGTTCCTGCGCATAGATTGCCTCATCGCGCTGGGCGAGGCGCCACACCAGCACGAAGACCACCGCGTTGAGAATGAAGACATAGCCGTAAAACAGCAGGAAGGCGAGGTCGCTTTCCCCGAAGTTGGCAAAGAAATCGTAGAAACCATGCTCTGCGATGGGAGCGAGCAGGGCGAACAAAAGATTTTTGCGTGCGCCGGCATGGTTGCCGCGGCCCTCCATGAGCTTTGCCTTGCCATAGAAAATACCCATCAGGATGCCGTCCACGCAGTGTCCGGGCACCGAGCTGACCATGCGTGTGAGCGCGACGCTGAAACCGTAGCTGTCAATGTAGGCGAAGTTTTCAAACGCCGCAAAGCCCAGCGCCGTTACGGCAGCGTAGACCACGCCGTCAAAACGGTAGTTGAATGCACTGTGGCGCCAGGTGAACTTCTTGAGCACGCAGAATTTGAACAGCTCCTCCACCAGCGCGACGCACAACAGGTTGTCCACGATGTGGAAAAGCACTGTGTCCTCATCCAGAAAGACCAGTGCCACGCTCTCCATCGCAAGCTCCACATAGGCGACGATGAGCATGGTCAGCAGACCTTCCACGAAAAAGAGCTTGAGCAGCAGGCTCACAGGTTCTTTTTCTATGGTGTCGAGATTGAACAGGTAGACGATCAGTACCACCGTCGGCACAAGACCGACAAGCTGCGCCGTCATCATGTCCGCTTCCACGGTATCGCCGATGCCGGCAAAGATGAAAAACAGGACCGCCTGCATGACCGTCAGCAGTGTGACGAAGAGAACATTGATGCGCCGTGCGCCCGGATAGAGGGGCGAGCGCTTGCCGCGGCTGTGCCACGGCACCTTCGCCTGCACTTTCTGAAGCGGTTCCTGATACATACCCTGCGGATATTCCGGCGGCTGTACGGGCTGCTGCACAGGCGGCTGTACGGGCTGCTGATAGGCCGTCGGCTGCATGACCTGCGTGCCGCAAGCCGGGCAGAAGCGGCTGCCATCCGGAATCTGGCTGCCGCATTTCGAACAAAACATTTTCTGGGTTCCTCCTCTTTCAGATGAAATATGGTTTCAGCATTGCCTCCAGGGCGTGCGTATCCATGCTGTACTGTTCCTCCAGACGCTCGGCAAAACTGACAAACGCGCGGCACATCATCGGATGGGTGGCGGTGAAGGTGAGCGGTTGTGAGGCGACGAGACAGTTGAACTGAGCCGCCTGCTCCGAAGCCGAGAGACGGATCTGCGTGAACGGGGCGTCGGCAAGCGGGTAGAAACGGTAGTAGGGGTGATCCTGCATGAGCGAAAGAATGCTGCGCAGATGATGGGCGTATTCTTCCGGCGTGTAGAACAGCGCGGCACGGAACAGCGGCCGGCTGTTGCGAAGCAGTTCCTTGTAGAAGCGGCGGAAATAGGCAAGCTTTTCCTCCTGCGTGTGGTAACTGTAGCGCGTCTCGTTTTCGCCGCCGATCACAAAACTCGCTTCGATGCAGGCGTCCTCCGGCTCAAGAAACTGCGTGTGGAAAAAGCGCTCACCGCCCGGCTTGAGGCAGTACCAGCTTTCGATGTTGCCTGAGACATAGAGGGGCAGCCAGGCGCGGATCGCGGCGAGCATCTCGCCCAGACCACGGTCAACATTGTGAATGATCTGGATTTTGCCGCCGCTGTTGACATAGGCGCTCATGAGCGATACCCAGCGCATGGCAAAATCGCGGTCTTCGACCATCCATGCCATGTTCTGGTCGGAATATAGCAGCAATTGGGGCTTTTTGTTTTGGATAGCAGCATACAGAAACCGCAGTATTGCGCGCCGCAAACCGGCAATGCCAACGTAGACAGTTGACGTGTCGTCTGCGGCGTCGCCCACGGCTTCCTCCGGCGAGAGCAAAGGCATCGACATGTCCGGCGAAAAGGAATCCACGTCGTCGAGGAAAGTTTCGATCAGCGAGGTGTCCATCACCCGGAACGTGCGCAGCCATTTCTCCAGACGCTGCGTACAGGCGGCCTCGTCGGCCAGCTCTTCTTCCGTTGCGCCGATGAACTGCGCAAGCGCAAACTTCGTCAAGCAGGGCGTTGAGTCGTTCAGGAAACATGACAAGCCTCCCTTGCATTACGCTAGTGGCATCTTATACAAAAATATTATAATATGTCAATAGTCAAAACAAAATAGTGCCAGCGGATTTGCCATTGCCAAAATTTGACACAGACATCGTTTTGAGATGTTGTCAAAGTTTAAACCGTACGAATTGTTGCGTATTTGCATAAATAATCCGTTAAAAATTTGCACTTTGCCTTCGACCGGCTGGGGCCTCGGACGGACAGAAACGGTGTGCCGCGCGGTGTGGGCTGCGGGGGAGAGGTGCGAACAATGGCACGGGAGACACACTTGACCGCCTTGCAAAATCCCCGTATAATAGCCGTAAAATATGTACGGGCCCGGAAGGGGCGGGAAAGCAGGGAATATGTACCGGTCAAAGCTGCGGGAAAAATTGGACGAGGCGCTCGGAGCCGTGCTGCCGATCATTGCGATCGTGCTGGTGCTGTCGCTGACCATTGCGCCGATGACGAGCAACGTGCTGCTGGCGTTTCTGCTCGGCGGCGTGCTGCTGGTGGCGGGGATGATGTTTTTCACCCTCGGCGCGGAGCTTGCCATGGAACCGATGGGAAAACAGGTGGGCGGACGCATCACGCGTACACGAAAACTTGGCCTCATACTTGCCATGGGTTTCTTGCTCGGCGCGCTCATCACCGTGTCGGAGCCGGATTTGCAGGTGCTTGCCTCACAGGTGCAGTCCATTCCGAATACCGTGTTGATTTTTTCGGTTGCGGGCGGTGTGGGCGTGTTTCTCGCGTTGGCGCTGCTGCGCATGCTGCTGGCCGTGAAGCTGCGTACGCTGCTGCTGATATTTTACGCGGCAGTGCTGGTGCTTGCTTTTACCGCACCGGTGGATTTCCTTGCCGTGGCGTTTGACGCGGGCGGCGTGACGACGGGGCCGATGACCGTACCCTTCATTCTTGCCTTCGGCGTGGGCATTTCCGCCATCCGCAGCGACAGCAGCGCCCAGGAGGACAGCTTTGGCCTGATCGCGCTGTGCTCGGTGGGACCGGTGCTGGCGGTGTTGCTGCTCAGTATGATCTACCGGCCGGACGGCGCGGGCTACAGCGCCGTCGTCGTGCCGGATTTCAGCGATACCGTCGAGCTGCGCACGCTCTTTACGCAGGCGCTGCCGACCTATTTGGTCGAGATCGGGCGTGCGCTGCTGCCCATTATCGCGTTTTTCGGCGTTTTTCAGGCGCTGGGGTTGCAACTGGGTAAAAAAACGCTCGCACGCATCGGTGTGGGACTGCTTTACACCTATGTCGGCCTGGTGCTTTTTCTCACCGGCGTAAATGTCGGTTTCATGCCCGCGGGTACTTATCTCGGCAAAACGCTGGCGGGACTGCCGTTCCGCTGGATCGTTATTCCGGTGGGCATGCTCATCGGTTACTACATCGTCAAGGCGGAGCCGGCGGTTTACGTCCTCATGAAACAGGTCGAGGAGCTGACCAACGGCGCGGTCACGGGCAAGACGCTTCAGCGCAGCCTTTCCATCGGCGTATCGGTATCGGTGGGGCTGGCGCTCTTTCGCGTGCTGACGGGGCTTTCCATTCTGGCGTTTATCGTTCCGGGCTATCTGCTGGCCATGGGCCTGAGCTTTGCCGTGCCGGATCTTTTTACCGCGATCGCCTTTGACTCCGGCGGCGTGGCGTCCGGCCCCATGACGGCGACGTTTCTGCTGCCGCTGGCGACGGGGGCGACGCTGGCCGTGGGCGGCAATGTTGTGACGGATGCGTTCGGCGTGGTGGCGATGGTCGCCATGACGCCGCTGATTGCCATTCAGCTGCTTGGCGTGAGTTATCGCATCGGCGCGGCGCGGCGTGAGGCGTCGGTGATGGAGAGCGAAGGCGTGGACGCGAAGCTGGATTGGCTGGACGACTACGAGATCATCGCGCTGTGAGGGGGGATAGCCAATGTCTGAACTATATCTGCTGACCACCATCGCGGAGCGCCGGCTGCTGCCGAAGTTCGTTTCGCTGTACCGGGAAAAGGGAATCCGGGTGGGCTGCATCTCGCTGGGGCATGGCACCGTTCCGCCTACAGGCGCGGAACGCTTCCTGAACAGCACGGAAAAGGCGGTGTGTTTCTCACTCGTCACCCCGGGGACATGGAAAGCGGCAAAGCACGCTCTGCGGCAGAACTTACAGATCGATGTGCCCGGCGTGGGCATTGCCTTTCTCATACCGATGAGCAGTATCGGCGGGCGGCGTGAGCTGGCGCTCATGACCGACGGGCAGGATTTTCAAAGAGGGGAGGAAAGTGCGATGAAAGGGACGAAGCGCGAGCTGATAGTTGTCATCGCCAATCAGGGTTACAACGAGCTGGTCATGGAGGCGGCACGCGCGGCAGGCGCCTACGGCGGCACCATCGTCCACGCCCGCGGCACGGGCATGGAGCGCGCGGAGAAATTCCTCGGCATTTCCCTCGCTTCGGAAAAGGATATGATCTTCATCGTCGTCAAGACGAACCAGCGTGACCTGATTATGCAAAAGATCATGCTGCAGGCGGGCATGGAGACCCCGGCGAAGGCGATCGCATTTTCCCTGCCCGTTACGGACACGGCGGGGCTGCGCCTGTTCGATGACGAGGAGGCGGAGCAGCCGGATGCGGCGGAGCGGCAAGACGCGGCGGAACCGGCGGGCGCGGGGCAGTCAGCGGACGTCTGAGAGTCCCGGACACAATTTGCACAGGCACAAGGCGGCGTGAAAGCGCCGCTTTTGAGCAATGCTCCCATTGCAAAGCCGCCGTTTTTGCGGTATACTCCTTTCGTTCCGGTTATTTTTTACTCGTACAGAGGAGGACATCCAACATGAGCGAACAGGAAAGACGCGTCGGCACCGTATCGAGAGGTATCCGCTGCCCCATCATCCGTCAGGGCGATGACATTGCCGCCATCGCGGCGGACAGTGTGCTTGCCGCCGCGAAGAGCGAAGGCTTCAGCCTCCGCGACCGTGACGTCATTGCCATCACCGAGTCTGTCGTTGCACGCGCGCAGGGCAACTATGCCAGCGTGGACGACATCGCGCAGGATGTGCGCGCGAAATTCGGCGGCGGTGCGAAATGCAAAAGCCTCGGCCTTGTGTTCCCGATCCTTTCGCGCAACCGCTTTGCGATTTTGCTGCGCGGCGTTGCGCTGGGCTGCGAGAAGGTCGTCATCCAGCTCAGCTATCCCTCCGATGAGGTGGGCAACGCGCTCGTCACCCTGGATCAGGTGGACGAGGCGGGTGTGAACCCCTACAGTGACGTTCTCAGTGCGGAGCAGTTCCGTGCAACCTTCGGCGCTACAAAGCATGAGTTCACGGGCGTGGACTATGTGGCGTACTACACCGAACTGGTGGAGGCGGCGGGCGCCAAGTGTGAGATCGTGTTCGCCAACCATGCGACCGATATCCTCAAGTATACCGATCATGTTCTTGCCTGCGACATTCACAGCCGTGCGCGTACCAAACGCCTGCTCAAGGCGGCAGGCGCGAAGGTGGTGCTGGGCCTCGACGAGATCCTTACCGCGCCGGTCAACGGCAGCGGCTGCAATGAGAAGTATGGCCTGCTCGGCTCCAACAAGTCCACCGAGGACAAGGTCAAGCTTTTCCCGCGCGACTGTCAGGGCGTGGTGGAGGATGTGCGCAAGCGTATCCTTGACGCGACGGGTGCGAAGGTCGAGGTCATGGTCTACGGCGACGGTGCATTCAAAGACCCGCAGGGCAAGATCTGGGAGCTGGCCGACCCCGTTACCAGCCCCGCGTATACCGACGGTCTCGTCGGTACGCCGAACGAGCTGAAGCTCAAGTATCTTGCCGATGACAAGTATAAAGACTTGTCAGGCGAGGCGCTGCGTGATGCGATCAGCGCAGACATTCGTGCCAAGCAGGGCGCGCTGGTCGGCAAGATGGCGAGCGAGGGCACGACCCCGCGCCAGCTGACGGATCTGATCGCATCGCTGTGCGACCTGACGAGCGGCAGCGGCGACAAGGGCACGCCGATCGTCCTTGTGCAGGGCTACTTTGACAACTACACCAACTGATTTTGACAGGCCCCTTCGCCTGCGGGCGGAGGGGCAATTCCAAAAATCTGAAACATTCCCTCTCTATGCAAGAGAAGGATGGCTTCAGGAGCAGTATGAATGAAGGAGGCGACACGCATGGATCGCCCGCTTGCGGACGAAATTCGCCCGCAGTCCCTCGACGAGGTCGTGGGGCAGCGGCATCTGATCGGGCCGGGCGGTATGCTGCGCCGCCTTATCGAGTCCGGTACGAGCGCGAACATGATTTTCTACGGACCGTCCGGCACCGGAAAAACGACCATTGCCAACATCATCGCCGCCCGTACGCACAAGACGCTGCACAAGCTCAACGCCACCACCGCGTCGCTCTCCGACGTCAAGGACATCATTGCGGACGTGGGGACGCTGATGGCGCCCGGCGGCGTGCTGCTGTATCTCGATGAGATTCAGTATTTCAACAAAAAGCAGCAGCAGAGCCTGCTGGAGTTCATGGAAAACGGCTCCATCACGCTCATTGCCTCGACCACCGAAAATCCGTACTTTTACGTTTACGGCGCGCTGCTCTCGCGTTCAACGGTGTTTGAGTTCAAGAGCGTTTCACCGGAGGAGACACTGCCCGCCGTGAACCGCGCGCTGGACATCCTCAGGGAACGCAGCGAACTGCCGCTTTCGTGGGAGAACGGCGTGCCGGAGCATATTGCGACGAGCTGCGGCGGCGACGTGCGCAAGAGCATCAACGCCTGTGAGCTGCTGTATGCGGCGGCGGAGGCAAAACACGGAGCGCTTTGCCTGACGCTTGCGGACGCGGCACAGCTCGCGCAGAAGAGCGCCATGCGCTATGACAAGGGCGGAGACGCGATGTACGACTGTGCAAGCGCGCTGATGAAATCCCTGCGCGGCAGCGATCCGGATGCGGCACTGCACTATCTGGCACGTTTTCTGGAGGCGGGCGACCTGATCACGCCCTGCCGGCGGCTTTTGTGCTCGGCAAGCGAGGACGTGGGGCTTGCCTATCCTCAGGCGATCGCCATTGTGAAGGCGTGTGTGGACACGGCCATGCAGCTCGGACTGCCTGAGGCGCAGCTCCCGCTGGCGGAGGCGGCGATCCTGCTTGCCACCGCACCCAAGTCCAACAGCGTCGTTGAGGGGATCGGTGCGGCATGGTCGGACGTGAAGGCGGGGCACACGGGCGATGTGCCGCGGCAGCTACAAAATGTCCACGCCGACACGACGGGCATGGACAACCGCCAGCACTACAAGTACCCGCACAGCTACCCCAACCACTGGGTGCGTCAGCAATACCTGCCCGACGCGCTCAAAAACGCAGCGTACTACCGCTTCGGCGACAACAAGACCGAGCAGGCGGCGGCGCAGTATTGGGAGAAGATCAAACATGCCGATGGATCTGAGACCGAATGACCGTGTGGAGATGAAAAAGCCACATCCCTGCGGGGAGACGCGCTGGCTCGTCACACGGGTGGGCATGGATGTGAAGCTCACTTGTACGCGCTGCGGACGCGAGATCATGCTCCCGCGCGCGAAGGCGGAGCACGGCATCAGGAAGATCATAAGGGAGGAAACAACATGAGCAGCAAGTTCACGCGTCTCGTCGCCATTGTCATCGTGGCGGTGATGGTGGTATCGTTTCTCGGTTCGATGATTCTGCCGTATATTCTGTAAGCTGCGGCAGCATGAAAAACAAACGGCATATTGCACGTGATGCCGCGCCTTGCCCACCGGAGTGTCCCCGGTGGGCTTTTTTCGCGCTTTTTTGTCCCTGCACAGGCTTATACTGTGTCCCGAAAGGCAGGTGGGGGCGTGACCGTTTACTGGGACGTTGCGGTGCTGTGGAACTTTGCGCTGGACTATCTGCTGCTGCTCGGCACGCTGCGCCTCGCGGGACAGGGGATCCGCCGCTCACGCGTGGCTGCCGCCGCGGCGCTGGGCGCGGCCTATGCCGTGGCGGTGTTGGCTGTTCCGTGGCTGATGTGGGCGTTGCTGCCCGTGCTGGGTGTGATGTGCCGCATTGCGTTCGGGCGCGCGCAGATCGGCAGGCTCACGCTGCTGTTTTTGCTGCTCTCCTGCGCACTCGGCGGCGGGGTGCTGCTGCTCGGGCGGCTTGGCGGGAGCATAAGACGCCTTGCGGCGGGGATGCTTTACGCACAGGTGCCGTGGGGCGTATTTTGCGCGGCGGCGGGAGCAACCTATCTGCTTTTGTCGTTGGTGTTTCGCGGCAGCGCACGGCACAATGCGCCCGACTTTGCCTGTGTGCGTGTGTCGTACGGCGGCAGGACGGTAGCGCTGCGGCTGCTGCGCGATACGGGCAACACGCTCTGCGATCCGCTGACGGGGGCGGGCGTGCCGGTGATCGAGGCGGCGGCGCTTGCGCCGCTTTTTGCGGAAGGAAAGACCGGCAGCGCAGCGTATATACCCTTTACGACGCTGCGCATCCACACCGCCGGAGGCGGGGAGTCGTCATTGCGTGCATTTCGCTGCGATGCGCTGTCGGAGGGCGGACGCATGTTGGGCGCGCGGTTGATTGCGCTGGCACCGGAGCCGTTTGCGATGGGATACCAGGGCTTGTGGTTTGCGGAGGCAGAGGCGGAGAACCGCTGCGCGTCCATTGCGAATGACAGCTCTGACAGTCGACGCGTGCGCCTTGTGGGAAAAACTGCTGAGGATGGGGAGGAAGAGAAGAAGCATGAACATCGGACTACTCTGGGAAAGGCTCCGCGCGTGGCTGGCGCGGCAGGGATTTTTGCCGTCGGACGGAGTCTATTATATTGGCGGGAGCGACACACTGCCGCCGCCGGTGACGCGGGAACGGGAAGCGGAACTGCTGGCGAGGCTTGACTTGGGAGAGACGGCGGCGCGCCAGGAGCTGATCGAGCATAATCTGCGGCTGGTGGTTTACATTGCGCGGCGCTTTGAAAATACGGGCGTGGGTATGGAGGATCTGATATCCATCGGCACGATCGGACTGATCAAGGCAATCAACACCTATCGCAGCGACAAGAATATCAAGCTGGCAACCTATGCCTCGCGCTGCATCGAAAACGAAATACTGATGCATCTGCGCAAAACCTCCAACCAGAAGGCGGAGGTGAGCTTTGACGAGCCGCTGGGCGCGGACTGGGACGGCAATGAACTGCTGATTTCAGACGTGCTCGGTACGGAGGACGACATTGTGCTCAAGCCCATCGAGGAGGAGGTCGACCGTACGCTGCTGCGCGACGCCGTCGCGCTGCTGACACCGCGGGAGCGGGAGATCGTGACGCTGCGCTTCGGGTTGGACGGGCGTGACGAGCTGACCCAGAAGGAGGTCGCGGAACGAATGGGCATTTCGCAAAGCTATATTTCCCGCTTGGAAAAACGGATCATTGTGCGCCTGAAAAAAGAAATCCTGCGCATGAGTTGACAAACCGGGAGTTTTGCGATACACTAACGTCCGTTAAATGCAGGGAAGGGAAGCAGTACGTGCGTGGCGCCGGCAAAGAGAGGGAGCGGTTGGTGTAAGTTCCTGCGGCAGCGTGCGGAAGTCGTCCCGGAGCAGCCGCGCCGAACGGAGTAGGCAGGACGGGGGCGCCCGTTACAGCGCAAAAGAGTGTCCGCTTATGCGGAAATTCAGGTGGTACCACGGACTTTTGTTCGCCCTGAGCCAAACGGCTCAGGGCGTTTTTTCGCGGGATTGGACCCGTGACCCGCAGTTCCGGTACGACGGGAGGAAAGGCATGTTCATCATCGAGCAAACATACGACCGCATGGCGCTGACCGTGCTTTGCCGCGCAGCGCGCAAAAGCGTACGGCGCATCTGGCGCATCGCGCGCGGTGTTATCTGGACGATTTTCGCCTTTGGGGCATTGCTGCTGGTCTATATGCTCGCGCAGGGAATATTCGACGCGAGCGACATACCGATGGTGGCTTCTGAGATCGTGATCCTCCTGGTTTTGCTGTTGGAGGACAGGCTCAACGCATGGATCGCGCTGCGCCAGATGATTCCCGGCACCGCGCATTCAAAGACCGAGTTTGCCGAGGACGCCTACACCGTGACGACCGCGCATACGCAGACGCGCTGGGAGTATGAGAACATCACGGCACTGTGTGAGACGGAGCGTTATTTCATCTGTTTCATCGGTAAGCGTCACGGACAGCTTTTTGACAAAGAGGGCTTCCAGTGGGGTAGTCCCGACGCCTTCCGCAGCTTTTTGGAGCAGAAAACGGGAAAGACGTTTCAATATATCAAATAATCATTTACATTTCAGATAAGGAGACAATTATGAAAGAATTACCCAAGGTCTACGAACCCCAGCAGGTGGAGGGAAAGATCTACCGCATGTGGGAGGACAATGGCTGCTTCCGCGCGGAGGCGGACCCGGCCAAAAAACCGTTTTCCATCGTTATGCCGCCGCCGAACGTCACCGGCCAGCTGCACATGGGACACGCCATGGACTCGACGCTGCAGGACATCCTGACCCGTTTTAAACGCATGCAGGGCTACAGCGCGCTCTGGCTTCCCGGTACCGACCACGCGGGCATCGCCACGCAGATCAAGGTCGAGGAGGACCTGCGCGTCAACGAGGGCCTGACCCGCTATGATTTAGGCCGCGAGAAGTTCCTCCAGCGCGTTTGGCAGTGGAAGGAGAAGTACGGCAACCGCATCGTCGAGCAGCAGATGAAGATGGGCGCGAGCTGCGACTGGTCGCGTTCCCGCTTTACGATGGACGAGGGCTGCTCCCGTGCCGTGCGCGAGACGTTTTGCGAGCTGTACGACAAGGGACTCATCTATAAGGGCAGCCGCATCATCAACTGGTGCCCGCACTGCCTGACCGCGCTTTCCGACGCAGAGGTCGAGTACGTCGATAAGCCCGGCCACCTGTGGTATATCCGCTATCCGCTCGCAGACGGCAGCGGCGACATCGTCGTGGCGACGACGCGTCCGGAGACGATGCTCGGCGACTCCGGCGTTGCGGTCAACCCGGAGGACGAGAAGTTCAAGCACCTCATCGGCAAGACCTGTATCCTGCCGCTGGTGAACCGCGAGATACCCATTGTGGGCGATGAATATTGCGAGATCGGTTTCGGTACGGGTGCGGTCAAGATGACACCCGCACATGACCCGAACGACTTTGAGGTTGGCTTGCGCCATAATCTTGAGGTCATCCGCGTCATCGCCGACAACGGCACGATCAACGAAAACGGCGGCAAGTATGAGGGCATGGACCGCTATGAATGCCGCAAGCAGATCGTCCGCGATCTGGAGGAGCAGGGCTATCTGGTCAAGACCGAGGATTACAGCCACAACGTCGGCACCTGCTACCGCTGCCATAACGATGTTGAGCCGCTCATTTCCGCGCAGTGGTTCGTCAAGATGGAGCCGCTGGCGAAGGAGGCGCTGCGCGTCGTCAACGACGGCACGATCAAGTTCGTTCCCGAGCGTTTCGCCAAGACCTATACGAACTGGATGGAGAACTGCCACGATTGGTGCATTTCGAGACAGCTTTGGTGGGGGCATCAGATCCCCGCATGGTACTGTGACGAATGCGGACACATCAACGTCTCGCGCACCGATCCGACGAAGTGCGAAAAGTGCGGCTGCGACAAGCTCACACGCGAGGAGGACGTGCTGGATACCTGGTTCTCCTCGGCGCTCTGGCCGTTCTCGACGATGGGCTGGCCGGATAAGAACGCACCCGATCTCAATTACTGGTACCCCACATCCGTCATGGTTACGGGTTACGATATCATCTTCTTCTGGGTTGCGCGCATGATCTTCTCCGGTATGGAGCAGATGAAGAAAGAGCCGTTCAAGACGGTGTTTATCCACGGCCTTGTGCGTGACGACAAGGGCCGGAAGATGTCCAAGTCGCTCGGCAACGGCATCGATCCGCTGGAGATGGCGGAGAAGTACGGCGCAGACGCGTTGCGCTTCAATCTCATCACGGGCAACAGCCCCGGCAACGACATGCGTTTCTATGTTGAGAAATGCGAGGCAATGCGCAATTTCGCCAACAAGATCTGGAATGCGAGCCGCTTCGTGATGATGAATCTGACGATCGACCGCGTTGCATTGCCGGAGAAACTGGAGCTGGAAGACAAGTGGATCCTCTCCAAACTCAACACGCTGATCAAGGAAGTCACCGATAACATGGACGCCTTTGAACTGGGTGTCGCGTCTGCGAAGGTGTACGACTTTATTTGGGACAACTACTGCGACTGGTATATTGAGCTGACGAAGGCGCGCCTCAACGGTACGGATGAGGCGGCAAAGAAAAACGCGCAGAATGTTCTTTGCTATGTGCTCATTGAGACGCTCAAGCTGCTGCATCCGTTCATGCCCTTCCTCACCGAAGAAATCTGGCAGGCGCTGCCGCACGGTGAGCGCGACGAGGGCGTTCAGTTCCTCATGCTTGCCAAGTGGCCGGAGTGGAACGACAAGTTCAACTTTGCCGCCGAGGAGCAGGCAATGGGTATGGTCATCGAGGCGATCTCCGCCGTCCGCGCACGCCGCAACGAGATGAATGTTGTGCCGTCGAAGAAGGTGCACTACACCGTTGCTACCGCACACGGAGAAACGTTTGAGGCGGGCATTCCGTTCTTCCAGCGCCTTGCCTCGGCGAGCGAGGTGACGATCGCGCCGGCGGACGCACTGGCGGCGGAAGGTATGGTCGAGGTCGTGACCCACGCCTGCCGTGTGCTGATGCCGCTTGCCGAACTGGTCGATTTTGAAAAAGAGCTGGCGCGCATTGCCAAAGAGAAGGCGAACGCGGAGAAGCAGCTTGCGGGCATCGAGAGCAAGCTGAAGAACGAGAACTTCGTTTCGAAGGCGCCGGAGGCGGTTGTGAACGCCGAACGCGAGAAGGCGGAGAAACTGCGCGCACTGCTGGAGAAGCTCGAAGCGAGCGAAAAGGCGATGCAGAAATAAGCGCATTCCATAGCATTGCTCTCCTTTTTGCACAGCAGAAAAGGAGAGCAATGTTGTAGTACCGGGAAACGACTTTTATGAAAAAGGAGACCACCATGAGAAAAATCACGCTTGGCTCCACCGGGATTGAGATCGAAAAGAACGGCTTCGGCGCACTTCCGATCCAGAGAATCTCACGAGACGACGCAGCGTACCTGCTGCGTAAAGCGTATGACGGCGGTATGAACTACTTTGACACCGCCCGTGCATACACCGACAGCGAAGAGAAAATGGGCTACGCGTTCCGCGGGATGCGCGACAAGGTCGTTATCGCAACAAAATCCGGCGCCAAAACCGCCGCGGAACTGCGCGAAGAGCTTGAAACCAGCCTGCGGATGCTGCAAACTGACTACATCGACGTTTACCAGTTCCACAACCCGGCATTCTGCCCCAAACCCGGCGGTGAGGACGGGCTGTATGACGAGGCGTGCAAAATGCGCGCGGAGGGAAAGATCCGGCATGTTTCCATCACCAACCACCGCCTCGCCGTTGCACAGGAAGCAATTGAATCGGGCCTCTACGCCACGCTGCAATTCCCGTTCAGTTACCTCTCCGGCGAGCAGGAACTGCGGCTTGTCGACGCATGCCGGCAGCGCGGCATGGGGTTCATTGCCATGAAGGGCATGGCGGGCGGCCTTATTCGCGACGGCTATGCCGCCGCCGCATTCATGGAGACGCAGCCGGACGTTGTTCCCATTTGGGGCGTGCAGCACGAATGGGAGCTGGACCAGTTCCTTGACTGCGTGCGTAACGGCGCGGAGCTGACCGAGGCACGCAAGGCAACGATCGCGCGTGACCGTGAGGAATTGAGCGGTGAATTCTGCCGGGGTTGCGGTTACTGCATGCCGTGTCCGCAAGGCATCCAGATCAACCAATGCGCGCGCATGATGCTTATGGCACGGCGCGCGGGCGAGCGCGACTGGAAGACGCCGTACTGGCAAAGCGAGATGAAAAAGGTGGAGAACTGCGTCCACTGCAGACAGTGCGCGGCGAAGTGCCCCTATGGGCTTGACACGCCGAAGCTGCTGCAGGAAAACTACGAGGAGTACTGGAAGATTCTCGCAGAGAGCGAAGGCGGCGCAGGCAAAAACAATTGAATCATCGCGGCGTGTTTCGACAAAAGAAACGCGCCGCACGCACTATAATCAGCCTGTACAAATAAAGTACGGGCTGATTTTTTGCTGTGCCGATATGCGTTGCACAGCGGCTGCAGCTTTTTGAGAAAGCACAGTAACACAGCGGAGGAAAACATCATGGATGTGTATACAATGACCAACGGATGCGAGCTGACCATCCGGCTGCGCGGTGAGTTGGACCACCACGCCGCACAAGAGACGGTCACAGCGATTGAACGCGCGTTGGATGCGGCCTTGCCGCGTCGGCTGACGCTGGATTTCGGCGGGGTAACGTTTATGGACAGCTCCGGCATCGCGGTAGCGCTGCGTTCACAACGCCGCATGACGGCGCTTGGCGGAGGGATGGTGCTGACAAATGTACCGCCGCAGGCCAAAAAAGTCTTTGATGCCGCCGGCATCGCCTGCGGCGCGCGCAAAACCTGAGATTTATTTGCGCGATACGCGCACGGAGGGTCAATATGAAAATAAAACCGAACAATTACATAGCGCTGGAATTCCTAAGCCGCAGTGCAAACGAGGGCTTTGCCCGCGCGGCAGTGGCGGCATTTGCGTCACAGCTCGACCCGACGCTGGACGAACTGGGAGACGTTAAGACCGCAGTGAGTGAGGCCGTGACAAATGCCATCGTTCACGCCTATCCCGATGCGTTGGGGAAAATCAGCCTGCGCGTGGGCATCTACGACGGCAACGTGCTGGAAATTGTCGTACGGGACTGGGGCTGTGGCATCACGGATATCGACAAGGCGCGCGAGCCGCTTTACACAACGGGCGGCGAAGAACGAAGCGGCATGGGATTCACGATCATGGAGAGCTTTATGGACTCACTGACCGTGCGGTCCAAGCCTGAGCGCGGTACGGTCGTGACCATGAAGCGCCGGATTGCGCAGCGCAGCGGGAGAAAATGAGTGCGGATACCTTTGCGCTGCTGGAGCGCGCGCAGCAAGGCGACAAGGACGCTTGCGAGCGCGTACTGACGGAGAACACGGGGCTGATCTGGAGCGTGGTGAAGCGCTATTACGGACACGGTGTCGAACCGGATGATTTGTATCAGCTTGGATGCCTTGGATTTGTAAAGGCTATCAAGGGATTTGACATTACATACGGAACGCAGTTTTCGACTTACGCCGTGCCCAAAATCGCAGGCGAAATCCGCCGTTTTCTGCGCGACGACGGCCCCGTGAAACTGGAACGCGGCCTGCGCGAGCAGTCTCTTGCCGTTTTTGCGACGCGGGAAAAGCTGCGTGCGTCACTGGGACGGGAACCGGTGCTTTCGGAGCTGGCGGAGGCGACGGGGATAGAGCCGGAGGAATTGGCAGGACTGGAGTTGGCCGCTGCGCCGCCGGAATCGCTGCAGCGGGAGCTTGGGGATGGCCTGACGCTGGAAAACACACTCTGCGATGGCTCGGACGAGGAGATGGTCGAGCGCATTGCACTGCGCAGCTGTGTGGATGCGCTGCCGGAGCGGGAGCGCATGACGATCCTATTGCGCTTTTACAAGGGATTGACGCAGGAGCAGGCGGCGCGTGTGCTCGGCGTTTCACAGGTGCAGGTGTCACGTCTGGAGCGAAAGGCGCTGCAAAACCTGCGGGAGCAGCTCACGGAGGGTGTTTCCTGATCCGCTGCATATGAAGCCTTCATGCAGGAGGCAGCGGTGGAACGTCATTTTCACTTTGAAACTCCGTCATCGTGTTCCAATAGCGCTTGGGCATGTGTGTCATGCGCGTGCGGGGATTCTCGCGTTCGTGAATGGCGATGGTGTCATAAAAGCGTTTCCAGAGACGGCGGTATGCCGCCTCCTCGTCGTCGGGCGGCGCCATCTCAAAGGCATCCAGCGGTACGATGCGCGAGCAGCCGTCGGAATAGAGCAGTGCCTCACGATGGGTGCGGTCATAGATGAAGAACGTTTCGTCGTGGCAACGCTCACAGAAGTGCCCGCGCAACAGCGGCAGCACGCGGTTTTTCGGTTCTATTTCCGCACCGAGCATTCCATCAAACACCGAAAAACGCAAAAAGCCTCGCAAATGCTCCGTCTCCGCGGACAGATGCCGTACGGCGCGCAGCAGTGGCTGATACGTGTCGTCCGACAGCCGCGTCAGGTAGGGCGCGCCTTCGCGGTAGAGCTTGACGACAAAACGGTAGATCGCCAGCTCTTTTTCGTCCAGACAGGTGAGAAAGACGCGGCGCAGAAACGGCAGGACATCGGGCGAAAGTTTGCGCAGGCTGCGTGCAATGCGCTCCGCATGGGCGCGCTCGGTCACGACGGTGCGCGTTTCGAACAGGCTGAACATTTCATCCCCATCGCCGTAAAAGGCGGTGGGGTGTTCTTTTTTCGTATAGCTTTCATAGATGCAGCACAGCAATCCGTCGAATGTGCCGTCGTATTGGTAGATGATGTCTCGCCACAACATGAGTGCTCCTTGTGATGCGTTTGCTCAGGCAAACAACGACAACTGTTCTCCTGCTTCCGCGGGAAGAGTGGCCCGCTCCACAGCCATCAGATTCGCCAGTATACCCGCACCCGAGAGGCGCAGTGGCGTGGCAAGGCGGCCGGAGCAGGTGAGAAAGTACTGTGCGCGTTTCATCACAACGCCCAGTTTCTTCAGATCATCTGCGTGCAGTGGGCCGGTACGCCGCGCGACGAGAATGCGCTTTGCCGACACGACGCCCACACCGGGCACGCGCAGCAGTGCTTCATAGTCTGCACGGTTTGCCTCGACGGGGAAGAACTCAGGGTGGCGCAGCGCCCAACAGCATTTCGGGTCAAGGCGTGGGTCAAAATTCGGCTGCGATTCGTCGAGCAGCTCGTCGGCGCGGAACCCGTAGAACCGAAGCAGCCAGTCCGCCTGATAAAGCCGGTGTTCCCGCAGCAAAGGCGGTTTGGTGTCAAGCGAGGGAAGAAGCGTGCTTTCCACCACAGGGACGTAAGCGGAGTAGAACACACGCTTGAGCGAAAATCGTCCATAGAGCGACTCCGTGAGACGCATAATGTGGCGGTCGCTTTCACCGCTGGCACCGACAATGAGCTGTGTGCTCTGCCCTGCGGGGGCAAAGCGCGGCGCGGAACGGTATTTGACAAGCTCCGCCTTACTCTCGGCGGCGCGGTCGCGGATCTGACGCATGGGTGCCAGGATCGCAGCCTTGGTCTTGTTTGGCGCAAGAGCACGGAGCGATGTTTCGCTGGGCAGTTCAATGTTGACGCTCAACCGGTCGGCCAACAGACCGAGCTGCGACACCAGCTCCGGTGACGTACCGGGGATCGCTTTGGCGTGGATGTAACCGTTGAAACGGTATTCTTCCCGCAGCAGACGCAGCGCTGCAATCATTCGCTCTGTCGTGCGGTCGGGCGAGGTGAGCACGGCAGAGGAGAGAAACAGCCCTTCGATATAGTTGCGGCGATAGAACCCGATGGTCAGCTCTGCCAGCTCGCGCGGCTCGAACGTGGCGCGCGGCACGTCGTTCGAGCGGCGGTTGACACAGTATTTGCACTCATAGGAGCAGTCGTTGGAGAGTAGCACCTTGAGCAGCGTTACGCACCGTCCGTCTGCGCTGAAGGTATGGCAGCAGCCCGCTACAGCGGAGGAGGTGCATCCGATCATCCCCTCCTTGTGCCCGCGCTTTGCTCCACTGGACGTACAAGCGGCGTCGTATTTCGCTGCATCCGCCAGAATGGTGAGTTTTTCCAGCAGCTCCATGCCGCAGCCTCCGGGTTACGCGGTCCGACGCGTGCGGCGTGCCGGACGGGGGGTATCCAGCCACTCCACCAGTTTCATCAGGTTTGCGGATGCCACGCCCACGCCGATCACCACAAAAAACAAAGTGCCCGTTGTCATATCGTTTGCCTCCTCGTAGAACTTCTGTTCGATAAGGATTATAAATCGAACGTTCGTACTTGTCAATAGAAATCGAACAAAAATTCTAAAAGATTTGAAGACGGGGATGTGCGCGGGATTGACAAGCGCTGCTGTTTTCTGCTAGAATACGGTCGACTTTGACAAATTCCCGCTTGGCTGACAGGCGGTTTCGGAGGATACCATGGACGATTTCAACATCCGTTATGCCAAGGCGCGGCGCAAGGCGATTGCGCGGGACTTTGCCCGGCTCAATCCGGAGCAGCAAAAGGGCGTGCTTGCTACTGAGGGACCGCTGCTGCTGCTTGCCGGAGCAGGGAGCGGCAAGACGACGGTGCTGATCAATCGCGTGGCGAATCTGCTGACCTACGGACGAGGCAGCGACACGGATGAGGTGCCGGCGTGGGCGACGGAAGACGATTTGGCGTTTCTGGAGAACTATTCGCAGCACCCGACGCCGGATGAGCGTGCCCGGATGCTGCACTTGTGTGCGGTGGAGCCCGCAAAGGCGTGGCAGGTGCTGGCGGTGACATTCACGAACAAGGCGGCGAACGAATTGCGCGACCGTCTCGATGCGTTCGGCATCCGTGGAGCGCAGGACGTGTGGGCACTGACGTTTCACGCCGCCTGCGTGCGTATCCTGCGGCGCGACATTGACAAGCTGGGTTTTTCGCTGGACTTTACGATCTACGATACCGACGACGCCCGCCGCGTCGTGCGAGACGTGGTGCGCGAGTTGGGCCTGGACGAAAAGGCGTTCGCACCGAGGGATGTGCTCTCCGCCATCAGCCGTGCCAAGGACGCAATGGAGACGGCCCGCGACTTTGCGGAGCACTGGAGCGGCAGCGGCGACTGGCGCAAGGAGAAGCTGGCAAAAATATACACCCGTTACGACGCGATCCTGCGTGAGGCGAATGCGCTGGACTTCGACGACATTCTGCTGCACACGGTCACGCTGCTGCAATCGTATCCCGAAGTGCGTGACTACTATCGCAGCAAGTTCCGCTATGTGCTCATCGATGAGTATCAGGATACGAACCGTTTGCAGTACCTGTTGATGAAACAGCTTGTCGGACCGGAGGGCAATGTCTGCGTCGTCGGTGACGACGACCAGAGCATCTACCGTTTCCGCGGCGCGGATATCACAAACATCCTGAACTTTGAAAAAGAATACAAAGGCACGCGTACGATCCGTCTGGAGCAGAATTATCGCTCAACGCAGCACATCCTGAGCGCGGCGAACGCCGTGATTCAGAACAACACCGGGCGCAAGGGCAAGACGCTGTGGACAGATGCGGGCGACGGTGAGCGTGTGACCATCCGTACCGTATTTAATGAACAGGACGAGGCGAACTATGTCGTCTCGTCCATCATGAGCGGGTACAGCCACGGGCGGAACTGGCGCGACAACGCCATCCTCTACCGCATGAACGCGCAGTCGAACGCATTGGAGTACGCATTCAAGCGCAACGGGGTGCCGTATCAGGTTGTCGGCGGAATGAAATTCTTTGAGCGCGCCGAGGTCAAGGATATGCTTTCCTACCTTGCGGTGCTGAACAATCCTGCGGACGACCTGCGTGTGCGGCGTATCATCAACAACCCGCCGCGCGGCATCGGCAATACCAGTGTTGAGACTGTGCAGCGCCTTGCGGGAGAGCAGGGTGTGCCGATGATGGAGATTATCCGCAGCGCGGACGAGTACGCTGAGCTGAGCCGCGGCGCAACCAAGCTGCGCCAGTTTGCGGCAATGATCGACGACCTGCGCGCCGAAGCGGAGGAACAAGAGCTGCCTGACCTTTACGACCTTGTATGCCAGAAGAGCGGTTACACGCGCGCGCTGGAAGAGAAGAACGACATGGAAAGCCGCGGGCGGCTGGAGAACGTGCAGGAACTGAAATCGAACATCCTCTCGTTTCTTGAAAACGAGCCGGAGGATGCGACGCTTGCGGGCTTTTTAAACGAGATCGCGCTCTACACCGACCTCGACAGTGCAACGACCGACAATGCCGTGACTTTGATGACCATGCACAGCGCGAAGGGACTGGAGTTCCCCTGCGTTTATGTTGTGGGTATGGAAGAGGGCGTGTTCCCCGGCCAGCGCGCCATCGGCGAGGAAGAAGAACTGGAGGAGGAGCGCCGCCTTTGCTACGTCGCCATGACGCGTGCCAAGGAGAAACTGACGCTTACCAACGCCAAGCAACGCATGCTGTTCGGACGTACGACGCCCAATGCGCCTTCGCGATTCCTCTCGGAGGTTCCGGAGGAGGACGCCGACTGGGAGGGTAAGCCCGGAGTGAATCCGCCGACCTACGGCGTAGAGCGCCACTTCGACGGCGGATACGGCGGTTTTGGAACATCGTCCGATTTCGGCGCGGCTCGTGGAGACTATGCCGCCGTGCAGACGTCTTATGCAGCCTCCAATGGCGGAAAAAGCAATGAAAGGCGCTTTAGTAAAGTGAAAGCACCTGTCAGAAATATGGCGAAATCTGCCGCGCCCTTGCTCGACGTTAAGCCCGGCGACCGCATTCGGCACAAGAGTTTCGGCGCGGGCATGGTGACGGCGCTGACGCCGATGGGCGGCGACGCGCTGATTGAGGTGGCGTTCGACGATGTGGGGACGAAGAAACTGCTGCTCAAGACCGCGGGTGCGATGATGGAAAAGCTGTAAACAGGCGGCATCACAGCACGCCTTCGTTCCGGCACAGCTCATACAGCCGCTCCTTGGCGCGTTGGGAGAGCTTGCCGACTGTGGTGAACGGAATGTCCATCATTGCGGCGGTCTCGCGCATGCTGTAGCCGTAGACAAAGCGCAGCAGCAGGATCTCACGGTAACGCGGCGGCAGTTGCGCCATGCAGCGGGCGAGGGCTCTTTCTCCGGAGTCGGGAAAATCGACGGAGATGTTTTCGTCGATTTCAGCGGCGTCGCTGCGCTGCCGGGCGCGCAGCAGGTCGATGGCCTTGCGTTCGGTAATGACCATGGCATAGCCCCCGGGTTCTGGGGTCGTCCGGCGCGGCAAGATGCTCTGCGTTGCGCGCGATGCTCTCAAAGGCGTTGTGCACCGCATCCTCGGCGTCGTGTGTTTCGCCCAGAATGCGATGCGCGAGGCGCAGCATGGGCACCTGATAGAGGCGGTACACCTGTGACAGCTTATCTTCCTGTTCCGACACGGCATACCACCACCTTTGCTGAATTCTATTCTATTGTAACGAAAAAAATATTTGGAAACAAGTGTCAAATATCACGTTTTGGGAACGTTATTAGTAATAAGAGAATAAAAAGGCGCCGCCGGGAGAGTTTGACCGGCGGCACCTTTTTGAATTTTTGCTATTGTTTTCCCGCGAGATAATAATCTGCGTTTCCCGGACGGTAAAACGGACAGTGTGTGCGGCGGCGTTCCATCAGGGCAGCGTATTCGTCTTCGTCGAGATCCTGCTCACAGATGTAGTCGTCATACTCCTCGTCGTAGGTATAGTAAATGCAGTCCTCGCAGATCGTCATTCCTGTGTCTCCCCAGTGTACTTGTGGTGCAGCAGCTCATGACGGCGCGTGTTCAGGTCTTCTTCGTACATTGTGTTGAGCACTGGGTTGCGCTCCGCACGTTTGAACATTGCGCTGCGGTCGATCTCATACAGACCCTCGCCGCGACGCAACTTGCCGGACATCAGCGCATAAGGTTGTCCCGCGCCGCCCACGCAGCCGGTGCGGCAGCTCATGACCTCGATCAGGTCGACCTGCACCTCGCCCGCCTCAACCTGATCAAGCAGCTTGGCGGCATTGGCCAGCCCGTTCGCCACGGCGACGCGCACCTCGCGCTCGCCAATCTGCACAGTGGCGAAACGAACGGGGTCGGAGCCGCGCAGACCACAGTGCTGGATCATGCGCAGGGCATTTTTGGACTTGTCCGGCAGGCAGTAGCGAACCACGGCCTCTGCGACGCCGCCCGTCGTGCCAAAGATCTCTGCGGCGCCGGAGCCCATGCCGAACGGCAAATCGGGGGATTCCTTCTCCAGCTTCGTGAAGTGGATGCCGGACTCCTTGATCATCTTGATGACCTCCTGCGTGGTAAGCACGAGATCGACGTTCGGCACGCCGAAGCGTGTGAACTCGGGACGCGCGGCCTCCATCTTCTTCGCCGTACAGGGCATGATCGCAATGTGATACGTCGTGCGTCCGTCTTCCTTGTCCTTCTCCAAATAGCGGTCCTTGAGCACGGTGGCAAACATCTGCATGGGGGAGAGGGCGGAAGAGAGGTTCTTCAGGAACTGCGGGCGCTCCTGCTCCACATAGCGCACCCACGCTGGGCAGCAGGAGGTCATCAGCGGCAGATTCTCGCCGGATTCCAAACGGCGCAGGAACTCGTCGCCTTCCTCACGTACAGTGAGATCAGCGCCGAAAATGGTGTCATACACCTCGTCCGCACCCATGATTTTCAGCGCCGTGACAAGCTGATCGAGCACGTTTGTCCCCTTGGGGTAACCATACGCTTCGCCGACGGCAACGCGCACAGCGGGCGCGATCTGGATGACGACGCGCTTGTTGGGATCGTGCAGCGCCTTCCATGCAAGACCGATTTCGTTTTTGATCGTGATTGCGCCGGTGGTGCACACTGCCGAACACTGGCCGCAGCTGACGCAATGCGTATCCTTGAGCTTTGCGTCGTTCGTTGTCGCAATGCGCAGGTCGGGGCCGCGCCCGACGAAATGCAGGATACCCATGCCCTGCACCTCGTGGCACACGCGCACACAGTCGCCGCAGAGGATACATTTGTTCATGTCCACGCTGATCGCCTTCGACGAATGGTCCTCTTCATAATGGGGACGCGTATCGGGGAAACGGATGTCGTGGATACCGAAACGCATGGCCATCTCCTGCAGACGGCAGTCGGTGTTCTTTGCACAGGTGGTGCAGTCGCGGCAGTGCGCCGAGAGGATCAGCTCCAGAATCGTGCGCCGGTAACGCAGCAGGCGAGAGGTGTTCGTGCGGATCTTCAGGCCGTCGCGCGGCGCCATCTGGCACGCTGCCTCGATCTCGCCCTTTTCGTCCTCCACCATGCACATACGGCATGCGCCGTAAACCGACAGATCGGAGTGGAAGCAGAAGTTCGGCATCTCAACGCCTGCCTTCTGGCAGACCTCCAGCACGCTTTTCTGATTGTCGTCAAACTCCACGCGGATGTTATCCACGTACATGATGCCGTTACTCATCGTCAACCACCTCCTCAATCGCGCCAAAGGCGCACAATTCCATGCAGGTATAGCATTTGACGCACTTGGACTGATCAATCGAAAACGGGCTTTTCAGCACGCCCGAGATTGCCTCGGCATGGCAAGAACGCGCGCAGCGCGAGCAGCCTTTGCACTTGTTCGGGTCAATGACAACGTGCTTGCGGTCATACGCGACGCCGTCGCCGGGAGCGATGGGCAGGCGCTTTTCCTTCTCGCACAGGGGGCAGTGTCCGTCCAAATGGTTCTGGAAGTCGTCCGCGAATGCGATCGACGCGATGTTCATTGTCGAGGCGCTGCCCTTGCCGAGCGCACAAAACGCCGTCATGTGGACGACCTCGCCCAGCTCAAGCATCATGCCCGTGTCGGCGTCGTTGGAGCGATACTCCAGCAGGTCGCCGCACAGCTCTGCCATGCGCTTTGTACCCTCACGGCAGGAGACGCACTTGCCGCAAAAGTCCGCCTGGGTCGCGCGCAGAAAGCTATAGGTTACGTCGACCATGCAGCGGTCTTCGTCCAGCACGGTGATCACGCCGTCGCCGCGGCGGCAGCCCCACGGCGCAAGCGTCTTGAAATCCAGCGGCAGGTCGAGCTGATCCGCCGTCACCAGACCGCCGGAGGCGCCGCCGATCTGCATCGCCTTGAACGCCTTGCCATTCGCCATGCCGCCGCCGAGTTCTTCCACAATCTGACGCAACGTTGTGCCCTTTTCGACCGCGATGCGGCCAGGACGGGCTACGTCACCTTTGAGCAAATAGGTTTGAGACATTGTTATCCTCCATGTGCTGCTGTAAACAAATAATAAATAAGCCTTTGTCCGATATCCCGCGGATACGCCTTGTTCAGCAGAGCCCGCAAATTTCGTATCCTACACTCTAACATTTGCGCTGCAAAAAGTAAAGGGGCGGAATGTTGGAAAATGGCGCTTTTCCGGCTTTTTATTGTCAGACTTGCCCAACGGCGGAAACTGTGGTAGAATAAACTCACGATTATCAGCGGGGAGGCGGGGAAGATGCTGTTCAACTACCGGATCGACATTTTCGAAGACGGCGAACCGAGTCTGATGCAGGGAAACTTCACGCTCGACGTGGGGGAAAAGCGCGTCGTGTGCCATCTGCCGAAGGGGCATTTACAGTCCGTCACGGCAAGCACGCCGCTGCACATCGCCGAAGGCGAGAAAGTATTTATGAACGGCTACCAGTCGCGGACGTACTGCCCGGAGTACGCGGCGAAGGATGTCCTGCGTCCGCGCGGGCCGCTGCCGAAGTGGATGGTCGATAAATTCCGCCTTGACCGCAGCGGCGATTATCATTTCGTGGACTATCCGGCGAAACCCGGCCTGTTTCACGGCTTTTCCTACTGCTATTTCCGCTATCACGATACATACCGCCTCATCGCTTCTCTTGATGAGCGCCCGGGCTATACCATTTTTCGCTACGACGCGGGAAAAGGCGAGCTGACCGTAGAGCGTGACTGTGCCGGATTGCGCTGCAACGGCGACTTTCATGCCTTCGACCTGCTCTATGCCGTCGGGACCGAGGATGAGGTATTCGACGCGTGGTTCGATGCACTGGGCGTACATGCGCGCACGGCGGAGCAGCTTGCGGGCTATACGAGCCGTTACGTTCCTTATCAGGGAATCAACGAAAAGACAATACGTGACGACCTCGCGGGCTGCGTGGACCAGCTGGAGGGAGGCGATCTGTTTGAGATCGACGACGGCTGGCAGACCTGCGTGGGCGACTGGATGAGAGGTTCTGTGACGCGGTTCCCCAGTGGTATGAAAGCGTCGGCGGATGCCATTCACCAAAAGGGAATGCGCGCAGGGCTGTGGCTTGCACCCTTTGTGGCGCAGGAAGGTTCGGCGCTGCTGCGCGAGCATCCGGACTGGTTTTTGCAGCGCGACGGGAAACCCTGGGCGTGCGGCGGCAAGTGGGGTGGGATCTACGCGTTGGATTTTGACCACCCCGCCGCCCGAGGATACCTTTCCGATGTGTTCTATCGCGTGCTGGAGGAGTGGGGGTTCGACGTTGTGAAGCTCGACTGCCTCTATGCCGCCGCACCGTTCGGCAGCGAGGATGAAAGCCGTGCGGCGCGAATGACACGCGCGCTGGAACTGCTGCGTTCCCTGTGCGGATATAAGCCGATCATTGCCTGCGCCGTGCCGCTTATGCCGGCATTCGGCGTGGTGGAATACTGCCGTGTGGGCTGCGATGTGACGACGGATTGGGACGATAAGCCGTGGCGCCGCTTGCTCCATCGGGAGCGGCCATCCACACGCCAGGCGGTTTCCAACGCGGTGTTCCGCCGCGCACTCAACGGCCGTGCGTTTCTGCTTGACCCCGACGCCTTCTTCCTGCGCGAGGAAGGGGTGCACCTGACGAAGCGGCAGCGTGACATGCTTGCTGCTTTTGATGCGGTCATCGGCGGC
This sequence comes from Oscillospiraceae bacterium, assembly GCA_902783035.1. Classification (GTDB taxonomy): domain Bacteria; phylum Bacillota; class Clostridia; order Oscillospirales; family Oscillospiraceae; genus Hominicoprocola. Next base: position 37,444 of record CACZPK010000059.1, read on the forward strand.
GTGTTTCTGCATGCGGATGACATGTCGCGCTATCCGCAGCAGGTGCGTGAGCGCTATTGCGCGGTGCGGCGCATGCGCGGTGCGCGGGAGGTGCAGGTAGAGACGGACGGGAAGTGGCTGTTGCACTGCGAACTGGACGGCCAGCCCTGTGAACTGCCGATGGATGATCTGCCATAATGATGGATACAAGGAAATGGGCACTGCCGCAACGGCAGTGCCCATTTAAAATTGAACGATTCAGCGCACGGAGCCTTCCTTGAGCTTGCGCTTGTATTCGTACATCTCGTTGTCGGCACGCTGGAAGACGTCGGAAACCTTGGCGTCGACACCGGAGAGGTATTCCGACATGCCGGTGGCGATCACGGGGGAGACATTCGCACGCAGGTTGTCCAGCACCCGCTCGCGCAGCTGCTCAAACAGCGTTTCCCGGTTTTTGTAATCCTGCCCCGTCAGGACGACGACAAACTCGTCGCCGCCGATACGGTAGACCGGGCTGTGGGCGTACACCTCGCATACCAGCTTGCCTGCCGCCTTGATGCACTCGTCGCCCGCCTTGTGGCCGAGCGTGTCGTTGATGCGCTTGAGATTGTTCAGATCACACACGACGAGCGCAAAGGACAGGATCGCGCCGACGTTGATATTGGCCTGCAGCGACTTTTCATTTTCCTGATAGGCGTTTTTGTTCTTCGTGCCGGTCAGTTTGTCCGTACGCGCCAGCTCATTTGCCGACGTCAGGGCGCGCACCTGCTCGTCGATATTTTCCACACAGAACAGCAGGTGGCGATGGTCATGGGTATACATCGCCAAGAGACGGACGTAAACGGGAAGCTCGTTTTGCAAGAGACGGTATTCAATGTGGCGGACGGTGGGAAACTGCAAACCGTCCAGAAGAAGCGCCTTGTTGAAAAAGGCGTGGAGCATCATACGGTCGTCGGAATAGACCATCCGGTCGATGTCCCGCTTGGCGCATTCAAAGAAGTCGCTGCCTTCGGCGGGCGACTCCAGCCGTTCCTGCAGGTCCGAAGAGGTGAACTGGACATACGACTCCGTCACGGTGTCAACATAGTAGATTTTGTCATAATGCTCGGCGAGGCGCTCGGCAATCTGAGAGAAGGTGACGTTGGACGCCTGCGTCCGGCGCAGCTCCTCTTCGCGTGAGATCTCGTCATTGATGTTCTCCACGCACATGATGACGTGCTTGTGGTCGCTCGCCCACATGTCAAAACGGCGGCAGTGCATGGTCTCGCCACCGATGATCAGACGATAGTTGAAGGTGCAGGTCGTATTGTTCTCTAGATTCTTCAGCAGCACGTCCTTGCGCCACAGCGCTTCGACCTGCGAGAGATCGTCGGGGTGGACGAAGCGGTCGACATTCTTTTTCGACTCTGTGAAAAAGTCATCACCCTCGGGAGGAACGTGCATTTTCTGATACGTGTCCCGGAAGGAAAACTCGATGTAGTGATCGGTTTCCATATTGATGTAGTACAATGAGTCGTAATGCTCTGCCATGCCCAGCGCGAGCTGGTTGAAAATTTCGCGTTCACGCTGCAGCTTGGCGCGTTCCTGACGCTCGCGGACGCTCTGGTCCACGTTGATGACACCGAGAACGAAATAGTCGCCGCCCGACTTGCCGCCGCGGATCAGGCGCAGCATGTGCCAAACCGGCTGGCCGTCGATCATCAGGCGGTAAGTGATGCTTTGCATGGTGCCGCTCTTCATCTCGCTGAGCAGTTTTTCCTTCTGCATGTCGGAAAAGAAAATATGCTTGTCCTCTTCATAGACGACCTTGTCCGCATCGCGCACAAGATTTTTGAAAAAGTCGTCGCCGCCCTCCTCCAGCTGGAGGGAGCGGAATTTGGAATCGATGGAATAATACTGATAGGCGTTTGTGACGGCGTCGATGTAATACACGCTGGTGTAGTCGATCAAAAGCGCTTCTGCTATCTTCTGGAATATCACGTTGTTTTCGGCCATGATACCCTCCAAACCCGTCGGCGGTGAGTGCCGTGAGTATATGACGCTGTAATTACCCTTATATCACATTCTATTATAACACATATCAGAAATTTTGCAATCACCTATTTTAACGTCGCTCTCAGCATATTGCCATCACACTGCACGGGTGGCAAAAGGTGCCAAAAGTTTGGCGGGCCATAATTCTGCATTATGGAGAATTTTGTGGGTCGTTCAGCCGTTAATGGTTATTCGCTTTAAGATGGTACAAGAACATCAAGGGAGGTTGGCGTCAACCTCAAAAAGGGTTACAACGGCGACCTCACTTCCCGTGAGGCGGGTTCCGTCGGCGGCCAGATGGTCAAGAAGATGATCGAAAGTTACGAAAAGAATCTGTAATCTTTCCTGCACATTCCAACAAAGGGCGCTGCCGACCAGCAGCGCCCTTCGTTTTTTTGAACAACAGACTGCTCACACATTTTCGCACGGCGCAACGCTTTTTGCGCCGCGCGGATCGTAATGTTCTCGCCCTTGAAACGGCGGTGAAAAATGGTATAATTTCTGTGGACACCCGAGCGCGCTGTGGGGGGATCGGGAGGCGGAGACGACCGCTGACCCGAAAATCCACGGTGCAGCCCTCGGAGGACGGACGCATCGAGATGCTTCGCGCAGACGACCACCGCATTCTCGGCATAAGCGATGGCGCGGATGCGGCAAGATTATTTGACATATCACACCGTTCTCGCAGCTCACGGTGTAAACCGGAGCGGTGACGTCAAAACCAGATGTAAGCTCAGAAAGACGGCTCGGAGGAGTACGTGAATGAAAAAAGAGGTCATGCGCGAAGAGCGCAGACTTGCGTTTTTGATGATCGCCTGGCGGATGCCTGAGATTTTCACTTCTCTGGCTGCAGCTGTTGCCAGCGCTTCCATGGCGGTGTGGTTGGAATTCGTGGAAAACGTCAGTGTCATGATTCCGGCGATACTGCTTGCGGTACTGTCGGGCAAGCTGAGACACAATCTCAAATACAGTTATAACTACGGGACGGGGAAGCTGGAGGCAATCACTGCCTTTGCCTGCGAGATATTCGATCTGACGGGGCTTTTCTGCATCCTTTTCTTCTCAATTCGCCAGTTTTTCCGCCCCAGCGGCGAGGAAAAGAAACTGGTTTTTGCATTGTGCATGAGTCTGGTGGGACTTGGGATCGATGTTTTCCTGCTGCTGCGGCAAAGACAGCTACTACATGATGGAGACCTATGTGACGAAGGCACAGGCAAAGGCGGAGGCGGAATTTCGCAATGCGTACCTTGTGACGAGCCGCTATATCAAAAAGCATGGCATTTTAGAGAATCTCTTTGAAAAGAGGGGCAATGAACCGAGTCCCGCCGAGCTTTTGGCGGAGATCGGCAAGCTTGAACCACCGGACAGCTCTCTTGGAGAACTGCTCCGGGAGATGCAGAAGAATCCGCCCTCCGAGGAGCAACTGAGCAAGGCTCTGACGCTGATCTGAGCCGCCGCGATGCGATCCTGACGAACACGCGAGACAGCCTCAAAAAGATGGCAACCGGCAAGACGCCGTGCTTCTACCGCATGTTAAACGCGCTGGAGCGCTTTGCGAATGCGGACACGGAACCGACGCAGGATGAAAAAGCCGGCCTTGTGATCGCGCTGGGCGAGTATATCATGACCGACTGCTCACCGAAAAGCCGCGAGTTCAACAAGGAATGTTTCACACAGGCAATGTGTTCCGTCAAGGCGCTGTTGCCGGAAAAGGACTTTGAGAAGGTCGTGGAGCAAGTCAACATAGATCGCTCGCCAAAGGTCAAGGCGGGAGATTTCGACGCTCCGGAGCCGGTCAAAGAGAAGACGCAGGAAGAACCGATACTGGAATTGACGCGGAAAAATACGCAGTGACACGACCCTTGCTGCCTTCGGAACGATCCATGCGCGGCGACTGGACGATCATCTGCGGCGATGGCGTGAACAGCCGCAACACGACTGCATGAAACTTGGACGACGATTTATGCTTATGAAAATGTTATGGAAAGATATGTTACCTATGCGGATAGTGACCTCCGCTTTGCTGATTGCAGCGTTGGTGTTGTCCCTTGCCGTTCCTGCATTTGCGGCGGATACGGATACCCTGACTCGCGGCGAGTTCATCACCGCTCTGTTTGAGGCCAGCGGTGCGAAGGAAACACAGACACATCAGGAGTTTTTCGGCGACGTTCCGGCGGACGGAACGCTGGCGCAGGCCGTCCGCTGGGCGGCGGAAACAAAAATCATCAACGGCTACGGCAACGGAAAATTCGGCTCCGACGATCCCATGACCCGCGAGCAAATGGCTGCTATGCTCTACCGTGGCGCGCAGGCGCTGGGGCAGACGCCGGAGGGCGAGTGGACGTTCCCACTGGGGTATCAGGACGCCGCTGACATTTCCGCCTATGCAGACAAGGCTGTGCAGTGGATGAGCATGAATCGGCTCTTCGCCGATTCGGTCAAAACCATTGAACCGGCGGCTGCGGTGACACAAGGGGAGTTTTCGCGGACGCTCACGGTCTGGCAGCAATTCGTGTCGCAGGACAGGGATATCCTGATTCTCTATACCAGCGACGTCCACTGCAGCATTGACCGGGGCTTTGGATACGCCGGACTCTGGGAAGCCAAAAATGCTCTGATCGCGCAAGGTTATAACGTGATCCTGGTGGATGACGGAGACAGCATCCAAGGCGAGTCCATCGGCACAATGACAAAGGGCGCGGCGCTGACGCAACTGATGGATCAGCTGGGCTACAGCGTTGCCATTCCCGGAAATCATGAGTTTGATTATGGAATGGACGAGTTTCTGTCTTTGGCTGAAAAGACCGGATACTCCTATATATCCTGCAACTTCGTCCACAACGGGGAACCCGTTTTTGAGCCGTATGTTATCCGTGAACTCGGCGGGAAGAAGATTGCCTTTGTCGGCGTGACGACGCCGAAAACCATCACCAGCTCCACGCCGGCCTATTTCCAGAACGATGTGGGCGAATACGTGTACGGCTTTTGTCAGGATATGACGGGCGAGGGCGTCTATAACGCGGTGCAGAATGCAGCGGACGCGGCGCGTGCCGCCGGCGCGGACTACATTGTGGTTATGGCGCATCTGGGCAATGAAGTCGCGAGCACACCATGGACTTATGAGGACGTTATTACCCATACCACGGGGATTGACGTTCTTTTGGACGGACACAGCCACGACACCGATCAGGTGGTTGTGAAGAACGCGGCAGGAAAGAGCGTCCCGCGCTCCGCCTGCGGCACGAGAATGGGATGTATCGGATGGTGCCGTATCGCGACAGACGGAAGGATCAGCACGGGCCTTTACAGCTGGGACCGGGAAGCGTCCGCGCAGGAACTGCTGGGGCTTGACAACAGCATGACGCGCACCATCGCGGACGCCACCGATGAACTGAACGAAAAGCTCAAGGAGATCGTGGCGCACACGGATGTGCCACTCACGATCAATGATCCGGAAGCGGTGGATTCCAACGGCAAGCCGGTCCGTATTGTCCGGCGCATGGAAACCAATCTTGGCGACCTGTGCGCGGATGCGTTCCGCAACCAGTCCGGCGCAGACATTGCCTTTGCCAACGGCGGCGGTGTGCGTGCCAATATCGCTGCGGGAGACATTACGCTGGGCGATCTTCTCAGCGTTCAACCGTTCGGGAACTCCCTGTGCATGATCGAAGCAACGGGACAGCAGATTTTGGATGCGCTGGAATGGGGCGCCCGTTCGACACCCAACGAATCCGCTGCTTTCCTCCAGGTTTCCGGCATGCGCTATGAGGTACACACTTATATCGATTCTCCCTGCGTGGCGGATGAAAACGGCCTCTTTCTCCGCGTGGAGGGCGAGCGCCGTGTGAAAAACGTCCTTGTGGGCGGCGAGCCGATTGACCCCGATAAGACCTATACGGTTGCCAGCCACGACTACATGCTGCTGGACTACGGCGATGGGTTCACCATGTTTGACGGCGCGCCGCTCCTGCTTGACTGCGTGAAGCTGGACAACCAGCTGCTGATCGACTACATTGTTGAGACACTTGGCGGCGTGATCGGCGAGCAGTATGCCGATCCCTATGGCGATGGCAGGATCAAGGTCGTTGAAAGCGCCGGTAAAACTTAGCGCACAATCACAGTGAAAGTATTTGGGAGGACAACGGCATGAAAGGATGCGTGCGAGCCGTGTTTTTACCGTTTGCCATGGTTGGATTGCTGCTTTGCCTGCTGGCGGGATGCTCCGCAGGGGCAGCAGAGGAGCAGGATATCGAACCGGTAGCCGGACAGCCGGTTGCGCCCCGCAACGCTGCGGAAGATCTCCTGCTCGTCGTAGATTTTCAAAACGTGTATCTTCCGGGCCGTGAATGGGGCTGTCCGGGAATGCCGGAGGCCTTGAAAAACACGATCCGGCTCTTGAACGATGAAAACGCGCCGGATTATATCCTGACCAAATACATTGCCCCGACCGATCCGGTCGGGCGCTGGAAAGACTATAACGAGGCGTTTCGGGACATCAACGAAACCCCTTTCCTCGCTGAGTTTCCCGAGGAACTGGCGGCGTATGCCGTGAAAGAGAAAGTGGTGGAAAAATCGACGTTTTCCTCCATGAAGTCGGAGCAGGTGCTTGCTGCGCTGGAAGGCAAAAAGTCAATTGTTCTGACCGGGGTGACGGCGGAGTGCTGCGTGCTCTCGACCATGATGGATGCGATCGACATGGGCTATGAGGTCGTGTACCTCTACGATTGCATCGCCGGACAGAGCGCCGAGCTGGATGCGCAGATTCGGGGAATTGCGGAGATCTATGCGCCGGTGCATACGACAATTATGAGCAGTGAGGAGTACTTGACTGCCATCGCGGGGAAATGAGAGTATTCCATACATGACGAGGCAAAGGAAATGGGAGGCAGTGAATACTGCCCCCCATTTTTGTTTTGTAACGGGCTTCACACGAGATCCGCCAAGATGTTTTCTTTGACAGATTGCGTATGGCATAACCGCAGAGTTGACAGGCTATGTAACCCATGCATATTCTTAGATGTATTATATTCGGATATCAGGCCGTTTTCAAGAACAAAAGGTATGATTCATTGCATTCAGGTAGATAATAGCAACAGGAGGTGTGAAATGGACAACTATAATGAGGTTCGAATCGGAGAGGCAACCTATGAAGTCAATCGGGTATTTTCCGATAGACAGACTGTTTCAGATGTGATTTGCGAGGCTGTTATTCAAAAGGTCAAACGCCAAGCGGTAACAATTTGACGAACGCTCGGACCTGCGGTATAATGGCACCGTGGGTCGGTTTGCCGTAGAAGGAGGCGAAAAATGGCGGCCGGCAGAATGAAATTAGCTTTTGGCTACTATCGACTGTCCAATGATGAGAAGAACCGGGGGGAATCCTCAAGTATCAGTAACCAACGTATGGTCGTTGAACGGTACTGCCAGATGAACGGTATCACGTTGGTATGTGACTTTAAGGATGACGGGTATTCGGGCGGAAACTTCAATCGTCCCGACTTCCAGAAAATGATGCGTGAACTGGAGCGCGGAAAAATCCAGATGGTCATTACCAAGGATCTTTCAAGGCTTGGCAGAGATATGCGCGAGTCGAGCTATTACGCCGAACAGTTCTTCCCGGAGCATGGCATCCACTATATTGCAATCAACGACAACTTTGATTCTGACCGTGATAACGTGATGGCACCTTTTCAGTTCGCGATGAATGAGGTGTACCTTCGGGATGGATCGAGAAAGGTCAAGGAGGTCTTGAAAGCAAAGAGGGAAGACGGTCAATATTGTGCTTGCCCGCCGTATGGCTATCGAAAGAGCGAGACCGACAGAAACAAGCTTATACCGGATGAGGAGACGGCACCAATCGTAAAACGCATCTTCGACGCCGCTGCGCACGGCGATTCTTCACGCAAGATCGCACTTGATCTTGTGGCGGACGGTGTGATACCGCCGCTGAAGTATCGCGTTCTCTATCGCGATGCGTTCAGCGACAGAGGCGCCGCGCATGCGGCGGACGCCTGGAATTATACGACGGTCAAGAGAATCTTGAAAAACCGGGTTTACCTCGGCGATACATTGCTTGGAAAGACCCGAAAGGTCAGCTTCCGGTCGAAGCTGAAGATCCCGGTACCTCAGGATGAATGGATTGTTACGCCGGATACGCATCAGCCACTGGTCACGCCAGAGATCTTCGACAGGGCACAGGCCAATTTGGGACGGGGCAAGCAGAATTATCAGCAATTTGACCATGTGCGCAAGAGTATCTTTTCCGGTCTCGTTGAATGTGAGTTGTGCGGGCACGCTCTTTGCTCTTGTGGAACCGTATATAAAGGGGAACGGGATAAATACTGGTATCTCTCCTGCACGCAGAAGCGCAAGGACGTGGCAAAGCCATGTGAAGGGGTTCGCATTCGCTACACCGACCTGATGGAAGTCGTCAAGACGGAGTTGAACGCGCTGATTGACCTGAGCAACAAGGAAGCGGAGAAAATCACAAGAGCGGCGGTGCTTCAGGCAACCAGCGAGAATACGCAGAATGCCAGGCAGAATAAGCTCAAGCGCTCCAAAGAGCGTCTGGAGGCAATCGACAAGATCCTTACAAAGCTCTACTATGACAACGCCGAAGGAAAGTTAAGTGATGAGCGATTGGACAGCCTGGTGGAGAAAATACAGAGCGAAGCGGCACAGCTCAATGCGACGATTCAGGAACTGGACATTGCCGGAGAAACAGAAGCGGAGGACGAGGAAGAAAAGCTCAGATACTTTTTTGAACTGGCAAAGCAGTACACACACATTGAGACGCTTGACCGGGATGTTCTTGTTGCTTTTATTGACCGGATTATTGTCGGGCCGAAATCATTTCCGGAAGGTCATATCAAGGCAACGAGAGCAGGCGTGCCATACAAGCAGAGAGTTCGGATCGTCTACAAATTCATTGGCGATATAAATAATGTACCGGCCGGAAAACTGGACATATAGCACAAGGTTTAGAAAGCGTATGTCTACAGGCCTGCTTTTTGCATGGAACAGAATCATTAAAATTGTTCTGAAAATAATAGGGTAAGTCTAATCATTTTTGCAAGATGGAGACTGCTGAAGATGGAGGTGGAACACCAAAGTCGGAGGCCGCTTCCATCTTGAACTGGTCCATGGCGCTGCGCGCCTCGGGGATGTTGAGCTGGTAATTGTTCTTACTGGACATGATCGTTACTCCTTTTTGCATTTTGTTGCACGTTGCCGTGCGTTTGGGTATCGCAGTCATAGCTTGCCCCGCACATTCTGCCCTATGCGCGGCGGGAGCTGGGAATTGCTGGGGGTGCTTTCGCCGTTGACCGCGACGCTGCGCGATGCTATAATAGCCGCATACGGCTATTATATTGCGATTAAACCGCGCATTCCATAACGTCGCTGTGCGCCGGGGCAAGCATAACTGTAAAATGCGGTTAAAAACATGCAAATCACGTTCTGTACCTGTGTTTTTTGCTCGCATTCATTGCGCCAGAAGGCGGACGCCTGCTGCCAGCAGCGCATGCTCCGGCTCCAGCGTCGCGAACGCTGCGCCCAGCGGGAACTCCTGCGGCTCAAGAAGTGTGCCGCACAGCGTCAGCACACCGCGCTGGAGACACAGCAGCCGCCCTGCACCTGTGACGCCGGAGAGCGTCAGGGTGTCACGCGGGGAGAAACCGCAACCCACGACCTGCATGGCCCTGATACTTCCGATCCGCAGGGGATCGCTGTCGCCGGGCACGAGCAGCGTGCGCGCAAACAGCGCGTCGGGGAGCGGGACGGACACAGCGGAGCGCGTCAGCGCCAGCAAATCCCAGAACCGTCCCGCTGCATCCGTCGGCGCATGCAAAGCGCGCGCGTTCACAGCGGCAGCATGGCATAAAACCTCTGCGCCGACGCCGACGATCGCGATTTCCATGTGATCCGTCACCTCGCTGTTTTTTGTGATTTCTATGCCGTATTCTTTGCAGATTGCAACGTAATATTGCATGTGCGGCGAATAAAATACCGCTTTTTATACAGCGGACAGACAGAATTAAGGAAGAGAGGCGGCGCCATGCATCCTTGGGCACATTTCAAGACCATTACGCGGCACAGACGGCTCGTGCGGCGGTATTGCTTCCGGCTCGGGCTGTATGCGCAGGGATTGACGCACGACCTGAGCAAGTATTCGCCCGTTGAGTTCTGGCGCGGCGCGAAATACTATCAGGGCTTCCGCAGTCCGAATGACGCCGAGCGCCGTATAAACGGCGTATCGCTGGCGTGGCTGCATCACAAAGGGCGCAACCGCCATCACTATGAGTACTGGATCGACTACTGCATCGGTCCCGACGACAAAATCTACACCGGTGGGTGCAAAATGCCGATGCGGTACGTTGCGGAGATGTTCTGTGACCGCATAGCGGCGTGCCGCATCTATCTGGGGGAGAAGTATACCGATTCCGCTGCCTACGATTACTTCATCCGCTCCAAGCCGCACATCATCATCCATCCTGAGACGAGCGACGAGATCGAGAAGATGCTGCTTGTGCTGAAAGAGGAAGGGGAGGACGCGGCATTTGCCTATGTTCGCCGTCGGCTGGAAGAGACGCGCTGAATGCAAGGAGAAAATTTCGTGAAAATTCTGCGGAATATCGAATTTTGACTTGATTTATGGGGGACGGTGTGGTATACTACTTCGCGATTCTGGACTAAGGACGGACACTAAGCCATGAGCCATCCCTATAAAACCCGCGCGGGCGGCGCGACCGTTACGGTCTTTGTACCATATGACTGCCGCAACAACTGCCCGTTTTGTGTGAATAAGCAGGAGTACGCCGATTGTACCGGCTTCTCCGTGGACAAGATCATTGCGAGCATCCATGCGATGGACGCCATTACGCCCGCATGTGATTTTGTGTTTACCGGCGGCGAGCCGTTTGCGAATCTTGCTTCGCTTCAGCGTATGCTGGACGCCGTTCCGACCACGCACAACGTCTACATCAACACCACATTCCCCGTGCAGCCCGGGTGCAGCGCGGAGGAGATGCTGGCGTTTACCGAGCGGAACAAGGATAAGATCACCTGCATCAATGTTTCCCGCCATGTTGACCCCTATGTGGAGGAGTCTCCGGATGACGTTGTGGCGCGCATTGCGACGCCGAAACGCATCAACTGCGTGCTGTATATGGACTATCCGTCTGACAAGCTGCAGGATTTTGCGGAGCGCTGGCGCAAGTACAATATCCCCATTCAGTTCCGTTACGACTACACGGAGACGACGCCGGAGAACCTCTATGAAGAGGAGAACGATCCCATTTTGCAGGATCTCAACCGCCAGTTTACTTATAAGGGCTTGGACGGCTGCCGGATGCGCAACGGTTTCCATTTCCTCTACAAGGATCTGCACATGACTTACCACAAGACGCTGCCGTACTCCACCATTGTCGAGACGGATGAGAACGGCGTGACTTGGGATATTCTCTACGATATCCTCATCAAGCAGAACGGCGACATCCAGTCCGACTGGACGGGTGAACCGCTGGATGTTGAGAAGTACCGCCATGTGACCTTTGAACCGTATGATCTCAAAGTGCTTAACGGTACGATTGACTTTTAATCAAATCAGCAACTAAAAACGGCTGCGGCGATTATATTCGCCGCAGCCGTTTCAATTTTTGTGCCGGCTTACTGGAGCAACAGTTCCGCAATCTGTACGGTGTTGGTAGCAGCGCCCTTGCGCACCTGGTCGCCGCAGCACCAGAGATTCAGACCGCGCGGATCGGTCAGGTCGTCGCGGATACGTCCAACAAAGACGATATCCTGACCGGAGGTATCCAGCGGCATGGGATAGACCTTGTTCTTCAGGTCGTCCACAAGGCGGCAGCCCGGCGCCTTGGCAATCAGTTCGCGTGCACGTTCGACGCTGATCTTTTCCTTTGTGCGCAGTACGACGGAAACGCTGTGGCTGCGTACGACGGGCACGCGCACACAGGTGCAGGAGACGCGCATTTCCGGCAGGTGCAGGATCTTGCGCCCTTCGTTCTGCATCTTCATCTCCTCGCTGGTGTAGCCCATGTACTGCTCACCGCCGATCTGGGGGATGACGTTGTAAGCAATCTGATACTGGAACACCTTCGGCTCGTAGGTTTCACCACGCAGATCCGCCTCGACCTCGGCCATCAGCTCCTTCGGGCCGGCGGCACCTGCGCCGGAAGTCGCCTGATAAGACGATGCGATAATCGTCTCAATGGGGCTTTCCTTTGCCAGCGCATTGATGGCAACGAGCGTGACGATGGTGGTGCAGTTGGGGTTGGAGATGATCCCGTTGTGCCACTTGACGTCTTCGGGGTTAATCTCGGGGATAACCAGCGGTACCTTGGGGTCAAGGCGGAATGCGCTGGAATTATCCACAAACGTCGCGCCCGCTTTGACAATGCTCGGCGCAAAGCGCTCGGCGATGTCGTTTTCCGCCGCGCCGAGCACGATGTCCAGCCCGTCAAACGCGTTGTCCGAAGCCTCGGCGATCGTGACCTTTTCGCCGCGGAAGGTGAGCGTGCTGCCCGCGCTGCGCGCGGAGGCGATGGGGCGCAGCGAAGCGACGGGGAAGTTGCGCTCTTCGAGGATCTTCATCATTTCCTGTCCCACGGCGCCCGTCGCGCCGAGGATGCCGACATTGACTTGTTTCATGATTTCTTACTCCTTTACAAAACTGTCATAGAGAACGCGGATCGCCTGCTCAAAGTCTTTCTCTTCGACGCCGACGATGATGTTCAACTCATCCGGACCCTGTGTGATCATGCGCACGTTGACGCCGTGCTCGCCCAGCGTGGCGAACAGCTTGCCCGATGTGCCGAGTCGGTACGCCATCTTTCGACCGACCGCGGCGACGATGGCAATATGTTCCGCCACGGTAATACTATTCGGCTTGACGTTCTTTTGCAACTCGCCGAGCACCTCATAGAGCTGGCGGCTGACCTCCGCCGCGCTGACCATGAGCGAGACGGTGTCGATACCGGAGAGGATGAACTCAACGTTGATCTTGTGCTTTTCCAGCACCTCCATGATCTGCAGAAGAATGCCGTGCTCAGAGGACAGCCCCGTCTTGAACACCGTGATGATCGAAAAGCCTTTCTTGCCTGCGATACCCGTGATGAAACTGTCGCCATTGTTCTGATCGTCTTCGATCTTTTCCATAATGAGCGTGCCGGGGTGGGCGGGATCGTTGGTGTTGCGGATGTTCAGCGGGATATGCTTTTCACGCACGGGATAGACCGCGCCCTCATGCAGCACCTGCGCACCGACGTAGCTCAGCTCACGCAGCTCATTGTAGGTGACATAGCGGATCGGCGCGGGGTCTTTGACGATGCGCGGGTCAGCCATCAGAATGCCCGAAACGTCGGTCCAGTTCTCGTATACGTCCGCGTCCAGCGCCGCCGCTGCCAACGCACCGGTGATGTCGCTTCCGCCGCGGGTAAAGGTCTTGATGTGCCCGTCTGGCATGACACCATAGAAACCGGGAATGACCACGCCGTGTCCGTCTGCCGCCTGCTGCAGTGCGGCGTAGCTTGCATCCTGATCCACGCTGCCGTCAAAGCGGAACTTGACCCACAGCGCTGCGTCCACAAAATCAAAACCCAGATATGCCGCCATCAGTTTCGCGGAGAAGTATTCGCCGCGGGATGCCAGCTCGTCGGCGGAGATGCCGTTTTGCATCTTTTCCCACAGTGCGTCGAACTCGGGATTGAGGTCTATGTCCAGCTTGCAGCCGCGCGCAATGTCGTTGTAGCGCCCACGGATCATGCCGAAGATGTCCTCGCAGCCCACGCCATACTGAATGTGCGCCGCACACAGGTAGAGGAGATCCGTGAGCTTATGGTCATCCTTAAAACGCTTGCCCGGTGCGGAGACAACCACGACGCGGCGGGCGGGGTCTGACTGAACGATGGAACGAACCTTGGCGAACTGCGTGGCGTCTGCACACGACGAACCGCCGAATTTAACGACTTTTACCATTTTGCTCCTCCTGCGAGCCGAGCCAGCAGAGGAACGTTGCTGTCGCTCGCCTTGTAGCTTTCATAGGATGCGAACTGCTCCGCAGTGGGTTTGCGGCCGGAGAGGATCGCTGCGTCCGTGCGCATAAGCCACTCTGCCTCCGCTGCGCTGTTGTCCAATTCACAGGGAGCGTGCTTGTCCGTGTAATATGCGCTGCAGCCGCCGCGCGCGATCGCAAGGCAATCTGCCAGCACATTGGAAGCGGTGGGGAAGCCGCCCGCTCCTTCGCCGGTGAAGCTCTGCTTTCCGATGCGCTCAGAATAGAGTGAGATCAGGTTTTCCGCGCCGGTCATGTGCGCCTCCGGTGCGCTGTCGGGATAGAGCGTGGGGCAGACATAGGCGGAGATCTTGCCGTTGACGCGCTCCGCGCGGCCAACCAGCTTGAACGTCAGCCCGCGCGCCTTGGCAAGGCGTACTTCGCGCTTGCCGATTTGTGTGATGCCGATGCAGGGTACGTCCTCCTCACGCAGTGACACACCAAAGGCAAGGTTCGCGGAGAGCACCAGCTTGCGCCGCGTATCCAGACCTTCCACATCCGCGGTGGGGTCCTTTTCGGCAAGACCCAGCTCCTGTGCCTTTTCCAGCGCCTCAGCATAACCAAGCCCATCCTCTGTCATGGCGTTGAGGATATAGTTTGTCGTGCCGTTGAGGATACCCTCGACCGCACTTACCTCGTCCATTTCCGCCGTGCGCGCAAGCGAGGTGAGCCAGGGGATGCCGCCGCCTGCCGCTGCCGTGCAGCGCAGGCAGGCATCGTGTTCGTGCGCCAGTTCCAGCAGCTCGTCATAGTGTGCGCACATGAGCTGCTTGTTGGCGGTGACGACGTTCTTGCCCGCACGCAATGCTGCCGCCACATAAGAAAACGCCGGCTCCAATCCGCCGATCGCTTCCACGACCGTGTCGATCTCCGGATCGCGCACGATTTCGTCAAAGTCGGACGTTACCGTGCAGGAAAGCTCCGGACGCGGCCTGCGGGAGAGCACCGCGGCGACCGTTACGGCGTCCTGCTCGCGTGCCAGTTCGTAGAAATGCGAGCCGACCGTGCCGAAACCCAGCAATGCGATCTTCATAAGCAAATACCTCTTTCGTATAATTTATATTTATAATAGTATGCGTGCGCGGTGCCGTCTGGCGGCTTCTCCGGCTGAGCGCCGTCTGCCGCGCTGTTATGGAAGTCCGCGCCTGTCTGCGACATATGTCCGCGAGAGAAAAACACTTGACTTTTCTATGAAAACAATATAACATAGGGAACATCAAAAAACAATCCCTCACAGCTCATACGAAAAGTACAAAATTCGACGAAAAATACTGGAATTACTTGGAGGAACTAAACAAATGAACTATCAAAGCACCCGAGATCCCGCTCTGCGCGCGACGGCAGCAGAGGCGGTGCTGGACGGGCTGGCGCCCGACGGCGGCCTCTATTGTATGCCCTCGTTCGCGGAGCTTTTGTTCGATTGGAAACGCGTTCTCGATATGGACACGCAGGGAATGGCGACGGAGATCCTCACGGCGTTGCTGCCTTCCTTTACCAAAGAGGAGATGCGTGTGCTGGTGAAAAACGCCTACACAGGCAAGTTTGAGACCGACGGACTCACGCCAACGGTACAGGTGGGGGATGATACGGTACTGGAGCTGTTCCGCGGGCCGACGAGCGCATTCAAGGATGTGGCGCTCTCCATGCTGCCGCAGCTGATGACCGCGGCGCGGGAAAAGTGCGGCGTGACGGACGAGATACTGATCCTTACCGCCACCAGCGGAGACACGGGCAAGGCGGCAATGGAGGGCTTTTGCGACGTGCCGGGGACGAAAATCATCGTCTTTTACCCCGATGGCGGCGTCTCCGCCGTGCAGAAGGCACAGATGGCAACGCAGGCGGGAAAAAATGTTTGCGTGTGTGCGGTGCGCGGCAATTTCGACGATGCGCAGACCGGCGTTAAGAATATTTTTGCCGCTGTGACGGAGCAAAAGCTGCTGGCAGGGAAAGGCGTGCGGCTGTCGAGCGCGAATTCCATCAACATCGGGCGCCTTGCGCCGCAGGTGGTATATTACTTCCGTGCCTATGCCGACCTTGTGCATGAGGGGAAGATCCGCGTGGGCGACAAGGTGGACTACGTTGTGCCGACGGGCAATTTCGGCGATATTCTTGCAGGCTACTTTGCAAAAGAGATGGGACTGCCGGTCGGCAAGCTGGTGTGCGCGTCCAATGCCAACAATGTGCTCACCGACTTCCTGCAGACCGGACGCTATGATAAGAACCGTCCGTTTTACAAAACCGTTTCCCCGTCGATGGACATTCTCGTGTCCAGTAATCTGGAGCGCCTGCTGTTCCTGCTCTCCGGCGATGCGTCACTGGTAAAGAAACTGATGGGCGAGTTGAAGGAGAACGGCGTCTATCAGGTGCCTGTCGATCTGCAGCGTGCGCTGCATGAGTTGTTCTGGCAGGGCTGGTGCGATGACGAGGGCACAAAAAAGGCGATCGGCATGGTCTGGAGAGAGTACGGTTACCTCTGCGACACGCACACAGCCGTCGCTTGGGACGTGGCGCAGCAGTACAAGGCGGCACATCCCGATCATGCCCCTGTTGTCATTCTCTCCACCGCCTCACCGTACAAGTTCCCGGCGGCGGTGCTGGAGGGCCTGGGCCATGGCGCAAAGGGCGACGAGTTCGACATCATGGAGCAGCTGCGCAATGAGACGGGCATTCCTGTGCCGAAGAATCTCGCGGGGCTTCGGGAGCGTACCGTGCGTCATAAGGACGTCATCGACCGCGGCCAGATGCTCGACTATGTGCTGAACAAGGCAACGACAAAGGAATGGTGGTAAGGGCATGAATATAGTTTGTCTCGATATGGAGGGCGTCATTACGCCCGAGATCTGGATTCAGTTTTCCGAGGTCAGCGGCATCCCCGAGCTGCGCCGCACGACCCGCGACGAGCCGGATTACAACAAGCTTATGCAATTTCGCATGGATATCCTGCGCGAGCATGGGCTGGGCCTGAAGGAAATTCAGGACGTCATTGCGAAGATCGACCCGCTGCCGGGTGCGAAGGAGTTTCTCGATGCGCTGCGCGCCGAAACGCAGGTCATCATTCTTTCCGACACGTTTGAACAGTTTGCCAAGCCGTTGCTGCAAAAGCTGGGCTGGCCGACGATCTTCTGCAATTCGCTGGAAGTGGACGAAAAGGGAATGCTCACGGGTGTGCATATGCGCTGTGAGAAGTCAAAACTCACCACCGTGCGCGGCTTACAGAGTATTGGCTTTGAGACGATCGCAGCCGGCGACAGTTTTAACGATCTGGAAATGATCCTCGCGAGCAAGGCCGGCTTCCTGTTCCGCACAACGGAACAAATCAAGAAAGATTATCCGCAGCTTTCTGCCTTTGAGACGTATGATGACCTGCTTACGGCCATTCGGAAAGCACTGTAAAGGGAAATTAACTTACAAAAAGCTCCCGCCACGGCGGGAGCTTTTTGTTATCCGAGTTCGGCGTAATTGTCCAGCTGCGACTGGCAGGAGAGTACATAGTCCACAAACAGCTGCGTGATGGAAGAAGGAACACTGTCCCGCCGCACGGCGATGCCAACGTCGCGAAACTGCGTGATGTCCAGCGGCAAGCGTACGACGCGGTGATGACGCGGGTGGAGGATCAGGTCGTGCACAATGCTCACACCGAGGCCGCACTCCACCATCGTCATCAGCGCAAAATCGCTGTTCGTTTCGTAGGCAATGTGCGGTTTTTGCGGCAAACCGTCCAGAAAACCGTCCAACTCGCAATCCGGCTGCTCGTTGAGCTTGACGAAGTCGTCCACCGCGAGCCGGCTGACCGGATAGCGCGGCTCTTGCGCCATGGGGTGCCCCTCGGGCAGGATGGCAACAAAGGAGTCGCGCAGCAGGAACTTTGCCTCAAGATCCGAGGATACGGGCAAAGAGAGAAAACCACAGTCGATGGAGCCGCGGCGCAGCCATGCACTCACGTCTCCATACTCGCCGCTGAAAAGCTGAAGGCGGATATTGGGATACTTTTCATGGAAACCTCTTAATACGTTGGGCAGCACGCTGGTGGACATACTGGTGAAGCAGCCCACGCGCAAAAGGCCGGAGCGCAGGCCGTGCAGCTCCGAAACAGCAAAGTGCAGGTCGTTGTACTCTTTGACGACCGCACGGATCGAGGGCAGCAGCGTTTCGCCCTCGCTGGTCAGTTCGATACCGGAGCGTCCGCGCGTAAGCAGACGCACGCCCCACTCACTCTCCAGGTCAGCGATCATCTTGCTCACCGCCGACTGTGTGTACCCCAGCTCGCTGGCTGTGCGGGTGATGCTCCCGGTCTCAACCGTATGCAGATATGCGATGTACTTGCGGATGCTCATGGCGTTCCTCCTGAATGGGACTGAGTTTATATTTCTATAAATTTCATAATGACTATAAAAAATTATATTCCTTTTTGGAATGAAATGCAATCAATAGTTTCGCTTGCGTTGTGGCTGGGCAATCTATACAATGCTACATGGAAAATGGCGTATCAGGTTGGCTGAATCATACAAGCTGATGCGCAAAATTTCGTAAAGGAGGCACAAAAACATGATTCGTTATTCCGCCATCGGCGCCGTGGGGTATGTCTGCGGCGAAATGCTGCGCATGATGGTAGCGCACCCGGAGGGAAAGCTCGTCAATGTGCTGGACTCCTACGGTGTGGGTGATCCCATCTCGCTGCATCATCCCGCTCTGCGTGGGTTCTATGATCAAAAGATCATGGACCTCACGGAGGAAAATGTCCGCAAGACCGCGCAGGACAGTGACGTGGTGTTCATCCAGGTTCCGTCCGGCGAGGTGCCGAAGTGGGCTGAGATCGTTCTCGGCGCGGGCAAAAAGATCATTGATATCGGCGCGGACATTCGCTTCCGCGACGTTAAGGTGTGGGAAAAGTGGTACGGTGCCAAGCACCCGAACCCCGAAATGACCCACAATGCCGTATATTGCATCCCTGAGGTCATGCGCGACCTCGCCAAGGGCAAGAGCTGCATCGCAAACCCCGGCTGCTATCCCACTGCCTCCACGCTGGGCCTGATGCCGATGCTGGAGACCGGCAACATCGTGGAGAACACGATCGTGATCGACTCCAAGAGCGGCTTTACCGGCGCGGGACGCCGTCCGGCGACGAACAAGCTCCTCACCGAAGCGGAGAATAACTTCTGCGCCTATGCGCTCGGCGGCGGCCATCGCCACACGCCCGAGATCGAGCAGAATATCGCCTATATTACCGGCAAGGATCTGATGAAGCCCGAAACGTGGCAGTTCATCAACTTCCAGCCGCACCTTCTGCCGCAGGTGCGCGGCATTGAGGTCACGATTTACGCGACGCTCAAGAAGGACTACACCAACGACGAGCTGTATGAGCTTTACAGCAAGCGCTATGAGAACGAGCCGTTCGTGCAGGTCTATCCCGCATCCCAGCCCGTTCAGACCAAGTGGGTCTACGGTACGAACTTCTGCGCCATGACCCCGACCTATGACGCGCGTACCAAGCGCCTGATCGTGTCGAGCGTGATCGACAACATCGGCAAGGGCGCAGCCGGTCAGGCAATCCAGAACATGAACCTGATCATGGGCATTCCGGAGACCACCGGCCTTATGTATCCCGCCATGTATCCTTAATGGATTTTCAAAAACGCAAGCGTTTTTCGTGGAATTCTTCACTTCGCGCAAAGTGTTTTTCTGACACGCATGTTGTCAGAAAAATGATCAAATTCATTTCGCTCTGCGAAGCGAAATACACAGAAAGGGGTCAAACAGCATGGAATACAAACTCATCGAAGGCGGCGTGACTGCGCCGCAGGGCTTTACAGCCGGCGCCGTTTACGCGGGCGTCAAGAACCCCAACAAGAAGCAGGAAAAGCCCGACGTCGCCATTATCTATTCTGAGCAGCCCGCTTCCTGCGCGGCGTGCTTTACCACCAACAAGTTCTGTGCCGCTCCGGTCATCCTCGACCGTGAGATCCTCAAGAAGGGCAAGGCGCGTGCCGTCGTCATCAACAGCGGCAATGCCAACGCCGCCACCGGCGAGCAGGGCATCAAGGATGCCAAGGCCGTCGAGACCGAGGCGGAGAAGCTTCTGGGTCTGGGCGAGAACGAGGTGTTTGTCTGCTCCACGGGCGTTATCGGTCAGCGTCTGCCGGTCGAGCGCGTGCTCGACGGCGTGCGCCGCATCGTGCCCGATATGAGCAAGGAGAAGGGCACCGACGCTGCGTGGGCGATCATGACCACCGATACCAAGAAGAAGGAGTCTGCCTATGAGCTGCAGCTCTCCGGCGGCACCGTGCGTATCGGCGCCATGGCGAAGGGCTCCGGCATGATCCACCCGAACATGGCGACCATGCTGGTCTATGTGACCACCGATGCGAAGGCTGATCCCGCCGACCTTCAGAAGATGCTCTCCGCTGCGGTAGACAAGAGCTTCAATATGTGCACCGTCGATGGCGACACTTCCACCAACGACTCCATCTTCCTGCTGGCGAACGGCGCTTCCGGCGTTGAGATCAAGACCGAAGAGGACAAGAAGGCGCTGGCCGGCCTTGTCGAGCATATCTGCCTTGACATCACCCGCCGCATTGCCTCCGACGGCGAGGGCGCGCAGCACCTCATCGAGGTTGAGGCCTATGACCTGCCCACCGAGCACGATGCACGTCTGGTCGCGAAGTCCATCGCCGGTTCGATGCTGTTCAAGGCGGCAGTGTTCGGCCGCGATGCAAACTGGGGCCGTATCATGGCGGCTGCCGGCTACTCCGGCGCAGACGTCGACCCGACCCACGCAGACTGCATCATCAAGAGCGCTGCGGGCGAGGTGCAGGTGATGAAGGATGGCTTTGGCACCGACTTTGACGAGGAGTTTGCCACGAAGATCCTCACCGAGCATGATATCACGGTCATCGTCCGCTTCTATCAGGGCAAGGGTCAGGCGAAGGCCTGGGGCTGCGACCTGACTTACGATTACGTTAAGATCAACGGCGATTATCGCACTTGATGGGGGAACGATATGAGTGACATTGCCAACAAGGTCGAAACCCTGATGGAGGCTATGCCTTACCTGCAAAAGTATGCGGGTAAGACGGTCGTCATCAAGTACGGCGGCAACGCCATGATCAACGCCGAACTCAAGGACGCGGTTATGCATGATATCGTCATGCTCAAGCTCCTTGGTATGCGTCCGGTGCTTTCTCACGGCGGCGGCCCCGGCATCAACAAGATGCTGGAAACGCTGAATATTCCCGTCCAGTTCATTAACGGACTGCGCTACACCTCCGAGGACACGATGCGTGTCGTGGAGGCGGTGCTGGTCGGACAGGTGAATACCGAGCTGGTGGGATTTATCAATAAGCTTGGCGGCAAGGCGGTCGGCCTCTCCGGTGTGAGCGGCGATATCTACCATTGCCACAAACGCAGCGAGGAGCTGGGCTTCGTCGGCGATATCGACTATGTGAATGCCGATGCCATCAATGCCGTGCTCGATGCGGGATTCATCCCTGTCGTTGCACCGGTCGGCACCGACGGGCAGGGGAACACCTATAACATCAACGGTGACACCGCCGCAGGCAAGCTTGCCAGCGCGCTGAACGCGGAAAAGCTGATCCTGCTCACCGATATCGAGGGGCTTTGCAACTCCATTGAACTGCGTGATGTCATCGGCTATCTCAACGTCAAGGATGTGCAGGGGCTCAAGGACAAAGGCGTGATTGCCGGCGGCATGATCCCAAAGGTCGACTGCTGTGTGCAGGCAATCGAAGAGGGCGTTACCAGCGTCCACATCATTGATGGCAGGAAACCCCATAGCATCCTCTATGAGGCGTTTACAAACGAAAATCTTGGCACGACCATTGGAACTGCCCAAGAAAGCGTCGGAATCAAGTAAAAATACTTTACAAATAATTGGGAGGAATACCACCATGATCAAGAGAATGACGAGCAACGCGGAAGTCATCGAAAACGGCGACAAGTACCTCTATGGCAACCATATTCGTATGCCCATCGCCATGAAGCGCGGCGAGGGCTGCTGGGTCTTCGATGAAGACGGCAACAAGTACCTCGACTACGTCGGTGGTATTGCCGTCAACGGCCTCGGCCATTGCCATCCCCGCATTCAGGCGTGCCTGAAGGAGCGCGCGGAGACGATGCTCCACTGCTCCAACTACTTCTACAATGAGCCTGCCGTGCAGACCGCAAAGCTGATCGTCGAGAACAGCTGCTTTGAGAAGGTGCTGTTCGCCAACTCCGGCGCCGAGGCAAACGAGGGCCAGATCAAGCTGGCGCGCAAGTATGCCAAGGATCACGGCCATCCCGAGCGTTTCGTCGTCATCACGATGAAGAACAGCTTCCACGGCCGTACGCTTGCCACCTGCACCGCTACCGGCCAGTACGGTGTGCACCGTTACTTTGAGCCGCTGCCCGCAGGTTTCCGCTATGCGACGTTCAATGATCTTGACAGCGTTAAGGCGCTCGTTGACGAGTACACCTGCGCCATCCTTACCGAGCCGGTGCAGGGCGAGGGCGGCGTTCGTCCCGCCAGCAAGGAGTTCCTGCAGGGTCTGCGCGATCTGTGCGATGAGAAGGGCATCCTGCTGATGTTCGACGAAGTGCAGGTTGGCTCCGGTCGCACGGGCAAGCTCTTTGCGCACCAGTATTATGGCGTGGAGCCGGATTGCTGCTCCATGGCGAAGGCGCTCGGTTCCGGCGTGCCCATCGCGGCTGTCTGCGCCAAGGGCGACGCGGCGAAGACGCTTACCCCCGGCACCCACGGTTCGACGTTCGCGGGCGGCCCGCTTGCCTGCGCGCTGGCGATGACCACGCTGGACGTGATGATCAACGAGGGCGTGCTCGACAACTGCACCAAGGTCGGCGAGTACTTCCGCAAGCAGGCGCATGAGGTCATCGAGAAGCATCATCCCGACGCCATCGACGAGATCCGCGGCCTCGGCCTGATCAACGGTATCCAGCTCAAGAAGGAGAGTGGCCAGCCCGTGGTTGACCTCTGCTTCAAGGACAGCAAGGTGCTCATCAACAACACCAACGGCAACGTGCTGCGCTTCATTCCGCCGCTGGTTACCACCGAGGCGGAGGTCGACATCGTGATCAAGGCAGTCGACGATGCCATGACCAAGCTCGGCTGGTAAGAGTATGCTCTGCTCCCGGGGAGAGCCATGGATTGCTCTCCCCGGGAAATAAGGTCTATTAAAAAAATCAATGAAACGCTTGCCAAACGCAGACGGCTGTGTTACCATGACGCAGGAAAGGGGTGACGCCGTAGGTATTTGGTAGGCAATTCAAGTGGGAGAAGGTCCGTATTTTACCGTAAAACGCAGTTTACCTCAAACAAAACGTAAGTTTTTTCAGAAAGGTTGGTAACAAAACAATGAGCGATGAGAAGAAAAACTTTCCGCAGCCCAAACTGTGGCACTCGCTGGTCGTACTGCTTATTACGATCGCTGTGATGGCCAGCTCCATCATGGAGTTTGACAGCCCGCTGTTCATGGGTGTCGACGAGGTCCACGCCCCGATGTTCCTTGGCGTGTGCGCTGCGGCGATCATGGCGCTGTGCATCGGTTTCAAGTGGGAAGACCTGGAGAAGATGATGATGGACGGCATTTATAAGGCCCTCCAGTCCATCATTATTCTCGCAGTTGTCGGTATTCTGGTCGGTGTTTGGATCGACGCGGGCGTTGTCCCGACGATGATCTACTACGGTCTCAAGATCCTCAGCCCGAAGATCTTCCTCGTGGCGGTGGTGCTGATCTGCTCCATCACCTCTCTGGCGACCGGTACGTCCTGGGGCACGATGGCGTCCATGGGTGTTGCTTTCCTCGGTATCTCCTACGGCATGGGCCTTAATCCGGCGATCACCGTCGGTGCGGTGCTGGCCGGTGCCTACTTCGGCGATAAGATGTCTCCGCTGTCCGATACCACCAACCTCGCGCCGGCTATGGCGGGCACGGACGTCATGACGCACGTCAAGTTCATGCTGCTGCCCACCGGTATCACCTATGTGATCTGCCTGGCCGTGTTCCTGGTATTTGGCTTTACGGGTATCAGCGGCAGCGCTGATATGAGCCAGGCGGCCGAGCTGGGCGACGCCATCGGCAACCTCTTCAACACCAATCCGTTGCTGCTCCTGCCGCCGGTCATCGTCATTGTGGCGATCGCGTTGAAGGTGCCTGCAATCCCCGGCATCACGCTCGGCATTTTCTCCGGCGGTCTGCTGGGTATCCTGTTCCAGCCGAGCTGCAACCTCGGCAGCCTGCTCGTTGCGAGCTACGGCGGTTATTCCCTCAGCGCTTCCACCGGCCTTGAGGCAGTGGACGGCCTGCTGGAGCGCGGCGGTATCACCTCCATGCTGTTCTCCATCTCCCTGACCATCATTGCGATGATGTTCGGCGGTATCATGGAAGGCACCGGCATGATGGCGGTTGTCGTCGAGCAGATCAAGAAACTCGTTAAGAGCCCCGCGGGTCTCGTTACTGCGACTGAGGTTACCTGCCTGGTGTCCAACGCCACGATGCCCGAGCAGTACATCTCCATCATCATTCCCGGTCGTATGTATGCTGAGGAGTATGAGAAGATGGGCCTGCATCCCGCGTGCCTGTCGAACGCGCTGGAAAGCTCCGGTACGGTCACGTCCGCGCTGGTGCCGTGGAACACCTGCGGCGCGTACATCACGTCCACGCTGGGCCTGAAGGCCTGGAGCGCGACCGCCAACGGCGGTGCCTATGGCCCCTACGCCATCTTCAACTGGCTCATGCCGATCATGAACATCATCCTTGCCTACGTCGGCCTGACGGTTGCGGATATGAACAACGTACGCCTCGCCAAGAAGAAAAAGGCATAAGGAAAGGAAACGGCTATGAACAGGGATCGTTACCCGCAACTGGAAGTCGATCCCGGCAAGCTGAAAGAAAACCTGACAGCGCTCCGGGAGCGCTGTCAGGATTCTTTTGTCGGGATCATCGGCGTTGTCAAGGGCGTCAACGCATGGGAGCCGGTCGTGCGCGTATATGACGAGATGGGATTCCCGTACCTTGCATCCTCCCGCGTCGACCAGCTGCGCAAGATGCGCGATTACGGCGTCAAAACGCCGCTTATGCTCATTCGTGTCCCGATGCGCTCGGAACTGGGTGACGTGGTTTCGATCGCGGACGCGAGCCTGCAAAGCGACCTCGGTACCCTCCGTGCCGTTGATGCGGAGGCGGCGCGTCAGGGCCGGACGCACGGCGTGCTGCTGATGATCGACCTCGGCGACCTGCGCGAGGGGTTCTGGAGCGCGGAGGAGCTGATCGACGCTGCCGTGGAGGTCGAAAACGATCTGACGCACCTGCGCCTGCTGGGTGTGGGCGTGAACCTGAGCTGCTACGGCTCGATCCGGCCGGATAAGCGCAATATGCAGGGCTTGGCGAGCCTTGCGTTCGACGTGGAGCGTGCGATCGGGCGGCCCATCGACCTTGTCAGCGGCGGCGCATCGACTTCGACGTATATGGTGCTCAACGGCACGATGCCCGGGCGCATCAACAATCTGCGCCTCGGTGAGATTGGCCTGGTTGGACGTGCCAACTACGGCTGCGACCCTGATTTTACTCACCGCGATGTATTCACGCTGCGCGCCGAGGTGGTCGAATGCCGCGACAAGCCCAGCTTTCCGGTCGGGCAGCTGACGGTGGACGCCTTTGGACATGAGGGCCACTACGTTGACCGCGGCATTCGCCGCCGCGCGCTGCTTGCCGTGGGCAAAGTGGATTACGGCGATTGGGCGGATCTCAAACCGCGCATGGCAGGGGTGGAAATCCTTGGTGCTTCCAGCGACCACACCATCGTAGACGTTGAGGCGGTCAAAGATCAGATTAAGGTCGGCGATGTACTGGAATTCGATGTAAATTATGGCTCGCTCGTTAACCTGACGAATACGCCGGGCGTCTTTCTTGTGAGCAAATAAGGAATGCTTCACGCGAAATGCGGGAAGCAAACGCCGTGGGTTTCGGCGCAAAGGGCTGCGATACGCGGCCCTTTCGTTTTTTTGACGTTTTTTCTTGACAAGTATGCGATTAAAAGGGATACTGTAATCAGGAGAGGGGGTGGGCGCTGCATGAAGGACGAGAGACTCAGCGTGACAACGCAGGCGGTTATTGCGATCTCCACGCTGTTGCTGGTGGTCAATATTCTGTTGGGCTCCGTGCTGCTCAGTCGCTCAAAGATGCTCATAAAAACGCTGCTCAATGAGCGGATGCTGGATATTGCAAACACCTCTGCTGCGATGCTTGACGGTGATGCACTGGCGAAATTGACAGAGGATAGCATCGGTTCGCCCGCTTTCCAAGATTGTTTTGACACACTGAAGGTTTTTCAGGACAATATCGACCTGGAATATATCTACACGGTGCGCGATATGGGCGACGGTACGTTTATATTTCTGGTTGACCCTGCGGAGGAAAACCCGGGTGAGTATGGGGCGCAGGTGATGGTAACGGATGCACTTCGCTCCGCCGCGCGCGGTACGGCAGCGGTGGACGACGTGCCATATGAGGACGCATGGGGCAAGTTTTACAGCGCCTACAGTCCGGTGTTGGATTCTCACGGCGCGGTGGGCGGCATTGTGTGCGTCGACTTTCGCGCCGAGTGGTATGAGCACCAGCTTGCCCGGTATGCCAATGTTGTGCTGCTGTTCAGCGTGCTGTCCCTGTTTGTCGGTGCGGGCGTCGTGCTGCTTGTTACGGGGCGCGTGCGTGGACGACTGCGTGCGCTCGACAGCGAGATGGGCGCCCTGACGGGCGATGTGGACGAGTTGCTCCGCGAGATCGGTGTTACCGCCGGGGACGAAACGGTGGACGGCAGTCATACGGGAGACGAGATGGCGGCATTCAGCCGTCGTATTCACGCCATGCGCAGCGGCCTGCGGCAATACATTGACCATATGCACGCGCAGGCAAACGGTATGATTACCGCAATGGCGGCGGATTACCGCAGCGTCTACTATGTTGATCTGGACAGGGACGAAGGCATCTGCTACCGTGCGCACGCGGGTGTGGACGACGGATTGGCCGAGGGCGAACAATTCTCGTTTCGAGAGAAGTTTACAGATTATGCGCAGCGCTATGTGGCAGAGGGATTCCGCGAAGAATTTTTGCGCCTTATTACGCCGGAGCATATTCGGCAGGAACTGGAACATGAGCCGATCGTGGCGCACCGCTATCTGGTGGTACGTGGCGGCAGCGAGTCATATGAGATGCTGCGCATGGCGGGTGTGCGCCGTCCGGAGGACCGCTCGGATCACCTGATCCACGCCGTCGCCGTGGGCTTTACGGACGTGGACCGCGAGACGCGGGAGACACTGGCACAGCAGCAGGCGCTCTCCGATGCGCTGGCGCAGGCGGAGGCGGCGAATGCCGCAAAAACGTCCTTCCTCAACTCCATGAGCCATGAGATCCGCACACCGATGAACGCGATCATCGGGCTCAACAGTCTTGCGCTGCGGGATGGTGCACTTCCGCCGCATGCGCGCGAGCATCTGGAGAAGATCGATGGCAGTGCGAAACACCTGCTCAGCCTGATCAATGATATTCTCGATATGAGCCGCATCGAAAGCGGACGAATCAACATCCGCAGCGAGGCGTTTTTCCTGAGCGACATGCTCGCGCAGATCAACACGATGATTGGAGGCCAGTGCAGGGAGAAGGGACTGGAATATGAGTTCCGCATCGCGGACGGTGTTGCGGTGCGCTATATCGGCGACGATACGAAACTCAAGCAGATCCTTCTCAATATCCTCGGCAATGCCGTGAAGTTCACACCGGCGCCGGGGACGGTGGCTTTCCATGTGGAGCCTGTGGCACAGTATGCGGGCAATACAACCGTGCGTTTTACCGTGCGCGATACGGGCATCGGCATGGACCCGTCGTTCCTTCCGCGAATCTTCGATACGTTTTCACAGGAGAACGAAAAGCAGGCGAATAAGTACGGCAGCACCGGACTTGGCATGGCTATTACCAAAAACCTCGTAGAGATGATGAATGGCCGGATCGAGGTTGAGAGCCAGAAGGGCGTCGGCTCGACCTTCACCGTGACATTGACCATGAAAGAGGCGGACGCTGCGCCGAGCGATGCCGCACCGGAGCCTGTCGCCGATGCGAAGACGGAAGAGCGCTCCGCAGAACTGTTCGGGAAACACGTTTTGTTGGCGGAGGACATGGAAATCAACGCCGAGATTATGGTGGAGCTGCTCGGAATGCGCGGCGTGACAGCGGACCATGCGGAAAACGGGCAGGATGCCGTTGACCGCTTTTCCTGGAGCGTGCCGGGAACGTACGATGCGGTCCTCATGGATGTGCGTATGCCGGTGCTGGATGGCCTCGGTGCGGCGGAGGCAATCCGCGCGCTGGACAGACCGGATGCGAAAACCGTGCCCATCATCGCCATGACCGCTAACGCCTTTGAGGAGGACGTTCAGCGTTCACTGCAAGCGGGCATGAACGCACACCTGAGCAAGCCTGTGGAGCCGGAGCGCCTGTTTGAAACGCTGGAAAAGCTGATCTGCGGTGCATGAGGACTGTACGGCAGCCAATGATATTCCTGTCACAATCAATCAAGCAGGCAGCCGGGGCAATCCGGCTGCCTTCCATTTTGCGTTCAGCGAAAAAAATAGATAACCGGTGTCAAATATTGCTGTGCCGGTTCGTTATAGTATTATAGAGGGAATAGCGAGAGAGGAGGAGTTGACGATGTCTGCTTTCAAAATCGATGGTTCCCTGTTTCGACCGGCGCCCGGTATTTCCGGCAGCAAAAAAACCGAAAAGGACTCTGCCGGGAAAAGTGCTGCACCGTCCATGGGCGGCTTTGACCGGACATCATTCAACCGCAATCCGCTGGCGGTGATGCCGCGCATGAGCACGGTTGGCGGGCAGAATGCACAGCACGTACAAGGTGAGACGGTGGAGACGATGCTGCGCGACTCCGCGGCCGAGCTGGACGACTATTTTACCAAGGCATACGGCTTTGACGAAAACGACCGATAGAGCCGCTTCTATCGAAAAAATGCTGATAAACGAAGGAACGAAACGTGATCTAAGGAGGAAACGCATATGTCGATTGAAAGCCTGGGAATGCATAGACCGGGCGGGCCGGTGCGCCCGCAGCGCACGGAGCGGATGGAGCGGCGTGCAGCCGCCGCGACGCGTGAGAAAAACTTTGACGCGGCGGAGGTGCGCAACGTCAGACCGCCGATCAGGCAGGGAACGGAAGAGGTGCTCAGTAAGCTCCATGAGCGGGGCTTGCTGACGAATGTCTCGCGTCCGCTAGGTCCCGACGGGCACCCCATTCAGTCGGAAGGACAGGGCTATGGCCGCGCTTATGGCGAGACGGAGACAACACAGGCAGCAGGCATGGACGAGATCCCCGAGCAGTACCGTCAGCGTATCCATGAGGCGGTCGTCAAGTTCGGCGAGCGGGAGTTTGGGCGCGCGCAGCAGACCGAGGAGCCCGTTCCGGAGGGGCGCGTCTACGGACGCCCGCGTCCCGCACCGCTGCAGCCTCCGGAAGGCGCGCGGCAGGACGGCGGCGTCTTTACCATCAAGCTCTACAGCCCTGCGGTGGACACAGGAAAGACGCTGCGCATCGGAAATCACGTTATTCCGCTGGAGGCGGATGGTTCTATCCTTGCTGGTATGCCGGATGGTACCGTGCGCCGCATCACCTTCGATCAGGATGTGATGGACGAGATGGTCGCGCGCGGTGAGGTCTGGATGGAGGGCGACGAACCGGCAAAGAACGTGGAAGCGGACTATGCCGGCGCGGGCACCGAGGGCTTCAACGACATGCAGAAAAAACTGATCCGCAAGGCGTACGATCTGCTCAAACAGCAGGCGGAGCTTGCGAAGGCGGCGGGCTTTGACAATATGCCGCGCAATGCGCGCGCCAACACGGAACTACAGAAGAAGCTGGTCGGTGACGGCGCGTGGAGCGCAAAAACGCTCACCGATCAGATCATCGACTACGCAAAGGAGCTTGCCGGGGACGACCCGGAGAAGCTCTCGCAGTTGCGCGACGCCTTTGTCCGGGCGCACGCGAACTATTCGATCGAGCACGGAAACGGCGGATCACAGGGCGTGACCGCGCATACCTTTGTGGATACGCTTAAGGAATTTGACAAGCTGACGGCGTCTGCGTCGCCTCAGGAAACAGAGCAGGCCGAAAATAAAGCGGAGCAGCCCAAGGGTAACGAAGCAGTAAGCGCAAACCGTACCGGCAAGGGAAATCCCGCGCTGGTTGCACAGCTCAAAGCGGAGCTGGAGCACCGCCAGGCGGAAATGATGAAGCTGGTACGCGATATGCTCGGCAAGCAGGGAAAGAATGTATCCGGAGACGGTTTCTGGCGGACGCTCGCAAGCGGCGACTTCCAGGTGGACGCCAAAACCAAGGCGGAAGCGCAGAAGAATATCGCCGAGGATGGCTACTGGGGTGTGGAACAGACCAGCGACCGCATCGTGCAGTTTGCCATCGGCCTCGCCGACAGCAGCCCCGAGATGCTGGACAAGATGGAGGCGGCATTTGAAAAGGGCTATGCCGAGGCGGAGAAGAAGTGGGGCGGCGCACTGCCGTCCATCAGCCAGCAGACGCGCAGCCGTGTTCATGAAAAGTTTGCGGAGCTGCGCAAGCAGCAAAGCCAGAGCGGCAGTACAGAGACGGACAATGGCAACGATACGGTTTTTGCGACCATCCATCTGAGCAACGGTCGGACGGCAAAGGAGGAGACAGAGCAATGAAGATCGGGAATAACGGTCTGAAGATCAACATGGGACTTGTCAAGGCACAGCATAAGTCCAATATGATCTCGGCGATGCTTGGCGGCAACAACCTTGCGTCGCTCAGCTCGCTCATGGGCGGGGGCAGCGCGCGCACGCAGGCGGCGAACATGATGAAACAAATGGACACCTTCGACCGGCTCTCGTCGCTGACTTCGGGTGACAGCGGCACCTACAGTCCGAGCAGTACCAAGGGGACGGCGCGTGATCAGGCAAAGGAAATCATGAAGGAGTATGAGGAGAGCCAAAAGGCCGCAGAGTCGACCTCCGGCAAGTCTGCTGAAGCAACGGAAGCGCTGACAAACGGCGAGAAAAAGCTCTCCGATGAGGCAAAGGACTACCTTTCTGACCTGAGAAAGAAGTATGAGAATACCGATTTTATTATTGCCGGCAAGGGCGACGATGAAGAGAAACTCGCCAAGTCGAGCAAGAAAGAGTTCACCGTGGTGATGTCGGGCGAGGAAATGGAGCGCATGGCAGCCGATGAAGATTACGCCAAGGAACAGATCCGCAGCATGGAAACAACGTGGAAGATGAACGAGCGGATCAATCAGGAAAGCGGAGCGCACCTTTCGAACGTAAGCGTCAAACGGACATGAAAAACGGGCCCGCAGACAGCGAGCCCTAAAGGGAGAGAAATCATTTGGCTGGTCGGCAGGTTTCG
>CACZPK010000060.1 GCA_902783035.1 Oscillospiraceae bacterium
AGGGCGCTTTGCCATTTTCAGTCCGCTCCCGAGCAAAGAAAGGATGATTGCCTTGGCTTCTGCGTGCGCCATCAAAATGGAAAACATCACCAAACGCTTTGGCAAGGTCGTGGCAAACGACCACATAAACATGGAGCTGCGCGAGGGTGAGATCCTGTCGCTGCTGGGAGAAAACGGCAGCGGCAAGACCACACTGATGAATCAGCTCTCCGGCATTTACTTCCCCGACGAGGGGCAAATCTACGTCCATGGCAAGCCCGTGACCATCGGCTCTCCGAAGGACGCCTTCGACAATGGCATTGGCATGATCCACCAGCACTTCAAGCTCGTTGACGTCTTCACTGCGACAGAGAACATTGTCCTCGGCCTTGACGGCGAAGGCAAGTTTGACCTCAAGGCGGCGGGCGCGAAGATCGCGGAGATCTGCGAGCGCTATGGTTTCGACATCAAGCCCGACCAGAAGATCTATGATATGTCCGTTTCGCAGAAGCAGACGGTGGAGATCGTCAAGGTGCTCTATCGCGGCGCGGATATTCTGATCCTCGACGAGCCGACGGCGGTGCTCACGCCGCAGGAAACCGACAAGCTCTTTGAAATCATGCGCGCAATGAAAAAGGACGGCAAGTCCCTCATCATCATCACGCACAAGCTGCATGAGGTGCTGGACGTTTCCGATCGCGTGGCTGTGTTGCGCAAGGGCGAGTACATCGGTGATGTGATGACAAAGGATGCCGACCAGCAGTCGCTGACCGACATGATGGTTGGCCACGCGGTCACGCTGAACATCGACCGCCCCATGCCCGTCGATCCGAAGCCGCGGCTGGAGATCAAGAATCTCACCGTCTACGACGAGTTGGGCGTCAAGCGGCTCGACGACGTGAGCTTTACCGCCATGAGCGGCGAGATTCTGGGCATCGCGGGCGTCGCGGGCAGCGGACAGAAGGAGTTGCTGGAATCCATTGCCGGGCTCTATCCCATACGCGAGGGCGAGATCGTGTTCCACGATCCCCAGAGCGGGCAGGACAAGAACCTTGTCGGCATGGACCCGCTGGCAATCAAGAAAGCGGGCGTCGGCATGGCGTTCGTGCCGGAAGACCGTCTCGGTATGGGTCTGGTCGGCACAATGGGCATGACGGGCAACATGATGCTCCGTTCCTGGCGCAAGGGCAAGGGTCTGTTCGTGGACCGCAAAAAGCCCGAGCAGCTGGCAAACGACATCTGGAAGGAGTTGGAGGTCGTCACCCCCAGCACCGCTTTCCCCGTCCGGCGCATGTCCGGCGGCAACGTGCAGAAGGTGCTCGTCGGACGTGAAATCGCGCAGGACCCCGCTGTGCTGATGACCGCTTACGCCGTGCGCGGACTGGACATCAACACCTCCTACACCATCTATAACCTGCTCACGCAGGAAAAGATGAAGGGCATTGCCGTCGTCTACGTCGGCGAGGATCTCGATGTGCTGCTGGAGCTGTGCGACCGTCTGGTCGTGCTCTGCGGCGGCCAGGTCTCCGGCGTTGTGGACGCGCGCACCGTCACCAAAGAGGAAGTCGGCCTCTTGATGACGCAGCACAGGAAGGAGGGTGTTTAAATGGGTAACGAACACACCGGCCGCGAGCCGTTGATCCGTATGTCCAAACGCGGCGAGCTGCTGCCTCCCTGGAAGGCATGGGGTATTCGCGTCATTGCGTTTTTCCTGAGTCTCGTCGTTAGCGGCATCGTTATTATTGCAATTTCCAAGCTGAACCCCGCCGCCGTGTTCGCCACGATGTTTGACGGTGCGGTTGGCACCAGCAAGCGCATGTGGGTCACGATCCGTGACGCCATGACGCTGCTGTGCATTGCCGTCGGTCTCGCCCCTGCGTTCAAGATGCGTTTCTGGAACATCGGCGCAGAGGGACAGATCCTCGTCGGCGCCATCGCCTCCGCGGCGTGCATGATTTACTTCAAAAACCTCCCCACCCCCGTGCTGCTGTTGACCATGATCATCGCAAGCCTGATCGCGGGCGGCGTCTGGGGCTTCTTCCCCGGCCTGTTCAAGGCGCGCTGGAACACCAACGAAACGCTCTTTACGCTGATGATGAACTACATTGCCATCCAACTGACGAGTTACTTCGTAGCGCTGTGGGAAAACCCGTTCGGCTCCAACAGCGTGGGCGTGATCAACTCGCAGACAAAGGCCGGTTGGCTGCCGAACCTGCTGTCTGACGGATACAACAAGGATTTCGGCTGGAACGTCATCATCGTGCTTGCGGTCACGTTCATCATGTACCTCTACATGAACCACTCCAAGCACGGCTATGAAATCGCCGTCATCGGTGACAGTGAAAACACGGCGCGTTACGCAGGCATTCGCGTCAATCAGGCATACGTGCGCACCATCGTGTTTTCCGGCGCGGTCTGCGGCCTTGCGGGCTTCGTCGCCGTCTCCGGCGCGAGCCACACCATCTCCACCTCCACTGCCGGCGGCCGCGGTTTCACTGCGATCATCGTGGCATGGCTGGCGCAGTTCAACAGCGTGGTCATGATCATCTTCTCGTTCCTGCTGGTGTTCCTGCAAAAAGGCGCGCAGGCGATTGCCTCCACCTATAACCTTTCGCAGGAGGTCAGCGAGATGATTACGGGCATCATCCTGTTCTTCCTGCTCGGCAGCGAATTCTTCGTCAACTATACGGTGCATTTCCGCGGAAAGAAGGTGAACGCATGACCACGCAGCTACTCACGCTCATCAACTCCGCCATTGCGTTCGGCACGGTCATCATGCTCGGCGCCATCGGCGAAATCCTGATTGAAAAAGCGGGCAACCTCAACCTCGGTATTCCCGGCATCATGTACCTCGGCGGTATCGGCGGCATGGTCGCAGCGTTCTACTATGAGCTTGGCGGAGGCACATCCCCGCTCACCGGGCTGATCCTGAGCTTTTTATGTTCCATCCTGTTCTCGGCGCTCGGCGGTCTGATTTATGCGTTTCTGACCATCACGCTGCGCGCCAACCAGAACGTCACGGGACTTACGCTCACCATCTTTGGCGGCGGCGTCGCCAACTTCTTCGGCGCAAGCCTTAACACGCTGGCGGGCGGCGTCGGTCAGATCAGCGTTCCCGTCACCTCCAGCGCCTACATTGCCTACACCAAGCTGGGCTATATGGGCACCTTCGGCAAGCTGTTCTTTGCCCACGGTTTCATGGCATATCTCGCCATCATTCTGGCCGTTTTGATGCGCTACTTTCTGATGCGCACGCGTACGGGACTGAATCTCCGCGCCGTCGGCGAAAACCCCGGCACCGCGGACGCCGCAGGTATTGACGTCACGCGCTATAAGTACCTCGCCATCATCTGCGGCTCGGCCATTGCGGGACTGGGCGGATTGTTCTACACGATGGACTACATCAAGGGCACCTGGGCAAACGACGGCACCATTGAGGGGCTTGGCTGGCTTGCTGTTGCGCTGGTCATCTTCGCAACGTGGAAACCCGTCGGCGCGATCTGGGGCTCGTACCTGTTCGGTTTCGTCTATTGGGCCTACCTTTACATCCCCGGTCTTTCCCGCCGGACGCTGGAGCTGTTCAAGATGTTGCCCTACGTCATCACGCTGGTGGTGCTGATCATCGTGTCTCTGCACAAGAAGCGTGAGAACCAGCCCCCGGCAAGCCTTGGTCTCAGCTACTTCCGCGAAGAGCGATAAGCAATGAAAAAGAGCGGCTACAGCCGCTCTTTTTCGTAAGGAGGAAACTATTA
The DNA here is from genome assembly GCA_902783035.1 of Oscillospiraceae bacterium. Taxonomy (GTDB): domain Bacteria; phylum Bacillota; class Clostridia; order Oscillospirales; family Oscillospiraceae; genus Hominicoprocola. The sequence continues at coordinate 3,732 of CACZPK010000060.1, forward strand.
TGTCCGATTTGCTCATCCGAAATATCCAGACCCTTGTCTCCTGTGACGATGCGGATACGGTGTACGAATCTGTTGATCTCTACGCCAGGGACGGCGTGATCCGCCAAATCGGTTCTTCCCTGCCCGTCGCCGCCGAACAGGTCATCGATGCGTCGCACATGCTCTGCTACCCTGGGCTCGTCAATACGCACCACCACCTCTATCAGGTCTTCTCCCGCAATCTGCCGGAGGTGCAGAACATGGAGCTGTTCGACTGGCTCAAAGCGCTCTACGAGATTTGGAAAAACCTGAACGCGGATGTGGTGCGCCTCTCCTCCCTCGTCGGCATGGGGGAACTGCTCAAGCATGGCTGCACCACCTGTTTTGACCACCACTATGTTTTCCCCCATGGCAGCGGAGACCTGACGGGTGCGCAATTTGCCGCGGCAGACGAGCTGGGGATGCGCTTTCACGCCTCCCGCGGCAGCATGGACCTGTCCGTAAAGGACGGCGGACTGCCGCCGGACAGCGTCGTGCAGACGGTGGACGCGATCCTGCGCGATTCTGCCGATGCCATTGACCGTTTTCATGATCCAAAGCCATTCGCCATGCATCGTGTCGCGCTTGCGCCCTGTTCGCCGTTCTCCGTTTCCGCCGATCTTCTGCGCGAGAGTGCTGTTTTGGCGCGGCAATATGGCGTTCGCCTGCACACACATCTGTGTGAAACCCGTGACGAGGAAAATTACATGCTTGCGCGCGAAGGCGTTCGCCCACTGGCCTATATGGAACGCCTCGGCTGGCTGGGCAGCGACGTCTGGTTCGCACACGGCATCCATTTCAACGATGCGGAGCTGCGTTTGCTCGCCGATACGGGTACCGGCGTCGCCCATTGCCCGATTTCCAATATGAAACTCGCCTCCGGCGTGGCACGCGTTCCCGACATGCTGCGCCTCGGCGTACCCGTCGGGCTTGCGGTGGACGGCTCCGCGTCCAATGACGGCTCCAGCCTCATGGAAGAGCTGCGCGTAGCGTACCTGTTGCACCGCCTTCATGCAAGCAAGAACGCGCCATCCGGTTACGACGTCCTGAAAATGGCAACGCGCGGCAGCGCACGGCTGCTGGGGCGGGATGAAATTGGGCAGCTCGCCCCAGGCAAATGCTGTGATCTGTTCCTTGTGGACGCACGGCGGATGGAACTGACCGGCGCGCTGTACGATCCGAAAAGTGTGCTGGCAACGGTCGGACTGCGCGGCGCGGTGGACTGCACCGTGGTCAATGGCCGCGTCGCAGTGGAGCACGGCCGTCTTGCCGGGACAGACGAGGAGCGCCTCGCATACGACGCCGACGCCGTGTGCCGAAAATATCTGAACCGCTGATATCCCCGTATGCTGTGCAAGAAAAAAATACGGCGTGGACTGAGAACAGTCCACGCCGTATTCTCTTCGATCAGTCCGGTAATTCCCGTGACCAGGTGTTATCCGGCGGCGTATCGCGCGTAATAACGCGAGGCGACGCGGCAACGACGGTCGCGTTTGCCGGAACATCGCGCGTCACGACGCAGTTTGCGCCGATGCGTGCATTGTCCCCCACGGTAACGCCGCCGATGATTTTGGCGCCGCAGCCGATATAGACATGGTCGCCGATGGTCGGCGCTCCCGCGCCGCGGCTGTCCGGCAGCGTATTGGAGCCAATCGTGACCTGATGGTAAATCACGCAGCCGCTTCCGATCTTCGCGTCTGTCGCCACCAGTACGCCGTGAATGCCGTGCGGAAAGATTGGCAGATCGGCGAACTGCGCGGCAAGCGGAAGACTCGCCCCATGCTTCTCGGTGATGCGGTAATAACGAATCCGATACCACGCCTTACCCAGCGGAGACCGGGCGGCAATCGCCTTTTCCCGCAGCCGCCAGAACGCTTTCAGATCCAGCTTGCCATAGAGTTTATCCTTCATTGCGGACATAACGTCCCCTCCTCCGTCACGGGATCACCGGCGTCCAATAGTTCTGGCCGTAAATGTCGGTGAAACGGTAGGTTGCGTTTGCGCGGTCAGCATTGATGTAGACGTTGCTGATTTGCGCGTCCGCATGGTATGTCCACGGTGCGCCGAACAGGAAACTATCCTGATACTCGCCGCCGTAGCTATAGTAATCGCACACAAACTCGATCTTGTCGCCCTCCTGCAGCTCGCCGGTACTCTTGGCAACCGTTTCGGTCGTTGCCTCGTCGTAAACCATGCGGCAGCCGGCGATATACCCGTAGGGATGGTCGTTGTCAAAGCTCAGCAGCAGCTCCGCGCGCTCTCCATTCAAAAGGCAGGGCACATAACCCGTAATGGTATACGCATCGCCGTCATAGACATCCGCGATGTGGTAGTACGAAACGGGCTGATCGTCGATGGCAAGCCATGTGCCGTCGTACTCTCCCTTGAGCGCGCCGTCGTCCGTGAACGCAAACACATTGTCAAGCCCAAGGTCAATGTAGCCGTTTCCATCGTCGTAGAAAACGCTCAGCGCCAGATCGTTGATAAGGCTCCACTGCTCCTCGCTCAGTGCGATCTGCGGCTCATCGCCCAGCCACACGAGCTGTGCGGAATCAAACTGGTTCTCGGTAAGATATGCCGCTGCGCGTTCCGTATCCATGGAACGTCCGCCCGCAAGGCTGCTGGAAAGGACGTTCAGGAGCACCTGCGAAACCATATCGCCGCTCGCGACGGAGCTTCCGGAACCGCCGGCAGACGCCACAGCACCCAGCAGCGAGGACAGCGGGTTCGCCGCGTAGCTCGACACGTTCCCCGACACCGTCTGCCCCGCCGTGCCCATGCTGGCAAACTGCTGGATGCAGCGTGTATATTCGTCGTCCATACCGATGGCGTCATACTGCGCCGCGGCGGTCTTGACCTTGGAGGACTTCTGATACGGGAAGTAAATGGAAAGCCCATATGCGTTGGACACGGTGTTCGATGTCTTGTTGTACTTGACCGCGGAAAGCAGCGTATTCGCCAGTTCCTTGCTCTCATCGCTGCCAAGGTTGCTCGCAAGATGGACAAGGTCGACCTGATCGATCTTACTGGACGCGGCAAACTCACGCGTGCTGCCGCGCGCCTTCGACACCTGCTTGTACTCGTTGCCCTGCACCATCTCGGCGGTGTCCACGGCAAAATTCTTAAACGTCTCCGGTACAGTCTCCTGCAGTTCCGCAAGGTCGACCACCGAGAGCGTGGTGTCCTGTCCACGGCACTTCTGCGCGCAGACGCTGACAAAATCATCCACGATGTTCTTGCCGATCTCCAGCGTGGGCATCGAGGTATTCTTGGAAAGCGCCGTCAGCCAGTTGGTATAGTACCAGCCGACACCCGGCTCCGTCTCCTCGGACGCGATGAGATAGTCAGCGTAGTTCGTCAGCATCAGCGCATTTTCAAGCGTCGCCATCAGGCAGGCGTCAAATCCGATGAAGTCAAACGTCACGTCCGCATCGGCAAGCGCCTTGTTGATGCCGCTGAGGCTCATGGAACCGCTGCTCTGGTGTTTCTCATCATAGCCGTAACCGCTCAGCGAACCGCCGCCATGGTCCCAGAAAATCAGTTCATTGCGGTTCGCTGGATAATTCTTTGCACAGAAGCGGATAAAGTCCGTCAGCGTGGAGGGCTGCGTCATGGCAGGCGCGCTCTTGTCCTGCGCCAGCGGGAGCAGCCCGCCGTTCTCGATCTTATAGATCTGGTTGACGGAGTTGCTGACCGTGTTGTTCTTCCACTGCTTGCAGCCGCCCGTGTAGACGATCAGGTTGACCTGATCGCTGATCGTTGCCGCCGCCATCTCCTGCAGGTCGGCGGTACCCATGCCGTACTTGGACTCCAGATCCGTACCGCACATGTAGACCATAATGGTCACGACGTCCTGCCCGTTTCCGCGGATGTTCGTCCGTTTTGCGCGTGCACCGCTGGCAACCGAGGTGTTGAGACGCCCGACGTTGCTGCCCGCCGTCCAGCCCGTGGATACGTTGCCGTAGCTGCCCAACAGACTGCTGAGGCTGCTGCTCATCCCGCCGGACAGGATCGATCCGCCAGACGTCGCGTTTTGCGTGTAACCGGAGCTCGGCGTGGTCGTGGGCGTGGTTGTGCTGCCGGAACCGCCGCCCAACAGTCCGCCCAACCCTGCGCCACCTCCGCCAAGCACCAGCATTGCCAGCAGGATGATCGTGACAAGCGGACTTCTGCCGCCGCTGCGTTTTCCGCCGCCGTTGCCGCTGCCGCTGCCGCCGGTGCGGCCCGCATGCCCGTCCGCACTGCCGACCGGGCCGGTGCCCAATCCGTCGCCGCGCTTATAGATATCCTTGCCCTGTCCGGTCACATGCTTCTCGCGCCCTCTGGGCCTGTTGTCCTCCATCTCTTTTCCTCCTTCGCTCAGTGCACCAACGTCCCGACGTTCTCGCCGTCAATAACACGCAAAATGTTCTTCGGGTCCTTGAGCGCAAAGACATAGACGGGAATGTGATTGTCCATCGCAAGGCTCGTCGCGGTCAGATCCATAACGCCCAAGCGCTTCGCCAGCACCTCGTCGTAACCGATCTCGTCATACTTGACCGCCGTCGGGTCCTTTGCTGGGTCTGCGCTGTAAACGCCGTCGATGTTCTTCGCCAACAGGATCACATCGGCGTTGATTTCCGCCGCACGCAGCACCGTGCCCGTATCGGTGGAGAAATACGGATGGCCCGTACCGGCGGCAAAGAGCACGACCTTGCCGGTCGTGAGGTGTTTCATCGCACGCTCGTGCGTATAACGCTCGCCGAAGGCGGGCATCTCCAGCGCGGTCATCACGCGGGCGGGAACGCCCCTTTGCTCCAGCACGTCGCACACGGCAAGGCAGTTCATCACGGTCGCCAGCATGCCCATGCGGTCGGCACGGGTGCGCTCGATATACCCCTCGCCGTTCTTAACGCCGCGCCAGAAGTTGCCGCCACCGATGACGACACCGACCTCTACGCCTTGCGCAACGCACGCCTTGATGACATCGCAGACCTCGCCCATGACGCCAAAATCAAAGCCGGTCTTGTTCGCACCCGCAAGCGCCTCGCCGCTGATCTTCAACAGGATACGTTTGTACTTTGCCATTTTTCTCTCCTCCGTTCCCTCATTCGCAAAATGCCCGCAGCAGTCCCATGAGCTGCTCCTTGCCGTCGCCTTTTTCCGCAGAAAACGGCACCAGTATTTCACTCTCGTCCAGATCCAGCGTCTCGCGGATAAGCGCAAGATTCGGCTCGACCTCGCTTTTTTTAAGCTTGTCCAGCTTGTTTGCCACAACGAGCATCGGACAACCGCTTGTATGGAAATAGTCGCACATCGTCACATCGTCAGCGGTGGGCTTGTGCCGTGCGTCAACGATCAGCACACCGAGATCGATCAGGCCGCTGGACTGAAAATAGTTCTCCATCAGCTTGCCCCAGCGGTCGCGCTCGGACTTGGCCACCATTGCATAGCCATATCCGGGCAGGTCGACCAGATAGATCTTCCCGTCGATCAAAAAGTAGTTGATCTGCGTCGTTTTACCGGGCGACGCGCCCACGCGGGCCAGATTCTTGCGGTTGAGTATCCGGTTGATGACCGACGATTTTCCCACATTGGACCGTCCCGCAAAGGCGAGCTGTTTCCGGCCGTCTCGTATGAACTGCTGGGGCGAAGCGGCGGAGAGAATAAACTCCGCCTGGTTGAAGTTGATCGCCATAGGCCCTCCTGTTCCCGCTGTTTTCCGTGTTTTCTCCTATACGCGCAGCGCCGGTGACAGTACGGCATCCGGCTGTTCGATAAAAGCGTCCAGTCCGGTGCCGGAAATCGTCTCCGGCAAAACAAGCGCCGCGGCAAACACCGCGTCCACAGTCTCCGCCGTTACAAAACGGAGCTGGCGGCGCACGCTCTGGTCAATATCGTCCAGGTCTTTTTCGTTCTCCGCAGGCAGGATCACCGTATGTATTCCCGCGCGCAGCGCCGCCATGGTCTTTTCGCGCAGCCCGCCGATGGGCATGACGCGCCCCCGCAGCGTTACCTCACCCGTCATGGCAACATCATGGCGCACCGCGCGCCCGGTCAGCGCCGAAAGCAGCGCCGTCGTCACGGCGACGCCCGCGGAGGGTCCGTCCTTCGGCACAGCACCCTCCGGGAAGTGGATGTGCACATCCTTCGTCTTGTAGAACTCCGGCTCGATGCCCAGCTCCGCCGCACGGCAGCGCAGGCAGGACAGCGCAGCCTTGCAGCTCTCCTGCATCACGTCGCCGAGATTGCCCGTCAGCTCCAGCTTGCCCGTGCCATCCATGACGTTGACCTCCACAGGCAGAATCTCGCCGCCGACCTGCGTCCATGCAAGCCCGTTCACAACGCCGACCAAATCCTTCTGTGCCGCCTTGTCACGCGTATAGCGCGGCACGCCAAGATAATCTGAAAGGTTTTCCGCTGTAACGCTGACGCGCTTTACAGTATCGTTGCTCAATGCCATTGCCGTCTTGCGGCACAGCTTTGCCATCTGGCGTTCCAGCTGGCGCACACCGCTCTCGCGGGTGTAGCTTGAGATCACCGCGCGCACCGTATCCTCGTCAAGGCGCAGCGCGTTGGCGGGAATGCCGTGCTCTTTTTTCTGCTTGGGCAGCAGATGCCGCAAGGCAATCTGCACCTTCTCCTCGTCCGTATAGCTGTTGAGCTCAATGACCTCCATGCGGTCAAGCAGCGGACGCGGAATGGTATCGGTGGTATTTGCGGTCATGATAAACATGACGTGGCTCAGATCAATGGGTATTTCAATATAGTGGTCGCGGAAGGCGTGGTTCTGCTCTGTATCCAGCACCTCCAGAAGCGCCGAAGCCGGGTCGCCCCGGTGATCGGAGCCAAGCTTGTCGATCTCATCGAGCACCAGCAGCGGGTTCATGGAACCGCTGCGGCCAATCGCCTCCACAATGCGTCCCGGCATCGCGCCGACGTAGGTTTTGCGATGACCGCGGATATCCGCTTCGTCCCGCACGCCGCCGAGCGAGAGCCGCGCAACCTTGCGATTCATTGCCTTTGCGACGGACAGGGCAATGGACGTCTTGCCAACGCCCGGCGGGCCGACCAGACAGATCACCTGCCCCTTTGCATCCGCCTTCAATGCACGCACGGCGATGAATTCCAGAATGCGCTCTTTGACCTTCTCCATGCCGAAGTGGTCGCGCTCCAGAATTTTGCGCGCCGCGTCCACACTGGCACGTTCCTTTGTCTGCTTCTTCCACGGCAGTTCCAGCACCGTGTCGAGGTAGCTGCGCAGTACGGACGCTTCGCTGCTGGAGTAGGACTGTTTCGACAATCGCTCCACATCCTTGAGAAGCTTTTTCTCGACCTCCTCCGGCAGCTTGAGCGCCAGAATACGGTTGCGATACTCGTCCAGCTCCTCGTCGCCGTCGCCGCCCTCGCCCAGTTCGTTCTGCAACACCTTGATCTGCTCGCGCAGGACGAAATCACGATGGATACGCCCCACACGCTCGCGCACTTTTCCCTCGATCTCCTGCTCCAGCGCGATGACCTCCGTCTCGCGGCACAGCATCTCATTGATGCGGCGCAGGCGCGGCAGCGCCCGCGTTTCCTCCAGAATGATCTGCTTATCCTGATAGCGGATGTTGACGTGCTGCGCTATGAAATCCGAGAGATAGCCCGGTCGGGTGCTGCCGAACACCACGGCGAGCACCTCCGCGCTGAGGTTCTGCGTCAGCTCGACGTATTCGCCAAAATTGGCATAGGTCTGGCGCAGCAGCGCCTCCGTCCGCGCACCGGAACGTCCCTCTTTCGGCTCTTCGATCAACTCGATCTGCGTCTGCAAAAAGGGTTCGCGCTGCCAGAGACGGCGGAGCTTTGCGCGCTGCTTTCCCTCCACGATGACGCGGATCACATGGTCGCTGACGCGCAGCACCTGCGAAACATGGACCAGCGTACCGACGGTATAGAGGTCGTCCTGCTGCGGAAGATCGACGGTCACGTCACGCTGGGTGACGACAAACAGCTCATGGTCGGTTTCCATCGCCCGTTCCAGCGCGCGCATCGAAATGAGGCGTTCCAAATCGAAGCTCGCCGTCATCCGCGGAAAGACGACCAGCCCCCGCAAGGCGAGGGCCGGTATATTTTTCGTTACAGGTTCCATAAGAATTCCTTTATGACGCGGAATCAAATTCCGGCGACTCCAGCTTTGCCGTTTTGCCGCCCTCCATCTGCTCCGTCTCGTCGCCGCTGCGATGCGTCAGGCGAGGCTGTTCCTCCCCCTCGATGCATGCCTTCGTCACCGTGACGCGCTCGATGGTCTTGTCGGACGGGATATCGTACATCACCGGCATAAGCACCTTTTCCATCACGGCGCGCAGTCCGCGGGCACCGATGTTGCGCTCGATTGCCTTATCCGCCACTGCCTCCAGTGCTTCCTGCTCAAATACCAGCTCGGCGTGATCATAGGAAAAGAGCTTGCTGTACTGCTTCACGAGCGCGTTCTTCGGCTCGGTCAGAATGCGGACCAGATCTTCACGCGTCAGCGCATCGAGCGCAGTGATGACCGGCAGACGGCCGACCAGCTCCGGAATGATGCCGAACTTCAGCACATCATGCGGCTGCACCTCGCGCAGGATCTTGCTGCCCTGTTTCTCCTTCTTCGACTCCACGACCGCCTCAAAGCCCATGCTCTTGCGGTCGAGGCGATTCTCGATGATCTTATCGATCCCCTCAAACGCGCCGCCGCAGATGAAGAGAATGTTGTGCGTATCGATCTGGATAAACTCCTGATGCGGGTGCTTGCGTCCGCCCTGCGGCGGTACGTTCGCGACCGTACCCTCGACGATCTTGAGCAGTGCCTGCTGCACGCCCTCGCCGGACACGTCGCGGGTGATGGAAGTATTCTCACTCTTGCGGGCGATCTTGTCAATCTCATCGACATAGATGATGCCGCGCTCGGCAAGCTCCACGTCGTAATCCGCCGCCTGCAGCAAGCGGAGCAGAATATTCTCCACATCGTCGCCGACGTAGCCCGCTTCGGTCAGTGTAGTGGCGTCCGCGATGGCAAACGGCACCTTCAGAATGCGTGAAAGCGTCTGTGCGAACAGCGTCTTGCCCGAACCGGTGGGACCGAGAAGCAGGATGTTGCTCTTTTGCAGCTCCACATCATCCCCGCCGCCGAAGAAAATGCGCTTGTAGTGGTTGTATACCGATACGGACAACGCGACCTTTGCCGCCTCCTGTCCGATGATATACTGGTCAAGCACGTCATGGATCTCGCGCGGAGTCGGCAATTCCTGCAGGGACTCCGGCATATCCTCGCGCATGGAGTATCCATCCTGTAAAATGTCGCGGCAGAGGTTCACGCATTCGTCGCAGATACGGACCCCGCCGGGGCCTTGGATCATGCGGTGTACCTCGCGCTCCTGCTTGCCGCAGAACGAGCAGCGCAGCGTTCTCTTGTTTGATTCGCTCATGGATCGATCCTTACCTTTATTGATATAGTATCAGCGCTTATAAATGACCTTGTCGATCAGGCCATACTCCTTCGCCTGCTCGGCGGTCATAAAGTTGTCGCGCTCGCAGTCAGCACGCACGACCTCATACTCCTTGCCGCAGTTGTCCGCAAGGATGTGCGTCAGCTTTTCCTTCAGTTCCAGCATACGCTTGGCGTGGATCTCAATATCCGTTGCCTGACCCTGATAACCGCCGAGCGGCTGATGGATCATGATTTCGGAGTTGGGCAGCGCGATACGCTTGCCCTTTGTACCGGCGGACATCAAAAACGCGCCCATGCTCGCCGCCATACCGACGCAAATGGTGGAAACGTCGCACTTGATATACTGCATCGTATCATAGATGGCAAAGCCGTCTGTCACGCTGCCGCCGGGGGAATTGATGTAGAACTGGATGTCCTTGTCGGGGTCCTTCGCCTCCAGAAACAGCATCTGCGCAACGATCAGGCTCGCCGTGGTGGCGTTGACCTCTTCGCCAAGGAAGATGATACGATCTTCCAGCAGACGGGAAAAAATGTCGTAAGACCGCTCGCCGCGGTTCGTCTGTTCCACAACATAAGGAACCAAACTCATGAAAAAAACCTCCTGATTACTTTGTTCATACCCTGTTCAAATTTTCGGTATGTATGCGAACAACCACAAACTAATGTTGTGGTCGTTCACGGTCTACCTGTGTATTATTACCGGAAAGCGGCTTATTCAGCCTTCTTCTTGGTCGTCTTTTTCGCAGCGGGCTTCATCTCCTCGGCAGGTTTCTTGTCCTCAGCCGCGTCGTCCTTCTTCGCCGCCGCTTTCTTGGCGGTGGTCTTCTTGGCAGGCTTTTCCTCAGCGTCCTCGCTCTTCTTCTCCGCCTTCTCCGCCTTCTTTGCGCTCACCTTTTCAGGCTTGGCGTTGTCCACCACCACAGCGATTGCCTTGGTGTTGAGCACCTGCGTGCGCACCTCGTTCTCGCCGAGATACTTCTTGACCATCTCGACGTCCATGCCATAGTAGCCGGAGAGTTTCTTGTACTCCGCCTCAATCTCCTCTTCGGTGGCTTCCAGCTTCTCCTGCTCGATGATCTGCGCAATGGCCAGATCCATCTTAACCTGACGGATGGCAGGCTCGCGACCGTCCTCCATGAACTTCTTCTCGTCCATGCCGGTCATCTTCACATACTGATCGTAGGGGATGCCCTGCGCCATGATGCGGGACTTGAACTCCTCCAGGAAACGCTTGCACTGCTGCTCGATCAGGATCTCAGGAAGCTCTGCCTCGATGGTGCCGGCGACCTTCTCGATCAGGGCGTTCTCATAGGCGACGTCAACCGCCTTCTGGCGCTCTTCCTCGATCTTCTTCTTGATGTCGCTCTTCAGCTCCTGAATGCTGTCGAACTCGGACACATCCTTGGCAAACTCATCATCCAGCTCAGGCAGTTCCTTGAACTTGACCTCGTTGCACTTGACGTGGAACACGACCGCCTTGCCGGCGAGATCCTTGTGGTAATCCTCCGGGAAGGTGATGTCGATATCCTTCTCCTCGCCCGCCTTCATGCCGATGACCTGATCCTCAAAGCCGGGGACAAAGCTGCCGGAGCCGAGCACCAGCTCGTGGTTCTCACCCTTGCCGCCGCTGAACGGCTTGCCGTCCAAGAAGCCCTCAAAGTCGATCACCGCGGTGTCGCCCTTCTTGGCCTTGCGGTCCACGGAAACGAGGCGCGCGTTGCGCTCTGCCATCTCGTTCAGGCGCTCTTTGACGTCGTCGGCGGTCACCTTGACCTCCTCCTTCGGCGCGCTGACACCCTTGTACTGGCCGAGCTTGACCTCGGGATAGACGGCGACGGTCGCCTTGAACGTGAAACCGTCCTTCGTCACATCACCCACCAGCTCAACCTCAGGATAGCCGATGGTGTCGAGCTTTTCGCTCTCGATCGCTTTTGCATATGCCTCGGGGAACGCCTCGTCTGCGGCGTCGGCATAAAACACATCGGCACCGTACAGCTTCTCAATCATCTTGCGGGGCGCTTTGCCGCGGCGGAAGCCGGGGACGCTGATCTTGTTGCGAACCTTGATATACGCCTTTGCGACCGCCGCTTCAAACTCCTCAGCGTCGACCGCAACCTCAAGGGCAACTCTGCTCTTCTCCAGCTTTTCAACGTTTTTGACTGTCATGATTCCTTTTTCCTCCGTTTGAACAAATGAAAATGCTCATTGCAAAGTCGTATTTTAACATAGAATTTTGGAAATATCTACCCTTATTTTCATTTAGTCGCAGATTTTTTTCGGTATGAAACCCAAATAGTCCGCGGAAATGAGGGCGTATTCGGTAAAACTGCGCTTCCCCTCAAAGGCGCGCTTGTGCGTCACGCCGTGCAGATGCCCATAATAGCAGCGCTCGGCGTGGTAGCGGTCGATCAGTTCCAGCAGTTCCGGACACTGATAACCATGATAGATGGGCGGATAGTGCAAAAAGCACAGAATCCGCCGTCCCTCCGCCGCTTTGAATGAGGTTTCGAGCCGCAGTGCCTCGCGCGCGAGCATCTTGCCGGTGTGCGTACCCGCCGCGTCTTCCTCATAAAACCAGCCTCGTGTGCCGCACAGGGCATAGTCGCCGTAGAAAAAGCAATTGTTGTGCAGCACGTCGAATGTCGTAAAATCATGCGCGGCAAAGAACGCCTTCATCTTTGACGCCGTGCCCCACCAGTAGTCGTGGTTCCCTTTGAGCAGCAGCTTTTTCCCCGGCAGCGCGTTGAGGAACGCAAAGTCCGGCAGTGCCCCCTCAAGCGACATCCCCCAGGAGGTGTCCCCCGCCAGCACGATCACATCGTCGCTGCGCAGCGCGGAAAACGCATCGCGTGTGCGTGCAACGTGGTTTGCCCATCTTTCGCCGAACACGTCCATCGGCTTTTCACCGGAAAGCGACAGGTGTAGGTCGCCGATTACATAGAGAGCCATGCCGCCTCCTTCCGCCAAATGGCCGCGATCCGCCGTATACGGCTGCGTGCCTGCCCGTCGGGGCCGTCCATGAACGCGAAAAGCGCCGCAATTATATAGAGGTACGCGGCAAATGTCAAGCGCTCACGCATGTATTCGTCGCAAAAAAGTACAGCAGCCGTTCCTTGACCGGTATTCCCATGATCCGCTCCAGCGCCGTGGCATAGGTTGCAAGCTGCGCACGGTACAGCGCCGCGCGCGCGGCTGTCTGTTCGTTTGTGATCCGGTCGGTCTTGAAATCCAAAACGACGATGCCGTCCGACTCCTCAAAAAAGCAGTCCACCACACCCTGCAGCAGCACCCGGTCGTCCTCCGCCGCTCCCGGGTCATAGTCCCGCGCAGCAGCAAGCAGCGAAAAGCGGTACTCCCGTTCCACGTTCTGTCCCGCCCGTATCCGCGCAGCGACGTCGCTTTGCAGGAAACGCGCGATCGCATCCGCATCGGCGGCGTCCGCCTGTTCCGGCGTCAGGAGCCGGCGTTCCCGCAGTGCGTCGATCTGCGCGCGCACGCCTTCCGCCGTCGCAGTGCCGTTAAAATCGAGGTGCTCCATCACAAGGTGGATCGCCGTGCCGCGCTCCGATCCCACGAGCGGCATTTCCCCTGTGAGAAAGCGGGGACGGGCAAGGCTCCGCAGGCGCGGAGGCAGTTTTGGCGTCTCCCCGCCGGCATTTTCCCGGATCTCGGCGTCTGCCGCGCGTCCCTTAAGCTGCGTCGCCGTCAGCTTGGCGCTCAGATCCGTGGAGGCAGCGTACGGGTATTGCCACACAAGCGCCGATGTATCGGGCGTCAGATCCGCGCGGAACGTCTCCGTCCCGTCTTTTTCCGGCGCCTCCGGCTGTTCCGCCGCCTCATTTACAGGATCGTGCACCGCAACGATCCACGGTGCATCATCCGTCGCAACGAGCTGCGGCGCGTCAAAGCCCGCCAGTGCGCGCAGCGGTTCCGCTTCCGGGCGGCACAGCAGCGGCAGCATCACCCAATCGCCAAGGCATCTGCCCTCGTCCACCGTTTCCGGAAGCGCAGGACAGGACGCCGTCGCAAGCAGGTCTTCGACGCGTTTGGCTGCGTTTGCCTGCGTATGTACCAGAATCAGCTTTTCCTTCGCGCGGGTCATGGCAACGTACAAAAGCCGCAGCTCTTCCGCCTTCGTCTCACGCCGGAGCGTGCGCTCCACCGCCTGTCGCGCAACGGTCGGATAGCGGATACGCCGTGACATGTCCACACATTCGGGTCCGAGTCCGTATTTGGCGTGAACCAGCACCGGCCCCGTAAAGTCCATGTTGTTGAACTTCTTTGCCAGATCGGCCAGAATGACAATGGGAAATTCCAGGCCCTTGGATCTGTGAATACTCATAATGCGCACGCCGCCCGCGCTCTGCGCGGCGCGGGGCGCATCCAGTCCGCCGCTTTGTTTCAGGTCGCGCACATGGGCAACGAAGGCAAACAGTCCGCGGAACCCTGCGCTCTCAAAGCGCTCTGCCAGCGCGGCAAGCGCGCGCAGGTTTTCCTCACGCTCCCTTCCGCCGGGCATCGCGCCGAAAATGCCGTACACGTTGCAGACATCGTAGAGATACGCCAGGAGGCGGCAGACATCCATCACCTGTGCCGCCTCCCGCAGCGATGCAAGCGTCTGAAGGAAATGCGCCGTGTCCGCGCCGTCATCTGCACACAGTGCGTCGTAGAAGTCGCCCTCTTTCGTCTGTGCGCGCAGCAGGGCAAGGCGGTCGGCAGAAAAGCCGAACAGGGGCGAACGCAGCACAGCGATCAGCGGAACGTCCTGCCGCGGGTTATCGACGACCTCCAGCAGCGCAAAGACCACCGCCGCCTCCATGCTCTCCAGCCAGTCGCCGCCCTCTTCGGCGGATACGGCGATCCCCCGCGCCTCCAGCGCAGCGCGGAACGTCCCCAGCCGTGCGCGCGGTGAGCGCATAAGAATGACGATGTCCTCTTCCCGCACGGGACGCGGCGCACGCGTATGCGCGTCGGTAACGGAAAAGCCGCTGTCCAGCAGTTCACGGACGGTACGCGCAACAAACGCCGCCTCCGCGTCTTCGGCGCGCAGCCGCTCGCCGTTGTCCGCCCTGCCGGGGTCGAGCAGGTGGAATTCCGTCCGGCAATCCGGGTTTTCCGGATAGTCCGCACCGACATACAGCGCCTCGTCCGCGCCATAATCCAGTTCGCCCATCTCTTCGGACAGGATATTGGAAAATACGAAATTTGTCGCGTCCAGCACCTCCCGGCGCGAGCGGAAGTTGCGCGAGAGAATGAGTTTCGCGCGCGCTCCCTCCTCCGCTTCGGCAGCGGGCGGGTAAGTATTGTAGTGGTTCAGAAAGATGGTCGGGTCCGCCAGGCGAAAACGGTAGATGCTCTGCTTGACGTCGCCGACCGTAAACAGATTCGTCCCATCGCGGGAAACCGCCTCAAAAATGCGGTTCTGCACCTCGTTTGTGTCTTGGTACTCGTCCACCATGATCTCACGGTAGCGCTCCGCCACGGTACGCGCCAGCTCCGTGGGCGCGCCGTCTGTTCCCACCAGAAGCCGGATCGCCTCATGCTCCTGATCGGAGAAGTCCGCGGCATTCCGCCGTCTCTTCTCCGCCTGATATGCGCGCAGAAAATTACCCGTCAGGCGCAGCAGCGCGACCATTGCGCCCGCCATGGTACGCAGATCGTCCGCCGCCTCCGCCGCGGACGCGGTGAACCACTTGCCGAATTTTCCGACGCTTGCCTTGCCGTTGTCCCAAAGGCATTTCATCCGGTTCTTGAGCATCTCATCCGCCAGCTTGCGCACGGCGGTCAGGCGCGGAAAGTCCACCAGCGACGCGCGCGCGTCGTCCCAGCCGCGCTCTGCCGCCTTTGCGAAAGCGCGCAGTTTCCCGGCGACGGAACGGAAACAGGGCGCATAGCTGTTCGACAGCTTTTCATCCCCGTCCATCTCCGCCGCTCCCTGTTCAAAGAGGGCAGCCCAGTGCAGTGCCTTCGTGTGCAGCGCATCCAGCAGCAGCGTGCCGTAAGGAGTCGCGTCGATGCGCTCCGGCATATCCGCCCAGCGTTGTTCCTGCTCCGCGAGCCACGCCTCCGGATAAGGCTGTGAAAGCACCTTGCCGTGTAGTTCCATCACCAGTGCCGCCAGCGCGCGGTCGTCGCGCCCGGCGCCGAGCGTATCCGCCAGCAGCGTGCCGCCGTCGCCGGGTTCGCATTCTTCATAGAAACGGTCCAGCGTGCGCGCCAGAACGCGCTCACGCAGTGCCTGGGCGTCCTGCTCATCGAGCACGCGGAAATCCGGGCGCAATGTGTTCCCATTCCCATCCTCGCCGAGCAGATGGCAATTCTCCCGCAGCAGCGTCGTGCAAAAGGCGTCCACCGTCTTGATATCCGCACGGTAAACGCGCAGGAGCTGGCGCTGCAGGTGCGTGTTGCCCGGGTCGCTTTGCAGCCGCTCCGAAAGCGCGGATGCGATCTTGCCGCGCAGCTCGCCCGCCGCTGCACGGGTATATGTAATGATCAGAAAATCGTCCAGATTCGCGCCCTCGCGCTCCACATAGGAGAACAGGCGCTCCACCAGCACACGCGTTTTGCCGGAACCGGCCGCCGCCGAAACCAGCAGCCCGCGCCCGCGGTTTTCCACCGCAGCGCGCTGTTCGGTCGTCAGTACGTCAGCCATCGCGCGCATCCTCCTTTTCTTCCAGTGCCGCATCCACGGCATTCCAGAACGCATCCGTGTCCGTCCCGGCGATGTACTCATAGCGGTCGCTGCCACGTCCCGGTTCAAAGCAGCATGCCGTGGCATAAGGGCAGTAAGCGCAGGCGGTATCCCGCGGCGTGCGCGCAAACGGGTCTGCGTCGATGTTGCCGCGCTCCGCCTCACGTCCGATGTCCCGCAGCAGCTTATCCACATAGCGCGAGAGCTTTCCCAGCTGCTCCGCCGTAGCAAGGCTTCCGGAGATCGTCCGATTGCCGTCCTTATCGGTCTTGACGGAGATGGGCAGGCGCTGTGGCTCCTCCAGCGCGCTGTGCTCCATCGCCCGCAACACTTCCGCATCGCACAAGACCATGCCGCTGCGGCGCAGCGCCTTGCGCGCCTCACGGCGCAGCGTTTGCTCGTCCGTGTCCCGCGGCAGGCGCAGGATCTCATCGCGCGCCGGGGTATAGAGCACGCCCGCGGGCACGATCTCATGCCCGCCCAGAAGTTCCCGTCCTTCGTGTTGAAGCGCGAAAAGATATAGCAGCATCTGCACGCCGAGGCCGTAGCGCAGTTCGGCAAGGTCAAAGCTTTTTTTACCGGTTTTGTAATCCATCACACGCAGGTACAGCTTGCCGCCGGAGATCCAGCCATCCACGCGGTCGACCTGACCGACGACGCGCACCTCGCGTCCCTCCTCACGCAGCGTTATGGCGGGCAGCTGTCCGCCAGTTCCAAAGGAGAGTTCAAACGCCATCGGTTCAAAATCCGAATCCCGGAGTTCCTCCGCCACCTCGTCCATGATGCGGTATGTCGATTCGCACAACCGCCGGAACAGGTAACGAAACCGTGCGGTTTTCTCCGCGAGGTCAGGCAGCTCCCGTGCGATATAATCGTCCACGGCGCGGCGCGTCAGCTTGTGCAGCGCGTCGGCGGAAAGGTTTTTCAGTCCGCCCGTTTCCTTTGCCGCCCGCAGCGTGTGTTCCATCACATCGTGGACAAAGGTACCCATCTGTGGCGCGTCGAACCCCGCCGCCGCGCGTTCCTTTGCCCGCAGTCCATACTGCATGAAGTAGGCAAAATGGCATGAGCGTGCCTTATCCATGCGCGAGGCGGACAGCGTAATGCTCCGTCCGTAGAGTGCATGCACCGCCTCAGGCGACAGCCTGCCGCGCGTATAATCCCTCGCCGCGCGCATGGCGTCCAGCGCCCCTCGGTACGCCTCCTGCTCCTCGAACCAGCGCCAGACCGCGCCGCCGATATGCTCTCCCGCACAGGCGAGTGCTGGCTTTATTGCCGACAAGCGATATGCCTTGTCAGCATCTTCTTTCTCGACATTAACGCCCGGGCAAAGCGTTTTTATCCGCCCGACGGCAAACGACGCCCGCAGTTCTGCGCCCGCTGCGTCGGAAACGGGATAAGAAACATACAGCTTTTCGGTCGGCTGTGCCAAAGCGGCATAGAGGTTTTGCAGTTCCAGATGGAACACCGCCATACCGTAAGGCGCAAGCCGGATGTCCCTTTCCTCCAACGCACGCCGCTCCTCCTCACGCAGCACACCGCCCCCGCCGTCCACTGCGGGCAGCACACCGTCGTTCGCGCCGAGAATGAACAGCGCGCGGACGGTATGCCGGTCGTTTCGTGTCATCTCGGAAAGGCTGACACGGTCGAGCGCCGCCGGAATGGTACCGACGCTGTACTGTGTGAGGATCAGGCGAAACAGCTGCGCAAACTCACCGCCGTCGATGGGTGCGTCACCAAGGATGGCAACAAACTGATCCATTACGCTGCAAAGAATCTCCCAAAGCTGCGCCGTTTCCTCCGCGCGTTGGATATCCCCGCCCTCAAACAACCGCTTTGTCAGCGCCTCCAACGCCTCGGGCAACGCAATTTCCGTGCAAAACGCATAGAGCGCCGTGACCTTTTCCCTTGCGCCCGCTTCCCGCAGCCCCTCATACAGGTGGGCAAACGGCTTTTGCACCCGTGCGCGCAGATCGTTTATCGTCTGCATCCGCGCTGCCGCCGACTCGTCCCAAGGTGCGCCATAGCCGTCCGGATGCGCTGTCCATGCCACATCGCGCACCCACATATTGCCGCGTATGTCCCATGTGAGCGCATAGTTTTCAAGAATGTCACACGCCGCGGCATCCAGCCCTGCCAGCCCCGTTTTCAAGCAGCGAAACACATCTTCATACTCGAATCCCCCCGTTGCGGCGTCCAGCGCGCTGAGCAGCAGCGCGCTGAGCGGCTGCTGCAAAATATCACTGCGGCGGGCACTGTAGAGGGGGATGCCATAGCGCCGGAACACGGTCTCCACCGTCATCTCATAGCCGGAGAGGCTGCGTGCCGTCACGGTGATGTCACGGTAACGTAACCCCTCTTCACGAACAAGGCGCAGAATCTCCGCCGCCGTGCGCTCCACCTCGGCACAGGCATCCGGCGATTCCAGCAGCCGGATGGCACCGTCCTCCCCCTGCCATGGTATACGGTCACCGAAAAAGTGCCGTTCGACATGGTCAAGGGCGCTTGAGACGGCGCCGGTGCGCAGCGTGTCCACCTCGCAGCGGACACCGGCACGCCGCGCCTCGTCGATCAGCTGGTCGCGCACGCGCAAGCTCTCGCGGAACAGCTCGCGGTCGCTCTCATCGCCCAGCAGCGTCACCGTCACGCGGCGCGCACGACGCAGGATTATGCGCAGTACGCGCATTTCACGCCCCGTAAAGTAGGAAAAACCGTCCAGAAAGACGTCCTTTCCGTCTATGTACCCCGACGCTTCCAGGTTTTCCTCCAGCTTTTCAAGGCGGTCGCGCGCGTCGCGCCCATCCTTCGTCAGTCCGGCAAGGTATCCGCCGTAAATCAGCGCGACATCGCGCAGTTTGTCCCCGCTCTCGCCCGGAATGTCTGCCACGGTTGCCGCCAGCGTCTCCGGCGGGACCGCATAGGCAATCAACTCCTCCACCACGTCCAGCAGGCTCTGCAGAAATGCGCTGCGGCGGGAGGGCCGGGCATAGACCCTGAGTGTCGGTGCAAGCTCCTGCAGGGTGCGTTGAAGCGTCAGCAGCTTGCCGCCGGCGTCCAGCGTCACATCCGCGCTTCCTCCCGTAATGGACAGCACGCGCGAGGCCAGCAGTTTGAATGTCAATGCCTCGGCGTGGCGGCTCGCCGTGTCGCCGCAGACACGGCAGAGGTCAACCTCGGCAACATGGGAGGCATGCTCCGGAACCAGCAGAATCTGTCTGCGTTCCGGATGGTCGCGCCCTTCGCGGGCAATTTCATAAAGCACACGCTCGGATTTTCCCGTGCGTGCGCGCCCCATCAGAACCCGCAGCATAGCCCCACCCCCATTGTCATTTTCTCCGCTTATCTTACCACAGCCCGCCGTTTGCCGCAATGCAAATCACGTTCAAAAAGCATATTCTGTCAGCAGCTCCCAAAATTTGGAGCGCAGCACGATCCCTTCTCCGGCATCCTCAACGCCGAGGATGCCGTCACACAGCGGCGAGAACGCCGTCGTCCACCACTGCATCGTCAAATGCGGCGGCGCCGCGCACCAAAGGACCGTCATAATCACGCCGACCAGCAGGGATACTTCCCATTTTCGCATAAAAACACCGTCCATACTGAGATTTTCTCCCAGTATGGACGGCATTGCGGGTTTTCATACAAACTGTGTCAAATAAGTCCGCTCATGCTCTTCGGCGAGGATGATATAAGCGTCACGCACCAGTGCATAATCGCGGAACAATCCGAACACGGTCGGTCCCGAGCCGGTCATTGCAACCGCCTCCGCACCCAGCTGCCGCATCCGCGCCTTGATGTCAAACACACCGGCAAACTCCGGCGGCAGCACCGACTCAAATACATTTTTGATCCGCGCGGCAACCCCGTCGGCGTCGCCGCGGTGGATCGCCGCCAGCATCCCGGCCGTGTCGGGGCGTCCCCACAGCTCCGATACCCGAACACGGGCGAAAAGCGCCGGCGTCGGAATATCGAATTCCGGCTTGCACAGCAGCACATGGAACGGCGGCGCAGGGCGCAGGGACGTCAGCCGTTCGCCCCGTCCTTCCGCCAGCGCGGTACCGCCGCGCAAACAGTACGGTACGTCGCTGCCGACGCGCGCGCCGATGTGTTCAAGTTCCTCTCCGAGCATATCGGGACGCAGCAGTTTGCGCAGCGCCCGCAGCGTTGCCGCCGCGTCGGAGCTGCCGCCCGCCATGCCCGCCTGCGCGGGGATACGCTTTTCGATGTCGATGACAAGCCCGCCGGGCACAATGCCTGTGGCGTCAAAAAAGGCGCGCGCCGCCTTAACGGCGAGGTTGCTCTCGTCGCCCGGAATATCACCGCAGTGACAGACGACCTCCCCGCTTTCCGTCATTGCTACGGTCACATCGTCATGCAGTTCAACGCTCTGCATGATCATCTGCATGTCATGATAGCCATCCTCACGCTTTCGCAGAATGTCCAGCGTCAGGTTGAGCTTGGCGTAGGCAGGCAGCGTGACGCGTTTCATCGGATCTTGCGCGCCTCAATATAATAGCGCTTATCCTGCGCGTGTCCCATCGAGAACGTCTTGCGCGGGAGCACGCCGTCCGCCATAACGGTCTTGAAAAGCTGTTCCTTTCCCATCGCGGGCAGCAGCAGACCGATATTGCCGGGCTTCCTGCCCAGCTCACGGGTCACGTCGTCGCCGTGGATATAGTCCACCTCGCCGCCGTGCTTTTTCAGATACTCGTCGATAAACGCCTGCAGCGTGCCAACGGCGAGCTGCACCTTCGGGTCGGGCACGGTAATGAAGCCATTGAAGCCCTCGCTGGCAACCTCGATCACGTGTCCTTCGCCCTTACCCTCATGTGCGTTGGGATAGAACTTCTTGAACTCCGGAAAGAAGTCCGCAGCGTCCACGCCGAAGACCACGCGGTGGATCGGCTCAAACTGCAGCGCGTCGTCATGATTGTTGACAACCTCGACCAACGCATAGCGCGCCAGCGGGTTCTTGCCGCGCTGCTCTTCCCAGCAGGCCTTCGCCGTGGCAAGGGAATGGTTGCCGTCGCCGACGGCAAACAGCAGCGGCGCAACGCCGGAAACACCGTACTTCTTCTGCATCGCCGCGTCGGAGCACAGCCCCGTGAGCGCATCGGCAACCGCATCAAGCTGAGCATCGGAAAGCTTGAAGCCCTTGATGTGCCCGCCGCCCTCCATCAGTTCGAAGTCGTAGAGCTTTTCCATGCCGGTCGTCTGCGCGGTCAGCGGCTCGATCACGGTCTTGTCCGGGTCGTCGATCAGGAGCATAACATGCGGCAGCTCGATGGCGGCGTTGCGGCGCACCTTCGCGCGCGGCGGAATACGCTCAAGCACCGTGCCCTCGGTGGCGCGGATCAGCGCGCCGGAACCGGGTGTAAAATCGTAGGCATCGAGATCGACCATGCCGATGATGCCGTGGCGGATTCTGCCGTCGGACTGGCAGCGCTCCACATAGATGAGCGAATCCTTGAGCGTCTGGAAGACGTCTGTCCCGAGGTACTCGTCCATCGAGGCGTTGATCTTGCCGATGCGCTGCTCCACATCGGGCGCTTTCAGTTCAGCCTCGGGCAGGATGAGACGCAGCGTAGACGGCGCATCGCCGACGTTTTTTTCCACGCGCTCCCAATACTCCGGCTCGGAGGTGAACTGGTCGCAGGCGACCACCGCCCATTTTTCCATGTCCGCATGCTTCGGCAGCAGGATGTCAGCAGGATAGAACCCAAGATTTTCAAACTTTTTGTTCATCATGACCCTCCGCAAGAACGATTTTCGGTTTGTACTGTCTCGATTATACAATAGCTATTCCGCGAAAGCAACGGA
>CACZPK010000061.1 GCA_902783035.1 Oscillospiraceae bacterium
GTGGGCGATCACGAAGCTCGTCCGGTCGGCCATGAGCGCGTCCATGCCGCGCTGCACGAGCGTCTCGGTGCGCGTGTCGATCGACGATGTCGCCTCGTCGAGGATGAGCACGGGTGGGTCGGCGACCGCGGCGCGCGCAATGGCGATGAGCTGGCGCTGTCCCTGCGAGAGGTTGGAGCCATTGCCGGTCAGTGGCGTGTCGTAACCCTGCGGCAGACGCGTGATGAAGTCGTCTGCGCCCGCGAGCCGTGCCGCCGCGCGGCACTCCTCGTCCGTGGCGTCCAGCTTGCCGTAACGGATGTTGTCCATGACCGAGCCGGTGAAAAGGTTTGTCTCCTGAAGAACGAGTCCCAGCGAGCGGCGCAGATCCTTCTTTTTGATCTTGTTGACGTTGATGCCGTCATAGCGGATCTTGCCGTCGTCGAGGTCGTAAAAGCGGTTGATGAGATTGGTGATCGTCGTCT
Source organism: Oscillospiraceae bacterium (assembly GCA_902783035.1). GTDB lineage: Bacteria > Bacillota > Clostridia > Oscillospirales > Oscillospiraceae > Hominicoprocola. Next base: position 465 of record CACZPK010000061.1, read on the forward strand.
TGCCGGCGCCCGTTGCGCCGACAAAAGCGACCTTCTGTCCCGGCTCGGCAAAGACATTTACGCCGGTGAGCACCTGCTTACCCTCCGTGTACGAGAAGTCCACGTCCACCAGGCGTACGTCACCCTGAAGCGGGGTGTAAGTCAGCGTACCGTCTCCGTGGGGGTGCTTCCACGCCCAATGTCCGGTGTGCCGTTCACTCTCGGAGATGCTGCCGTCGGGAGCGACGGCGGCATTGACCAGCGTGACGTAGCCGTTGTCCGCCTCGGGCGGCTCGTCCATCAGTTCAAACACGCGCTGCGCACCCGCCATGCCCATGACCACGGCGTTGACCTGCTGCGTGAGCTGGTTGAGGTTGCCGGTGAACTGCTTGGTCATGTTCAGGAACGCGACGAGAATGGAGATGTCCAGCGCCATGCCGGAGATGCTTGGGTTTGGCAGTCCCGCAAGCAGGTACGATCCGCCCAGCACCGCCACAAGCACATAGAGAATGTTGCCGATGTTCATGATGATGGGGCCGAGGGTGTTGGCATAGGCGTGCGCCCGACGCGCGTTCTCACACAGGGATTCGTTGAGACGGTCAAATTCCGCAGCGGCGGCAGGTTCGTGATTGAAGACCTTGACGACCTTCTGGCCTGCCATCATTTCCTGAATGAAACCCTCAGCGGCGGCGACGGACTTCTGCTGCTCAATAAAGAATCGTGCGCTTCCGCCGCCGAGCTTGCCGGACACGAGCATCATCGCCGCGACGCCGATGAGGATCATGAGCGTCAGCGGCAGGCTGTACCACAGCATGATGCCGAATACCACGATCACGATCGCGCCGGAGCGCAGCACCGCCGGGATCGACTGCGACACAAGCTCGCGCAGGGTGTCGACGTCATTGGTGTAGTGGCTCATGATGTCGCCGTGCTTGTGCGTGTCAAAGTAGCGGATGGGAAGATCCTGCATCTTGTCAAACAGGCGGCGGCGCAGCTTGGCAAGAAAGCCCTGCGTCAGGATCGCGCTGAGCTGCGTTTGCAGCACCACCGCGATGAGCGAGAGCACATACAGCACGACCAGCGGCGTGATCTGCGCGACGATCAGGGCCTTTGCCGTTGCCCAGTCGCCGCTTTGCGTCCAGTCCCCGATGATGGAGATGACTTTTTGCGTGAAAATGGACGGAATGGCGCTGACCGCAGAGGAGAAAATCGTCAGCACGCATACGGCGGGGAAGAGAACTGGGTAGAACTCCATGATCAGGCCGATCGTGCGCTTGACGGCGGCGAAGCTGAATTTGGGACGGCCGCGCTTGTTCAGCGGCATATCCGCCCGGACATTGGGATTACCTCTGGGCATCTTCGTCGCCTCCCTTCGTTTCCGGTTCGCCCGCCGTGCTTTGCGTTTGCTGCTCAAAGGTCTCACGGTAGATGTCGCAGGACGCCAGCAGTTCTTCGTGCGTACCGGAGGCGGCAATGCGCCCGCTGTCCATCACCAGGATGAGGTCGGCATCCTGCACCGAGGCAACGCGCTGGGCGATGATGAGCTTGGTCGTTTCGGGAATGTATTCGCGCAAACCCTGACGGATCAGCGCGTCCGTACGGGTGTCCACTGCGCTGGTGGAATCGTCGAGAATGAGGATCTTCGGCTTTTTGAGCAGTGCACGGGCGATGCACAAACGCTGCTTTTGCCCGCCGGAGACGTTCGTGCCGCCCTGTTCGATCTTCGTGTCATATCCGGCGTGGAATGCGCGGATGAAGCCGTCCGCCTGCGCAAGACGGCACGCCTCGGCCAGCTCGGCATCCGTGGCGCGCGGGTTGCCCCAACGCAGATTCTCCGCGATCGTGCCGGAGAACAGCTCGTTCTTTTGCAGCACCATTGCCACCGCGTCGCGCAGCGTTTCGCGGCTGTAGTTCCGCACGTCGACGCCGCCGACGCGCACCGTGCCGGACGTTGCGTCGTAAAGTCGGGGGATGAGCTGCACCAGCGTCGATTTGCCGACGCCCGTGCCGCCGAGGATGCCGACCGTCATGCCGGAGCGGATATGCAGGTCGACGCCGCTGAGCGCGTCTTTTTCCGCGGCGGCAGAGTATTTGAAACTGACCTGATCAAAGTCGATCGAACCGTCCGCGACCGTGGTGACAGGATCGGCGGGGTCGCGCAGCGCGGGCGTTTCGTCCAGCACCGCGGCAATGCGCTTGGCGCTCTCGGTGGACATGGTGAGCATGACGTAGATCATCGAGAGCATCATCAGGGACATGAGAATTTGCATGCCGTAGGTCAGCATGGCAGAGATTTGCCCGACCTCGATGATCGAGCCGTGGGACGTGATGACGATGCGCGAGCCGACCAGCAGCACGAACACCATGTTGCCGTAGATGCAAAGCTGCATGAGCGGCATGTTGAGCGCAACGATGCGCTCGGCGCGGGTGAAGTCGTTTCGGATGTCGTCGGACGCAGCGCCGAACTTTTCCTTTTCATATTCCTCGCGCGCAAAACCCTTTACGACGCGCATCGCGCGCACGTTTTCCTCCACGGATTCGTTCAGGCGGTCGTACTTTTTGAAGACCGCGCGGAACGCGGGCATTGCCTTGCGCGCCACCAGCAGCAGACCGAGCACCAGCACGGGGATGATGACGACAAAACTGGTCGCCAGCGCGCCACCCATGACATACGCCATGATGATGGAAAAGACCAGCATCAGCGGCGAGCGGACGGCGATGCGAATGAGCATCATGAAGGCCATCTGCACGTTGTTGACGTCGGTGGTCATACGCGTGACGAGGGATGACGACGAGAAACGGTCGATGTTCTCAAACGAGAACTCCTGCACCTTGTGGAACAGATCGTGGCGGACATTTTTGGCAAAGCCTGTCGCCGCCCGCGCTGAGGTGAAACCGGCCAGACCGCCGCAGGCGAGGGACGAGAGTGCCAGCGCCACCAGCACCGCGCCGATACGCAATACTTCCTGCATGTCGACGCCTGACTTGATTTCATTGACGAGACGCGCCGTGAGAAACGGAATCGCCGCTTCGATGACCGCCTCGCCCGTGATGAACAGCAGCGTCAGCAGCACGGGCGCTTTATATTCGCGCACGCAGGACGCAAGTTTCCTGAGCATGGGAACCTCCTTTATCAATATAACAATACAATTTCCTATTATATAAGTGTGCGCGGGAAATACAAGCAAACTTTTTGTGAACGCAAAGGGAAAGGGAGCGGGGCGGCTGCCTCACTCCCTGACCGTTGCAATATTGCCCAGCTTGTTGTCGCGGTGGTTGCGCTCGTTATAGTGCTCCACCAGTGCGGCAATCTCGGCGCCCGCCGCCTCTACCTCGGCATGGAACGCGGCGGCGGAAATACGTGTCGCACCGTGGCCGAGAATGATGACTTGCTCCAGATTGTCGCTGGTGGCGACGCGTACGCGCCGCTCCCTGCGCAGCTCATAGGTCGCACGCTCAATGTAAGCGTCGGCGGTTTGCGCCTCCTTGGTGTAGACAACCTTTACGCCGTCCACGGTTTCCACCGAGCCGGGATTTCCCTTGACCTTGTAGGCGTCGAACACAAGAATGACGACGCATTTGCGAAAGCCCTGATAGTTCGACAGAACGCTTGTCAGCGCGGCGCGCGCCGCGGCAATGTCGACGCGGGCAAGGCGGTTCAGCTCGTCCCACGCGAAGATTACGTTGTAGCCGTCCACCAGCAGGTATTCCGTGCCGCCGAGTTGCAGATCCACATGATACTTTTCCGCGTCGAGCGGTTTGCGCGCGGGCGGTTTGGCCGGCTCAAAGGCTTTGCGCTCCACCTTGCCGTAAGTGCGCTCAAAGATGGATTGCAATTCCGCGTCGTCCGCATGGGAGCTGCTGTCCCTGCGCCGTTGCGCCGGTGCAGCCTCGCCGCCGTCAGGCGCATCGGAGCGCAGGCCGCTGTCGCAATGCATCCGCGCGGGCGCCTCATCCCACGGTACGGTGGTGCTGCCGCCGTGGTCGCAAAAGACGGAAGAGGACGGGTTTTCCGTATCCCGCTCCGCGTCGTAGCCCAACTCCGCCACAACAGCGTCCTGATCGGCACAGGGCTCATAACCGCGCAGGGTACAGGAAAGCCGCCCCGCGCCGCGTGTGTAGGCAGCAAGCGTGCGGGCGTAATCCCGCAGACCCGCCACGGGGACAAAGCCCGTAAGCAGGGTGAGTTCACCCTCCGTTTCCGGTGCGTCCGTTGTGCCGCCCATTGCCTGTATGTCGCTGATGGCGCGCCCAACGCAGGCGGGCGGAAGCTCCAGGCGGAAATCGTAGTACGGTTCCAGCAGTATGTTTTCCGCGTGCATCAAGCCCTGACGGATCGCCCGGTATGTCGCTTGCCGGAAGTCGCCGCCCTCGGTGTGCTTGAGGTGCGCGCGCCCGGCGACGAGTGTGAGCTTCACATCTGTCAGTGGCGAGCCGGTCAGCACGCCGGGGTGTTCGCGTTCAAAAACGTGCGCGGCAATGAGACGCTGCCAATTGAGCGCAAGGTCGTCCGTCGCCACCGCAGAGGCAAAGCGGACGCCGCTGCCGCGCGCGCCCGGCTCCATGAGAAGCTGCGCTTCGGCATAGTGGCGCAGCGGCTCAAAATGCCCTACGCCCAGCACGGGCGCGGCAATGGTCTCGCGGTAGAGGATATGCCCCGCATCAAAGCCTGCCTCCCAGCCGAAGCGCTCCCGGATCAGGCGCTGCAGGATCTCCAGCTGCACAGGTCCCATGAGCCGTACATGCAGCTCCCGCAGCCGCTCATCCCAGACAAGACGGAGCATCGGGTCCTCGTCCTCAAGCTCCCGCAGCTTTGGCAGCGCCGCGTGTGCGTCGACGCCTTCCGGCAGGACAAGACGATAAGTGAGCACCGGCTCCAGCGAAGGTGGTTCCGCTTCTGGCGCCGCACCTAACGCCTGTCCCGGGCGCGTGCGGGTGAGGCCGGTCACGGCGGCGACCATGCCCGCAGCCAGCTCGCCCGCGCTTTGGAACTTTTCACCGGAGTAGAGCCGCAGCTGATCTGCTTTTTCCTCCACCGTTTCGCCGTCCACCGCGTAGGAAAGCGGCATTTTTGCGCGCAGTACGCCGCCCGTGATGCGCAGCCACGTCAATCGTGTGCCCTGCGCGTCGCGGCTGATTTTGAACACGCGCGCGCCGAAACTGCCCGTGTCCGCCGCAGCGGGGGCATAGCGCGCCAGCGCGTCCAAAAACGGTTCCACACCGTCGAGCCTGAGCGCCGAACCGAAGAACACCGGAAAGACCTTTCGCGCGAGGATCAAGCCGGTGACGACCGCGTCGTCCAGCGTGCCCGTTTCCAGATACCGCTCCAGCGCGGCTTCATCGCTCATGGCAATGTTCTCATCGCGCTCATCCGCGGCAAAGTCCACGCAGCCGGGCAGTGCGGCGGACAACTGGGCGAGCAGTGCTCCGCGGTCGGCGCCTGCAAGGTCAAGCTTGTTGACAAACACGAAAGCCGGCACGCGATAGCGCTCAAGCAGCCGCAGCAGCATGCGCGTGTGGCTCTGCACGCCGTCCGTGCCGCTGATGACAAGAATAGCGCAGTCGAGCACGGGGAGCGTGCGCTCCATCTCGGCGGCAAAGTCTACGTGGCCCGGCGTGTCCACGAGCGTGAAATCCACGCCGCCGGCGGAAAAGAGCGCGGTCTTGCCGTAGATGGTGATGCCGCGCTCACGCTCCAGCGCATCGGTATCGAGAAAGGCGTCCCCGTGGTCGACGCGTCCCAGCGTGCGTCTTGCGCCCGCTGCGTAGAGCAGCGCCTCGGACAGCGTGGTCTTGCCCGCATCCACATGCGCGAGAATGCCCACAACCATGCGCCTATTCACGGTATCGCCTCCTGTCCCATTTGACTCAATTTTTATATTATACGGAAAAGTACCGCCTTTGCAAGGCGGAAAGACACCGAGGTTCAAAAAAAATTAAGAAAAACAGAAGAAATTCTGAAAGAAGTGTGCCTTGCAAGCGTATGGAGAATATGTTATACTGAACGCTACGTATGGCGGGCGAGCCGCCTGCGAAAAAGTTTTCGTAACGGTGGAACTTTTTTGCAACGCGACGCGTCTAAAGCGGACGATTGCATGAAGGCCGGTCATCCGGGCGGACTGTGGGAAAGAAACCTTCATAGAACAGAGGAAGAATAGAAGGAGCGATATATATGGCTGAGGTATTGGATCAGGAGAACAAGGCGGCGGAGCAGGGAACGGCGGGTACTCCCGCGTTCAGCGAAACAACACCCGCGCCGAAAAAAAAGAAGAAAAACCGCAAAAAGATCATTAAGCGCATCATAATCATCGCCATTTTAGCGGCGCTGGCCGGCGGCGGGATCTACTATTGGAAAAACCACCGCAGCAGCGACAACACGGAGGCGGAGGTGCTCACCGACATGGTCTCCCGCGGCTCCATCACCAGTGTGGTGGAGGGCAGCGGCGCGGCTGTGGCGAAAAACAGCGACAGTGTGACGCTGCTGGCCGAGGGCAAGGTGCGCGAGGTGTTCGTTTCCGAGGGCGATTTTGTAACAAAGGGTACGCCGCTGTTTGAGATAGACAGCAGCGAACTGGAGGACAGCGTTTTGTCGGCGCGCCAGCGCGTGCGTGATCAGGAGCGTATCCTGACCGACCGGGAACGTGATCTGAAAAAGTACCTTGACAAAGGGGTCGCAGGTGACGTGAAGGCGGAGTACGACGGCATCCTCATCGACGTAAAAGACAGCTACAAGGTCGGCGACGAGGTCACGGAAAAAACGGTCTTTGCCACGCTTGCGGACAACACTACGATGAAGCTCAAACTCTATTACAGCTATGCCTACGACGGCAAAATTGCCGTCGGACAGGACGCGACGGTTTATATTCCCGTCACAATGGCGCAGTTGCCCGGACGCGTGGACGAGATCCACAAGGTCGATTATATCACGCCTGAGGGCGGGCGTATGTTCGAGATCGTTGTTACGGTGTCGAACCCCGGTACGCTGACGAAGGACATGGACGCAACGGCGACTGTTCTTGTCGACGGCGAACTGGTCTATCCCTATGCGCCGGGCAAGCTGGACTACCTGCGCACCGCGGAGCTCAAGGTGCCGCTGGACGGCAAGCTGACGTGGATCGAGGCGAACAAGTGGCAGAAGCTCGCGACGGGGGACAGCATCGCCCGCATCGAAAAGGATCTTGAAGATCACGAGGATAGGGTCAGAGATCTGCAAAAGGCTGTTGACGACGCCCAAAAGTCGCTGGAAGACTCGCGCAAGTCGCTGGAAAAGGAAGAGAAGAATCTCCGGTCCCTCAGCGCAGTTGCACCCATCGACGGCACGGTTTTGTCCGTGGGCATCAAGACGGGTGAGAATGCCAAGGCCGGCACGGTCGCGGTGAACATTGCAGACATGACGACGATGAAGATCGAGGCGCAGATCGACGAGCATTATATCCAATTTGTCAAGGCGGGCATGCCGGTCGATCTGAAGCTGGGGGAGACGGTGCTGTACGGCACGGTGGAAAGCGTCAGCCTTTCGGCAAAGTCGGAAAACGGCGTGGCGCGCTTCCCAATCACCATTCTTGTGGACAATGAAGACGGAAGCCTGCGCAGCAATGCGTATGTCGACTATTCCTTCACCGCGAGTCAGAGCGACGACTGTCTGCTCGTCCCGATCCAGTGCGTCAAATCCGCGCAGACCGCGGACGGTCAGAACTGCAAGGTGCTCTTTGTCGCGGAGGATTCCCCCACGGAGAGCACGGTGGAGCTGGATACGGCGATGATGCAGATCCCGAATGGGTTCCGCCCCGTGTATGTCGAGGTGGGTATCTCCGACAACCGCCACACCGAGATCCTCTCCGGTGTGGAGGAGGGAACCGTCGTCTACGCCGGTGTCGTGCAGAACGACAGCATGGGGATGATGTTCTGATGCTCATTACTTTAAAAGATGTATATAAGATCTACGGCGAGGGGCTTGAGAGCGAGGTGCGCGCGCTCAACGGCGTCAGCCTGGAGATCGACTACGGTGAGTTCGTTGCCATTGCGGGACAGTCCGGCTCGGGCAAGTCCACGATGATGAACGTGCTCGGCTGTCTCGATGTTCCGACTTACGGGGACTATATCCTCGCAGGCAAGGACGTTTCGGAGCTGAGCGACAAGGAACTCTCGCACATCCGCAACAAGCAGATCGGGTTTATCTTTCAGGGCTATAACCTGATCCCATCGCTCAATGCGGTGGAGAATGTGGAGCTTCCGCTGATCTATCAGGGCGTAGGTGCGGGAAAGCGGCGCGATATGGCGCTTTCCGCGCTGGAGCGCGTGGGACTGGCGGAACGCGCCAAGCACCTGCCCAGTGAGATGTCCGGCGGCCAGCAGCAACGCGTTGCCATCGCACGCGCCATCGCGGCAAAACCGCCGATCATCATGGCGGACGAGCCGACGGGCGCGCTGGACTCGCGCACGGGCCATGAGGTACTGGGCTTTTTGCAGCAGCTCAACCGCGAGGGCAGCACGATCCTGCTCATTACGCACGACAACGGCATTGCTGCCACGGCGCGGCGCATCGTGCGCCTCTCGGACGGCAAGATCGTGGAGAACCACAAGCAGGACGTGGACTGGTACTGAGGGGGTGACAGCGAGATGAAATTTGCGCAGGCGGTGAAGATGGCGGTCAAGTCCATCCTCGCCAAAAAGGGTCGCTCGTTCCTCACGATGCTCGGTATCATCATCGGCATCGCCTCGGTCATGACCATCGTTGCGACCGTGGACGGCTATAACCGCAAGATGATGGAGGCATTTGAGGCGCAGGGCACGAACAAGGTGACCGCCTCGCTCTATCTCAACAGCGGGGAGAGCGGTTTTGAGAAAATTTACGACTACTGTCAGGGACTCGGCGATCTTGTCCTCGGCGTTACGCCAAGCGCGGATCGCGGCGGTACGGTCAAATACGGCGCCAAGACCTCGGATACGATGGAGTGGCGGGAGCAGCCGCGCGTCACCCTCGCCAGTGAGCAGTATTCGATGTGCAGCAGCTTCACGATCGCGCGTGGACGGGACCTGTGCCGTCTCGATATTGAGAACTTCAATCAGGTCTGCGTTCTCGGTGCGCGGGTTGCCAAAACGTTTTTTGACTATTCCGATCCGCTGGGGCAGAACCTCATGATCGACGGCGTGCCGTTTCAGGTCGTCGGCATCTACGCGGAAAAAGACGCAAGCAGCAGCTACTCGATGGACAATGTGCTTGTCCTGCCCTACACCGCGTCGCGTTTCCTGCCCAACAGCGGCTCGACGCTCAATGAGTGTCAGATCAAGGTCAAGGACTCCCAGTCCGTCGGCAAGGTCATCAACATGGTGCAGGCGTATCTCGATGCGCTGACAGAGGGCAACAACAACGGCTACGGCTATGCCTACAGCGAGCAGCAGTGGGCAAATGAGAGCAACAACATGCTGACAATGATTTCCGTGGTGCTCGGCGGCATTGCGGGCATTTCGCTGCTCGTTGGCGGTATCGGCATCATGAACATCATGCTCGTCACCGTCACCGAGCGCACGCGTGAGATCGGCATCCGCCGCGCCATCGGCGCGGAGCGCAGCTCCATCGTGACCCAGTTCCTCGTTGAGGCGGCGATGATCTGCGGGATCGGCGGCATCATCGGCATTCTGATCGGGTTCGGCGGCACGCATATCGCGGGCAAGCTGCTCTTCGAGGGCATGTCCCTCTATCCCTCGCCGACGATCACGATAGAGGCATTTGCGTTCTCTGTGTCGCTGGGTATTCTGTTTGGCATGTATCCCGCCATCAAGGCATCCGGGCTGCAGCCCGTGGTTGCCCTGCGTGCGGATTGAAAAGGAGAGTTTCCATATGATAAAAAAGAGATTTTTTGCGGCGTTGCTGACGCTTGCAATGGCGCTGACGCTTGTTCCGGCGGTACATGCGGCGGGCTTTTCCGACGTGAAGGATACGGACACGGCGCGCGACGTCGAGGTTCTTCGCCTGATGGGCGTGGTGCAGGGCGACGGAAACGGCACTTTCCGCCCCGGCAGCAGCCTCACGCGGGCGGAATTCTGCAAAATGACGATCGAGCTGCAACAGCGCGGCGATCAGGCGATGCACTACCGCGGCCGTGTCATCTTCCCGGACGTGCGCGCCTCGCATTGGGCGATCGGCTACGTTAACCTTGCCTCGCAGGGGACGGGCAGCGGTGAAAGCGCGGTTCCCGGTCTGGTACATGGTTTTCCGGACGGCACCTTCCAACCGGACAAGACCATCAGCTACGGCGAAGCGGTTACGGTGCTTGCGCGCGTGCTGGGGTACAGTGACACGTACGGCGGTGGTGTGTGGCCGCAAAACTATCTGGACATCGGCGCCGCCTGCGGACTGACGAAGGGACTGAGTCTGGACGGCGGCGCGCAGATCACGCGCGCACAGGCGGCGAAACTGTTTGTCAACGCGCTGCGCGCCGAAAAGCTGGGCGGCGGCAACATTCTCAAGCTCGGCGACGAGGAAGTAACGCTTTTGTCCGTGGACGTTGCCAAGGAGACCATGCGCCTTTCCAGCGGCAGCCCGATCAAGATGGTGAACCCCGATGTACCGACGGTATTGCTGGGTACAAAGGGCTATGTCGTGATGGACAAGGACGGCAAAAAGGCGCTGACCTTCCTGCCCTCCGCGAGCAAAGCGGGTACGCCTGTCGCCGACGCGGCGATCATCATCATGGCGGACGGCTCGACGGACGGCTTCAACGAGCTGACCGGTGACGCGAAGGACTATACCATCTACCGCAACGGCGTACGCGCAACGCGCGGTGCGCTCAGGAAATACGACGTGGCGATCTATGACGCGGCGAACAACGCGGTCCTGGTCACCGATACGCGCGTGAGCGCCTATTACGAGAGCTGCGATCCCTCGCCGAAAGAGCCGCGGACGATCACAACGCTGGGTACGGTATTCAACGTCATTCCCTCGGCGCAGCAGAGCCTTTCCGAGCTCCGACCGGGGCAGCACATGACGGTTCTGTTCGCGGCGGACGGTCGCATTGCAGGTGCGCTTGGGGAGAATGCCGGCGTGGGAGGCAATGCCTATGCCTATGTGGACGACAGCGGCAAGGTCAGCCTGATCTGCGGCGGCTCGCTGCTGGCATTGTCCGTTGCCGACGCGGCGAACGCAAACAAGGTGGGGCGCATTTCCCAGCATAAGGCGGACTTTGGCGACGTGAAGGTCAGTGTTTCCGTGTCGTCGGGCGGCCTGAGCGGCGTTCTGGATACCACTGCCGGAAAGCTGGGCAACCTGTATCTGGCGGACAACGCCCTGATCCTCTCCAACGGCAAGCTGGTTGCGCTCGCTGAATTGACGGAGACGAGCATTTCTTCCGATCGCATCCGCTACGCCCATGAGAACAGCAGCGGCAAGGTGGACATTGTCGTCATCGGCGATCCCGTCACGGTCAGCGGCGAGGTCTACGGCCGTGTGACGACCGTAGGCGGGTTGCAGGCCACGGTTGACTGTGGCCCCGGCGGCAAGGTTTCGGGACGCTATGGCCTCGATGATACGACGAAGTTGATTCGGGAAGGATCGTTTGTTGCCGCTGTGCTGCGCACCAACGGCGCAGTGGAGGGCAGCAGCAGTATGTTCAACCCGATCGAACCGCTGACCGCTTACGAAAATGTACCTGCCTCCGCTTGGATCGGCAAGACCGCGGTGGTTCTCGGCGGGCGCACGATCTCGATCCCGAGCAGCGTGCTGTGCTGGAATGCCGACACCAAGAGCTGGTTCAGCGACCTTGACACGGCGCTGGATTACGGCGGCACACGCAACGTCTATGTCAAGGACAATGTTGTGCGCGTGATTGAAATTCGTACCTGAGCTTTCGGAAACGGTGTTGCATTTTCCAAACGTTTCGCTTATAATACGATGTAAAAGGAGGCGAACGCTATGGAAATGGACCCCATCTTTGCAGAAGCGATGCTGGACGAGGTGCAGGCACTTCTGGAGGAAATGCTGGAGATGGCGCAGCGCGCGGTCGAAGACGACTGCACGGACGAGGAGCGCGGCGAAATGCAGGGCAAGCTCATCATTCTGCGCGAGCGTATCGACGAGACGGTCGACTCCTATGAGCGCCTCGGCGACTACCGTGACGCGCTTTACGCGGCGTGGAAGGCGTCTGATGAGATTTTGCGCAACTTCAGGAGCTGAAAGCATCGGCAAATATGTGGACAGAGCCGCGGGCAACTTGCCCGCGGCTCTTTTTGCACCATATCCTATTGCGCGGCAAGACGTTCCAACTCTGCCACATCATGCAGCACAAAATGCCCGCGCCGCGCTGTGAACAGACCCTCCCGCATCATTTTTCCCAGCTCCCGCGACAGCGCGCTCCGGTTGACGCCCAGCTCCGCCGCCAGTGTTTCGCGCGTGCCGGGCAGGGTAAAGGAGTCGCTTTCCCGCGTCCGCCGCGCCGCGAGCAGGCGGCGGGCGAGGCGGGTGCGCAATGTCGGCGCGCGCAGCAGCTCCAGCTGCTCGTTGAGCGCCCAGTATTTTTCCGACAACTGCGAGAGCAGGTTCAGCCGCATGCGCATACGCGCCTCGCAGCAGACGGAGCCGCCGTCGCGCATCAGCTCGGACAGCGGCAGGAACAGCACCTCCGTATCCTCCGCCGCGACCACGTCCACCGGGCTTTTGCGGATGCCGGAGGCGGTCAGCATGTCACCGAATAATTCCAGCGCACCGTGCCGCGCAACGATGCGCAATGCGCCGTCCGCGCCGTTGCGCTCCGCCTGTACCACGCCCGAGAGCACCAGACCCGCGCGCTCTACATACTCGCCGCGCCGCAGGATCACGCTGCCCTTGGGATAAAACGCGCGACGGCAGCGCAAACTGTCGCATAGTGCCGCCGCATCTGCCTCCGATACGCCCGCGAAAAGCGCAGAGCGTGTCAAGTGAAAAAGATAATCGTCCATTCTTTTTCCTTTCGTTGCAAATGCAACAGATTTTTTGGGATAAGTATAGTATGATGCTCCCACTTTTGCAAGAAGGAGTTTTTGATAACATGAGTACCGTAACCGCATCCCATTCCACACTGGATACCAAGACCATTGCCCGCACCGCAATTCTCATTGCGCTGCTGATTGCCCTGCAGTATGCCACGCGCCCGCTGGGCCAGCTTGTCACCGGCTCCTGCGTCAACCTGATCCTTGCCGTTTCTGCCTTGCTGTGCGGGGCAGTGAGCGGCTGCATCGTTGCCATTGTTTCGCCGTTCTTTGCGTATCTGCTGGGCATCAGCCCGCAGATCTGGCTTGCGCCCGCCATCGCCTGCGGCAATGCGGCGTTTGTCCTCATCCTCGCTCTTTTGGGCAGGAAGCTCGGCGGCATCCGGGGCGGCGCGGCCGGCGTTGTTGCGGCAGCGCTGTGCAAATTCGCCGTGCTCAACGTACTTGTTGTGCGCCTTCTCATTCCGATGGGCAACCTGCCCGCCAAGGTCGCGGCGCAGTTCTCCTGGCCGCAGCTTGTGACCGCACTGGTCGGCGGATGCCTTGCGCTGGCGATCGTGCCGCAGCTGAAAAAGGCGCTGAAGGACTGAGAGTTCCACCTGACGAAAAAGGACGAAGGCCCGCGGGTCTTCGTCCTTTTGCCTTGTCAGCGGTTGACCAACAGCTTTTTCATCGAGCGCTCCAGCCCGTCCACCGTCAGGGGATACATGTCGACCAGCCTTTGAATCACGCCGTAGCTCTGTCCCCAATAAGGCCCCCACGTCGGTTCGCCCTCCGGATTGAGCCACACAAGGTGGTCGTACTGCGCCTGAAAGCGCTTGAGCCAGTCGAGACCGGAGAGCGCCTCCTCCTGCGTTCCGCCGTAGTACCAGCGCTTGCCCGTCAGCTCGTACATATCCATCAGCGCATCGCCGACGAGAATGACCTTGTACTCGGAGCCGAAGTTCTTGAGCAGCCACTCCGTCGGCACCGCGTGGGATCGGTACATCCTCGGGTCGGTGTAGACGGAGGAATAGATGCAGTTGTGAAAGTAGTAGACATGCAGCTCCTTGAACTGGTTCGCGCGTTCCGCCGCCTGAAAAAGCATGGAGCAGAGGTTGGAGTAGTATTCCATTGAGCCGCCGGAGTCCATCAGCATCAGCACCTTGACCGTGTTGCGCCGCGGGCGTTTGTAGCGGATCTTCAACGTGCCCGCGTTGTCGCAGGTTTCACGGATGGTGCCGTCGACATCGAACTCCGTCTTGTCACCGAGGGTCTGGTCGGAGAACTGACGCAGGAGGCGGAACGCCATCTGGAACTGGCGGACGTCGAGTATGTTGTCGCGCCGGAAATCGCGGAACCGCCGCTCGCCAGCCACCTGAAAAGCCCGTCGGTGCCGGCTGACGCCTCCGACGCGAATGCCCTGCGGCGCGTGGCCGCTGTGCCCAAAGTTGGAAAAGCCGCCCGTGCCGATCCAGTAGGAGCCACCGTTGTGCTCCTCATGCTGTTCCTTTAACCGTTCCTCAAACATTTTCAGGATCTCGTCGATGTCCTTTTCGGCGTAGCCCTGCGTTTGCAGGAATGCGCGCAGATCGTCCATCGCGCGTTCGGGGTGGTCGAGCCAGCGCAGCAGTTCTTCGGGCAGCTCGTCCTCAAAGGGGACACCGTCGAAGTATTCCAGAAACACGCGGTCAAATTTGTCGTAATCCGCCTCACTGTGCACCAGCACGGCGCGGCAGAGTTGGTAGAAACCCGTCAGGCTTGTGTGCTGGAGGTCGAGCGTCAGCGCCTGCGTCAGCGTCATCCATTCGTTCACGGAGACGCCGAAACCGTGGGCGCGCAACAGATAGAAAAAACCGATAAACAGAAAAACGACCTCCTTTCCGCATTTTTCCCTTATATTGTATACCACAGCGTCCTGCTGCGCAAGATTTTTTGCCCAATCTGGCACAAAATTGCGGAACTTCTTCGCTTCGACATATTGATTCTTGGAAAATTTTTTGATATAGTATATACAACTATAGCTGTGTTCGGTGTGGAAGGGCCATACCGGATGCCGAGCGGAGGCAAGTTATGTCCGAACCCAACCAAACTTGGTGCTGGTACTGCAAACAGGAGATACCGCCCGAATCGGATACCTGTCCCAGCTGCGGCAAGCCGCTCAACGACTCGATGAAAGTTGTGCGCTGCCGGAGCTGTGGTAAATATTTGCTCAAAAGCATCGGCGTATGCGACAGCTGCGGTACACCGCAGGAAATGCCCGCCGTGCCGGTTGCCGCCATGCCGGAGGAAACGCCGGCGGAGGGGGAGCTGCGGCGTATCCCGGATAATCTTGACGCACTGGAAAAGCAGGCAACGGGCCGTTCGCCCATGCGCTGGTTCATCCCGGCCACTGTGGCGGTGATCGTGTTGCTGATCGCGGTGATCGTCGTTCTTCTTGTCCGCGGCGGCGCGGGCGGCGGCAGCAACGAGCCGGCGGGACCGACCTACTGCGCCGAGGACGCGCATCTGTGGCTGCCTGCGGACTGCACGCATCCGCGCACCTGTTCCATCTGCGGCAAGACGGAGGGCGAGCCGGTGGGACACGACTTCGTGCAAAATGTCTGCACGGTCTGCGGCGCCTACAAAAAGCCATTCTACTTCTTTGATTCCACCAGCGAGCGCAGCGGCACGACGGTGAACTTCTCCGGCAGCATCATGAACTATGCCGGCGTCGATGTGGCGTCCCTGACGATCAAGCTCGACCTTTACGATGAGGAGAAACAGCGCCTCGTTTCGGAGACGGCGGAGGCGGTCACGGGAGGCCCGCTGCATCCGCTGGATTCGACACGCTGGGAGATGCAGTATAACGATTCCGGACTCAAATGGAAATACTGGCGTATTTCCGCTGTGGAGTTCAACCCTGCGGAGGAGAAGGAGTCGTAAGCACGGAGGCATGGCGATATGAAAAAACGCCGCAAGTCTAAATTCAAAAAGGGCTGTGACGAAGAGCTGGAGCAGGAGGAAGAACAGGAACCGGCGGGGCCTGACCCATATGCCAATCTGCCCTATCAGGACAGTGAGCGCACCAGGGGCACCCTGATCAAGTGGCTGGTTGTCCTGTGCTTCATCGCGGTTGGCATGATGGTCTATTCGATCCATTACATCCGCTTTGTCAGCCGTCCCGCGCAGGTTGTTGTGCTGACGGAAGAGAAACAGGCTGCCGCCACTGCGGCGGAGGCGGCACGCCCCGCTGCGGAGCGGTCGGTCGGCCCGATCTGGTTCTCGCGTTCCGACGGCACTTATCTGGAGGGCGATGGTTCGCAGCCGGCACAGCCGGCGCTGCCGCTGCCTTCGGAGCCGTCCGCGGAAACACCGGCTGAGCAGCCCGCTATCCCGGGTGCGGAGACGCTGCCCGCTGCAGGAACCGAAACAACGGAGACCACGCCGGATATCGGCGGTATTACGCCGGAAGCACCACCGTCCCCGGCATGAACCTGAATCAAAACGAGCGCCCCGCGATTTCGCGGGGCGCTCGTTTTGCATATTCCGTTAAGATTCCGCACGGCGGAGAATCAGCAGGTATTCTACGCCGCTGCTCTTGTCCTGCACGGCGTCGAAACGCGCCTGCAGATGGAACGGCTTGTCGCCGGTTCCCATCACCGCGAAGGGACGCGTGAAGTCCGACATCTGCATGTGGGATTCGCGTACTTCTTCTTCCAGCCAGCTGCGGTCGTATTCGCTGATACGGTCGAGGAACGCGCCGCTGTTGAGCTCCTGCTCAAACTCCTCGCGGGAGATGCCCAGCAGATCCTCCAGCCCATGCACCGTTACCTGATACAGCAGTCCGCTCTCGCGCTTGCGCACGAACACGACTTCGTCGTTGGACAGGCGGGAGATCATGCGCATCTGGCCATGGAGCTTGTCGAGCTGGGTGATGTCCTGTACAGAGCCGTAAAAACGCATGCCGTTTTCGTCCTCGTCGAGGAAGAAGAAATGCAGGCGGAACTGTGAGACCGTACCATTCGAACGCTGAAAACGCACCACATCTGCCGCGCCGTTGAGCGGGTCGTTCATCGCCTGTTCCAGCAGGCCATAAAGCACGGGAACGTCTTCGTCAAGCACTGTTTTCTGCGCCGAGTGGAGCAGCCGGTCGAACTGATCCGAGGCAACCTCGTTGAAGAACTGCTGGTTGTAGCGGATGCAGTCGATATCCTCGCCATGGAGCAGGAAGAATGCCACAGGACCGAGAATGTTGTTGAGCATAATGTCGCTGAACACATTCTGGTCAAGGAACTCGCGGGTGTGGAATTCCTCCTTGACCTTGAACACGAAACCGCCCGTGTCGATATTCTCCGCCTCGCCGATGAGCGCCTCAAAATCAGGAACCGGCATGGGACGGTAGAAGTAATAGCCCTGCACGTAGCGGCAGCCGAGACTGGAGATGAAGTCTGTCTCCTCTTTCGTTTCCACGCCTTCGACGATGATCGGCACGCCCATGGTCTTTGCCATGTTGACAATAGATTCGAGAATGTGCACGCCCTTGTGGTCGCCGCCGCTCATACGCAGGAATTGCGCGTCCAGCTTGATGATATCCACGTTGAGGTTGCGCAGCATGTTCAACGAGCTGTAGCCGCTGCCAAAGTCGTCCATCAGCACGAGGAACCCCTTCTCACGCAGGCGCTTGACCGTGTCTGCCACTGAACCGTCACCGACGTAGGCGGACTCCGTGATCTCAATTTTGATCACATCCACGGGGAGGTCGTACTTTTCCAGCAGGGAAGAGAAGTATTCCGGTACGTCGATGGAGAAAATGTCGATCTGCGAGACGTTGACGGACACCGGAAGCGGGGTATTGCCGCTGTCGATCCACTTCCGCTGCCACGCGCAGACATCTTCCCAGACGAACTTGTCCAGATCGGTGACGAAGCCATAGCGTTCGAGCACAGGAACGAAGATACCGGGGGAGACCATCTTTCCGTCCGCTTTCTTCCAACGCACGAGGGACTCCGCGCCCACGACCTTGCCCGTGTCGATGCGGCACTGGGGCTGGAGCATGATGAACAGCTCATGATCCTGCAATGCCTTCTGGAAGTCGGAGAGGATGCGGTAGTCGTTCTCGGTCTGCTGGACCATGGACGGTTCAAATATGCGGATGCGGGTGTGGAAGTTCTCCTTGGCATGGCGTCCCGCCAGCGAGGCGTGGTCGTACAGCTCCTCGACGTTGCTCTTGCCCTCCACCATGCACACGCCGATCGCGGGCATGAAACCGACAGAGGTGCCCCGTTCGACGATCAGGTTGTGGCAAATGGCGTAAAGCTGTTCAACGCGCTTTTCCTCGTAGGGAACCAGCAGCGCGAAGTCGTCCTGCCCCAGATAACAGGCGAGACCGTCCTGCTCCTTTTCAATGCGGCGGAGCACCGCACCGATTTCCGCGAGCAGCTTATCGCCCTGGTCGCGGCCGTACCACTCGTTGAACAGCTTGAAATTCTCCAGGTCGATCGCCAGCACGCACCAGCCCTCGGAGTGCTGCCGGAGCAGCTCGTTGCCGTGAATGTAGAACGCTGCTTCCGTGCAGAGGCCGGTCAATTCGTTGCGGGCGTTCAGATCGTCACTGGCGTTTACGACGATGATGATGCTGCGTTCGTCACCCTGCATCCGCGTCACGCGCATACTCATGAGCTTCGGATCGCCGTCGGTCATCAGGCGGTAGCTCATCTTGAATTCGCCATGCTCGTCGATCGTGTGCAGAATGTTTTCCTTTGTGAAGGTGGTGAGGAAGACCTGCAAGTCTTCCGGATACATCTGATTAGCCGCGTCTTGGCTGCTGACGGTGAAGAAATCCTTGCCCTGCCGCTCACCCGAAAGCTCGCCTGCCTCGCCGTCAGAGCGGTATTCGATGAAATCCTCCGTCTCCAGATCGACATAGTAGAGCAGGGAGTAGCTAGACGAGAGGGTGCGGGCGATGTGGGAGTACATGTTGCTGGCGTTCTGAGCCTGCTTGAACGCTTCCTTTGCCGCGACCGTCTCAGCCTTGGTGCGCATCAGCTCGGTAAAGTCAAGACACATGCCCAGCAGGCACAGCCGGCCCGTAGCGTCCGTGAACTTGAGCTTTGTGGTCTGGAACTGGCGCGGACTGCCGGCAGCATCCAACACGTCCTCATAGAAGATGTATGGGCCTTCCATTGCCAGCGCTTTTTTATCGTCCTCCACGAAGTGGTCTGCCGTGACCTGATCGAAAATCTCATGGTCGGTCAGACCAACCACGCCTTCGGGACTGTCCTTGTGCGCGTATTCTGCGAATGCCTGGTTACAGGCCAGATATCTGCCGTTTTCCACGTCCTTGGAGAAGGTCATGCCCGGCATATTGGTCAGAAGCGAAGTAACGGACTGCGTCAGTTCCGTGATCTTGCGTGCCGCAGCCGCCTCTTCCGACAGCTTACGGTTCTCCTCCTCCATGCGCTGGGCGCGCTCTTCCGCGGAAGCGGCGTCGTCAACCTGGTTTTTCATCTCCTGCGAGAGCTTGCCTATGGCCGCAATGAGGGTGCCGACCTCGCCGCTCGCTTCGATCCGGCTCAGGTCGATGGCGCCGTCTGCAAGCGTGGCGTCCGGCATACCGCGCGCCATACGGGTAAAGCGCAGCGCATTTTCCTCCAGCATCTGAAGGGGCTGCGTGACGTTGCGGCGCAGCCACAGGGCCAGAAGAATGCCAAAGGAGGCGCACACGCTCACGATCAGCACGATGCCGCCGGCGACATTGCTGGTGATCTCGCGGTTGAGCGAGTTGATGGAGTAGTCGGCGCACAGCAGCGCAATGGTTTCGCCGTCCGAGGTCACCAACGGCTTGCACGCGGTGTAGCAGCGGCCCCAGTCGGAGGTTTCCTTAAAGAAGCTGATTTCCGGTTTGGACATGGCCTGCCAATAGAGCATGGCCTCCTGCGGCGTATAGTCGTCACTGCAATCGTAGAAAATGGGCCAGTCCTCGTCGTCGCCCATCTGGCGCTCCGCTTCGCTGGTAGAGGCAACGATGCTGAAAATCTGTCCGTTTTCGGAGGGGAGAATGACGTACAGGAATTCCAGCTCATAATCATCGACCATTTGATTGATGAGCTGCTGCAGCGCATCGCGCTTGGGCGAGGAGGTTCTTGTGCGCATGCACTCGCGCAAATCGTCTGCATCCGTATTGTGTTCAAGAGAGATCACAACGTCGCTCAGGCGTGCATTGTACTGGCTGTAGAGCGCGCCGGAGATGGAATAATACGACTGAACGGCAAGCAATATGCTCAACACCACGATCATGAAGGCGCAGCCGGACATGATACTGCGGTTGATCGGGCTTTTGTACTTTGTCATGGAACAGAGCCTCCTTCGTGTGCATACCGACAGGTGGGCGCGTATAACAAATCAATAATATAATAACGGAATACAGACACGATTGCAACCCAAAATCCGCCAAAAGATGGCCGACGATGCTATACAAATAAAATTTTTCAAAAAAGTAAAAATTTCTCTTGCATTTTCCAAAACAGTGTGCTATAGTGTGTAAGCTGTCTGAAGGGACAAGCGCCGTTAGCTCAGCTGGATAGAGCGTCTGGCTACGGACCAGAAGGCCGGGGGTTCGAATCCCTCACGGCGTACCAAAAAATCCTTGATTTTCGAGAGAGAATCAAGGATTTTTTGTATTTTATGGCGATATTCAATTCTGCTTGATAACGAATAATTCAACTTTACTATACAGACTGGCGGTAGGGTATGCGCCATATTTGAGTGGCGTTTTTTCAGCAGAGAAAGCCGGAGCCTGCCCAGTCCCCATACATAGAGGTGGGTGCAGGGCTTACCATTTATCACAGAAGCTCAGGTGGTGCAAACAGAAATTTTTTTTACCGGCTGACGCCGCCTGCTGTCGCACCCTGTCACATCTCCCGCATGGAATAGTCCGTATCCTCGTCGATCATCTGCATCATGATCTGCGCGAATTTCGGATCAAGCTGTGTGCCGCTTCCCTTTTGGATCTCTGCGCGCACCTCTGCCTGCGGCATGACGTCGCGGTAGCTCCGCCTGCTTGCCATGGCGTCATATGTGTCCGCCACGGCGATGATCCTGGCCTCCTCCGGTATATTTTCGCCGGTCAGGCCGTCCGGATATCCACCGCCCGCAAACCACTCGTGGTGCCATCTTGCGCCTACAGCAAGATTTGGCCTTTCCTTGATGCTCTCCAGTATTCCACTGCCGATCACGGGATGCCTTTTGACCATTTCAAATTCCATATCTGTCAGGTTAGACGCTTTTTTGATGACTTCATCCGGTACGCCGATCTTTCCGACATCGTGCAAAAGCCCCATCATATAGATCTCATCCTGCTTTGTCTTTGAATAGCCGGAACGGGCGGCAATCATTTTGGCGTACTTGGCGACCCGTGCCGAGTGGCCATTGGTGTAGGCGTCCTTGGCGTCGATCGCCGCGGCAAGCGCGCTGACCACCTGAATGTTCATTTCTTCCACTTTCTTGCCGTAGGTCCTCTCGTTCTTATAGCCCAGGTAATAGAAGAATGAAATCATCCAGAAGGTAACCAGAGACACCATCACGTTGAACGCCAGCTGCGTGTGAACTTTTTCAAAGAACTCCGCGTTTCTTACGACGATCACGGCATACCACTGTTTCAGAATCGGGTGCACAAAAAGCGTGCAGCGCTCACCGTCCATGACGGTCGAAAAGGTGCCGTTTCCTGCCGCCACGATCTGGTTCAGGAGCGCAGGAGCATACAGCTCCGAAATTTTCCGGCCGTTGAGATCCGTGTTCCGATGTGCGATCAGCAGCCCGTCGGCGCCGACCACCATTCCGTAGCCCCTTCCGGCGATGTCGACCTGCTCCGCAATTTCCTGAATGTGGTTGACCATGACGTCGAGACAGACCACATTTTGACTCGAAATGCTTCTGGCGAAGGTGATGACGATGGAGCCTGTCTGCGCATCCACATAGGGAGGGACGATGGCGACGTTCCCGTTTGCTTCCAGCGCCGCATGATACCAATCGCGCGACACGGGGTCGTACCCGGAGGGAGGGTCCCAGCCTAAGCCGTCCAGATATGTTCCGTTGATGTACGCGTAAAGGCCGGTAAAATTCTCATCGAATTGCTTGGATATCCTTGCCGTCTGATCCAGAAGATACTGATAAATTTCCTGCGTGGAGGCTCCGCTCTGATCCATCAGATCAATGTTGTCGGCGGTGACCCGCAGGGTCGTCTCCGCCACCGCCAGATAGTTTTCCAGATCAATGGCGGTCATGGAAACCTCTTCCTTGCCGTCTTCGTAGAGTGCGGTGACAGACGAAGAATACAGCGCCCTGAAATTGAAGATTACGGCAAACAGCATCAGTCCCAGTGTGACCGTAATCGTAAAAATCAGATTATACCTGCCGAGCCGGCCTTCGTCCATTTCCTGCAGGCTCTTTTGGGCGATCCGATAGCGCGATGCGATCTCATGGAGAAGAAACAGGATCACCAGAATAAAGACAAAAGAGATGGAAAACAGCATGGTGATGATGATTCCGGACGTTTCCGAGCCATTGTCGGCAACCGGCAGGGAGTTTTTGATCCAGACGGCGAGAATATAACCGCCCACGCATCCGAAGAAAACCACAAGACACACGATGGCCTGGATCAATGTCTGGAACTTGAGCTCCATCTCGCTCTTCCTGCTTTCCGCCGACTCGC
Source organism: Oscillospiraceae bacterium (assembly GCA_902783035.1). Classification (GTDB taxonomy): domain Bacteria; phylum Bacillota; class Clostridia; order Oscillospirales; family Oscillospiraceae; genus Hominicoprocola. Next base: position 23,077 of record CACZPK010000061.1, read on the forward strand.
TGCTTTGGTAGAACTTTCCGGCGCCGCGGGCAAAAAACATGCCGCACAGCGAGCTGAGAACCGAACCGTAGAAATAGGGATTCAACAGCTCACCGTTCCAATCAAAGCAGGAGGCCGTCCACATGACATATCCCATGCTCAGGAAAAGCAGGACGAGCAGGGACAGGTGCGGAAACTGCTGCGCTTCGCCGGTATTCCGCTTCCTGTTAACGGCATAATACAGGATATCCTGCATACACAGGACCATGGTGAGCGTCGACCATCCCACCATCCACACGTTGTTGAGGATACCGCCGAATTGGATGTAAAGTACGAACTGAAGACAATTGGTCAAAACCGGCCACAGGATCAGGGGATGAAAGAAGCGCTTTGCCCCTTCCCGGCACATATGAAGGACGGCCAAAAACAAGAAAATGTATCCGGTGTTCCAGCCGAGATAGGCAACAAGCCCCGAGACTTCGGGATCTGAGTGCATGACAAGCCTGTAGACCGTCCAATAATAGTCGCTGAAAAAATGCGCAAGGAAGAAGATGATTAGGTAAAGATAACCGCGTTTCGGAGACTCGATATATTTAAACAGGCAAAGCAAAAGCCCCACAACGGTGCCGAACAAGGCTATGATATTTTCAAAATCCGAAAGAATCATATATACAGCCGCTTTCTTTTCATCACGCATCGGCACGATTATGCGCCGGTTTTTACCGATACTGTTATACTATCAGGTTGTACGGCGGTTTGCAATTGGCAATAAAGCAGATAATCGCGTTTTCGGGGCGAAA
>CACZPK010000062.1 GCA_902783035.1 Oscillospiraceae bacterium
GAAGGTCGTCAAGAACGGCAAGGGCAAGAAGATCCGCGTCTTCAAGTATCTCCCCAAGAAGGGTTACCGCAAACGCCAGGGTCATCGTCAGCCCTATACCAAGGTTGAGATTGCTAAGATCAGCGTCTGATGACAACGATTAAATTTCTCACCGAAGGCAAGCGCATCACCGGCTTTGACATATCGGGTCACAGCGGCTATGCAGAGGAAGGAGCAGACATTGTCTGCGCCGCCGTCACAAGTGCTGTGCGCTTGACAGAAGCCACGATCAACGACATTTTCGGTCTCGCCGCAAATGTCAAGGTGCGCGAAAAGTCCGGCTCCATTTCACTCCGTCTCCCCGGCGGTCTTTCCGACCGGGACGAGCACGCGGTACAGGGGCTCCTGTCCGGCATGATGCTCTATTTTACAGAGCTGCATGACGAGTATCCGGACAACATCGAAGTTTTGGAGGGTTGATCCTCCCTATTCTTTAGAAAGGATGGAACCAATCATGCTGAATATCGGTCTTCAGTTCTTCGCCCATAAAAAAGGTATGGGTTCGACCAAGAACGGCCGCGATTCCGAGTCCAAGCGCCTTGGTCTTAAGCGTGCCGACGGTCAGTACGTTCTGGCGGGCAACATTCTCGTTCGTCAGCGCGGCACCCGCATTCACCCCGGCATGAACGTCGGCATCGGCTCCGACGATACACTGTACGCCAAGGAAAGCGGCGTGCTTCGTTTTGAGCGTCTCGGTAAGGATCGCAAGCAGGCTTGCGTGTATCCCACCGAGGAGTAAGAAAGCCTCTTTTGTAAAAAGGTTCCGCGACGGTCGTCGCGGAACCTTTTTTACATTTTCTCATCAGAAAGTTTTCAGTTCCACCCTTCGGATCAGATCTTCAAGTGTCTTTGGGCTTTCGCCAAAGGTCTTGATATCCTGTCCGAACAGTTTGGAGTAATGGTCTGCCGGAAACGAATAATGTGTGAAAGAGCCGTTGTAGTCGTATTCAAACACCACCCTGTCGAGGTTGCCAATCACGGCAAACAGGACGCAGGCGGTCTCTTCCATTTTGTCCACCAAGGTGACCCCATCAAGCCCGCCAAGGTCGTTTTGTGGCCGGATTGTCCAGCAATAGGGACGCTCCGAGGTCTGCAATTCGTTTTCATAGGGTCCAAAGTAGTCGTAAATGCCCAGCGCGTTCGCCGTGGCGTTGTTTGCGGACATATCGCCCATATAGTCGTGGCGCGTCAGGTAGACGTCGGAGGCGAGCTTGCTGATCGCGTCCCCGTCCGCCCAATAGATGCGCTCCGGCATGCGCACCTGCCGGATCGGTGCGGATGCCGTATAATCCGCCCGTGTGCCCGGGCCATACAGGAAGCTCACAAGCACACCCCGCGCACGCAGTGTCACGACGCCGTCCTCTTCCTCATAGTACACCGCCTTGATAACGTGGGCACTGTCGAGACAGTCGAGTTCCGCCGTGAGGTGGTTTCCATCCACGCGGATATTGCGCGGGACAACGCTGCCGTAGGTCAGCTCCTCCCCGATGACAAACAAACGCAGAAGCAGCACCGCGAACGCCAGCACCAGCGCCCCTGCAAGGCTGAACAGCACCACGGTGCGGTTGTGCCGCTTGTTCTTTTTGAGGTAGTCGATCTCCCGGTCCGCCTTCACGCTCTTTTCCACCGTATCCTCTGGGGTGCGCATGGCATCAAGCGCTGCGCGGCAGGGCGCACAGGTATCAACATGCTCATCGACGAGCCGGTTCGTCGTCTCACTCGTCAGTCCGTCCACATAGGACGGCAACAGGTCACGCACGACCTCGCACGGAAGTTTATCCATCATCGTTTCCTTCCTTTCTCAGCAGTTCCTTTCCACGGTAGAATGTCACCCGCGCCCAGTTTTCGCTCTTGCCCTGCACCTCCCCGATCTCGCGGAAGCTCAAGCTGCCGAATACACGCAGATAGAGCACCTCGCGGTATGGCTCGCGCAGTGCATGGAGCTGTTTTAGGAGCTCCAGCCGCCCCGCCTCCGATACGGCCTCCGTCTCTGCCGACTGCACAGTGAGCGTCTGTTCATCCACGTCTTCTGCATCAGGGTGCTTGCGGCGGTAGGTGCGCAGGACATTTTTCGCGATGGCGCACAACCAGGTGGAGACCGAGCAGCTCCCGTCGAAGCGTTCGCTTGAGCGGATTGCCTGATAGAACGTCTCCTGTGTCAGTTCCTCGGCCAAATCGCCGTCGCGCGTCATGGACAATAGATACCGGTACACCGTCTGCGCATATTGCCGGTATATCTCCTCCATCGGCTGCAAGTCCTCACCTCCTTCGTCCGTTCTGCTGCGTTGATGCGGGAAAAATACGCTTCGTTACAAAAATAGGCAAAAAATTTCGCTAACAATCTAACACAATTTTTCGATTTCGGCAAGGCAGCCTTGACGCGGCCGCAAAAAGCGGGTAAAATAGGCGCAAATCAGTATCTTTTCGGAGGTATCCCCCTATGGCAGCAGGATTTGTAGATACCGCGCGCATCAGTGTGCGCGCCGGCAAGGGCGGCAACGGCGCTGTTGCGTTCCATCGTGAAAAGTACGTCGCGGCCGGCGGCCCCGACGGCGGCGACGGCGGCGCGGGCGGCGACATTGTTTTGCAGGCAGACGACAACATGTCGACCCTGATGGATTTCCGCTATAAGCGCAAATACGTCGCCGAAAACGGCGCGGACGGCGAGGGCTCGCGCCGCAACGGAAAAGGCGGAAAGGCTCTGGTTATTCGTGTGCCGCGCGGCACGCTGGTCCGCGATGCGGAAACAAACGAGATCATCCGCGACATGTCCGATGGCGAGCCTTTTGTCCTGTGCAAGGGCGGACGCGGCGGCTGGGGCAACGCTCATTTTGCAACACCCACACGGCAAGTGCCCCGTTTTGCCAAGGCCGGTCTGGAAGGTGAAGAGCACGACGTCGTGCTGGAACTCAAGCTGCTGGCTGACGTTGGTCTGATCGGTTTTCCGAATGTCGGCAAGTCTACCCTGCTCTCTGTGGTGAGCAAAGCACAACCAAAGATTGCCAACTATCATTTTACGACGCTCTTCCCCAACCTCGGCGTCGTCTATGTAAACGAGGAATCCAGCTTCGTCATGGCTGACATTCCCGGCATCATCGAGGGCGCAAGCGAAGGCGCCGGGCTTGGTCACGACTTTTTGCGTCATGTCGACCGCTGCCGCTTGCTCGTGCACGTCGTGGACGTATCCGGCAGCGAAGGGCGCGACCCGGTCGCGGACTTCGACGCCATCAACGCCGAGCTTGCGCAATGGTCGCCGGAGCTGGCGGCGCGCCCGCAGATCGTCGTCGCCAATAAAACAGACATCATGGAGGACGATGCGCTGCTCGATGCGCTGCGCGCGCATGTGAAGCCGTTGGGTTTCCCCATCTTTCCGCTCTCTGCCGCAAGCCACACCGGCACGCGGGAGCTGGTGCAATCCATTGCGGCAAAGCTCGCAACGCTGCCGCCCGTAGCGGTCTATGAGGCGACTTACGTTCCGCGCCCGCCCGTCATTGACGCGGATGAGCCTCTGGACGTCGAAACCGAGGACGGCGTGTGGTATGTCTCCGGCAAGTGGCTGGAGCGTCTGATGGCTAACGTCAACTTTTCCGACTATGAAAGCCGCATGTTCTTCGATAAGACGCTGCGCGAAAACGGCGTATTCCGGCTTCTGGAAGAACGCGGGATCAAAGATGGCGATACCGTTGATCTTTATGGCTTGCAATTTGAGTATCAACGGTGATATAATATTTTCATACCGAATTTTGAAAAGGAGAGATCGACATGACAGATCAGGAAGCGCGTGCCCATCATCTCGCAGTACTCTTCACGCAGGAGCTGCATCCCGACCTCAAAAACCAACTCGATTCCAGCACGCTGGAATTCCTGTATCAGAGATTTCTGGAGGATTATGAGTCGGCCTTTGAGTATTTCAAGGCGCACATGGCATAAAAAGAGCGGCGATTGCCGCTCTTTTCTTTATCCTGTAAAATGCTGCGTCCAGTAGTGCCCGTCCGCAACATAGCCGACGCCGATGGTTGTATATGACGCATTCAGAATGTTCGCGCGGTGTCCGGAAGAAGCCATCCATGCGCTCACCACCGCCTCCGGCGTGCGGTATCCCATTGCGATGTTCTCGCCTGCCGTGCGGTAGGTAATCCCCTGCGCTTTCATCAACTGGAACGGTGTGCCGTAGGTCGGGCTGTTGTGGTCGAAATATCCCAGATCATGCATGTCCTGTGATTTCATGCGTGCAACGGCACAGAGGCGTTCGTCCTCCCGCAGCGCCGATAAACCGTATTTGGCGCGTTCCGCATTCACGAGTCGCACCACCTCCCGTTCATAGGCATGTACTGATGTACCAGCGCTTTCCGCAGGTATATCCGATACCTCCGGTGCGGGTTGTTCCGGCTTCGGTTTCGGCTCGGGCGCAGGAGGCTGCGTGGAAGTATCTGGCTTTGTGTTCGATTCTTCCGGTTTTGCCGATGGTTCTAAGGCATCCGCCATACCGTTCCCCGTATGCGCACCTGTGAGCCACTGGTGCAGCAACATATTTGCGTCGAGCGGCATCTCCCGTGCTCCACTGCAATCGCCGCATTGCCGCAGCAGCCACAGCAGCGCGTACGCATCGCAGCTGCCGCACGGTACATCACACGCGGCAAAGGCGGGCATGTTCAGTGATAGAATGACAGCGATTGCCAAAATGAGACTGGATATTTTGCGTTTCATAGGTATTACCTCCCTTTCTTGTCTGATTGTAACCATTTTGTAACGATTTTGGCAAGACAAAGATTCTTCCAGAAATGGGAAATCCTGCCATGTCCGATACGGCCGATTTACGCACGGGAGTGTCCTGCGAATAAAAAAGGTTTTCGGTGCAAACGCTACCGAAAACCTTTTTTTGCAGGAGGCCGCACATGCAGACCACCCTATACACGCTCCCCGCCTATCCGCGACTCGAGGAACATCTCATCACTGACGTTGCCGTTGTGGGTGGGGGTATGGCAGGAATACTGACCGCTTTCGCCCTTAAAAGCGAGGGACTGCGCGTTGTTTTGCTGGAAGAGAGCCGCCTTGCCGAGGGCGCGACCGCGCAAATGACGGCGCGCCTGTCAGCGCAGCATGGGCTCTTTTGCGAACGGTTGCTGCGAGATTTCGGCGAGCATCTTGCGCGGCAGTATGTGATGGCGCAGCTCCACGCAGTCAAGCAGTACCGCGACCTCATAGCCGCGCTTGGCGTGGATTGTGCACTCACGGATGCAACCTCCCGTATATGCGCTGCGCCCGACGGTCCCGATCTCTCGCGCGAATACGCCGCAGCACTGCTGCTGGGCGCGCCGGCGGAACTGCAAACCGTAAGCGGTCTGCCTTTTCCCGTGCGCAATGCGCTGTGCTTCATCAACCAGGCTTCATTTGAGCCTGTGCCGTTCCTCGCCGCGCTTCTGCCCGGCATATCCGTTTTTGAGCATTCTCCCGTACGCGACATCCGAGGTCACACGCTCCGCTGCGACGGTGGCAGTGTTGAGGCCGCGCACATCATCATTGCGACCCGCTACCCCATGTTGGAGCGCTGGGGACTATACCACCTGCGGCTGCGGCAAGAGCAGGCGTTTCTGCTCGCACTGGCCGGTGCGCCGCGGCTCGACGGCTGGTATCTTGATGCGGACACGCAGGGATGGAGCCTCCGGCAGCGCGGAGACACACTCATTCTCGGCGGCGGACTGCGTCGTGTCGGCGAAACGGGCAGCGATGGCTTTAATGCCTTGCGGCGGCAGGCTGCGCTTTGGTTCCCGGATGCACACGAGCTGCGCGCATGGACGGCGCAGGACTGCGTGACACTGGACGGCGTGCCCTATATCGGCCGCTACAGCACCGCAACGCCCTATCTGCATGTAGCCGCCGGCTTTGGACGCTGGGGTATCACAAACAGCATGGTTGCCGCAACACTCCTGACGGCGGAGATCCTCAACCGGCATTATCCCTATGCCGAAGTGTTCTCCCCCGACCGGTTTTTCCCGTCCGCCTCCATCGAAGCGATGATGGAAGGCGCAATCTATGCAATGCGCGGCAAAAAGCGCCGTCTGTTTACTGCAGCCGAGCGTGAAACCGCCGCAATCCTGCCGGGGCACGGCGGCATCGTGCGTCACCACGGCAAGCATTACGGTGTGTACCGCGACGAACATGGTGTGCTGTATGCGGTCTCTCCCGTCTGTCCGCACCGCGGCTGCGCCCTGGAGTGGAATGACGCGGAAAGAACCTGGGACTGCCCCTGCCACGGCTCCCGTTTTGACTATACAGGGCGCCGCCTCTACCATCCTGCAAAAGCGGCGCTCAAATCTTTCGATGCAGCAAAACTGTAAAAAAGCCGCCCATACGGGCGGCTTTTCACCGTTTAAATCTCAGTAAAACTCTTGAGCCGTTCGACCAGATCCTTGCGCTCGGCATAGCCGACGTCGCGGCTGTCGCAGTTTTTCAATGCAACTTCAAATGCTTCCAGCATCTCCGCCGGATCCAGCCCTTCGCGCTTGTAGATCTGGGTCAGGCTGTCCTTCGCATTGCGCAGGATGCTGAGCACGATCCCGTCGATCGCAACCTTGCTGGAAATGAATGAGTCATCCAGAATATGGCTGTTAATGTTTCGCTCGGCATAGTTCAAACGATCCCGGATTTCTTTAAGTTCATGCTGTACGATCTGATCTTCAACCATCGCTCTTGCTCTCCTTTTCCGTTTCCGCACCGTTTTCCGTCAGCTCGGGATGTTTGAGGTAGCGGCTGAAACTCACCCAGAACTGTGCGTACTCCACACCTGTGCAAATCCGCTCGTCCATCACGCACGAAAGCGGCAGCAGCTTTTTGCGGTACTCGCCGTGGATATAATTCGCAACCGGCTTGCCCATGCAAACAAATACGCTCGTCGTACCAAATTCATAGGTGTGGTGAAAAATGTGTGTCGTGTTGATGCTGGCAAGGTTTGTGATAAACAGGCTCGTGTGGAATGGACTGAGGTCAATGATCGCCTTCGGCAAAATGCCCCAACGGTCCATCAGACGCGCCGCCCCCACGATGATGTTCGGCAGCAGCGGCACGGAAAACATGAAGTTCACAAACTTGTCAGTGGTGTTGTCGTGCTGGGCATTGGCGTTCTCGTCGATCAGCTCCTCGATCTTACGGTTGATGGAGATCACGTCATCATCCGGTTCGAAGTATATCTTGAGCGTCGTCTCGTCCGGCGTACCATCCGCACGGGTTTTCAGCATAACAAAGCTGACGCAGAAGTGACGGCGCTGGTAAATTTTCTTGTTCATCACAAAGCGGTTGATTTTCGGGTTCTCCAGATACGCCCGGTGATATGCCGCCAAAATGAGGGCCATATACGAAATGCGCACGCCCGCCTTGCGCTTGCCGTGAATAAACTCGCGCAGGATCTCCATATCCGCGTATTCGGTCACCATGTTCATTGCATCATAGCGATGCGGCATGATGTACGGTGTGGCCAAAATATATGGGCTTTCGTCTTTAATGCGTATGCCGTCGGATCTGATACCATCACTTCCCTTGCTTTTTATCCAAATCTTAATGGCTATTTTATTCTATTTTGTCCAAAAGTGCAACCGTTTTCTGGAAAAAAGCAAGAGGCTAAAAATTTTTCTGGTTTCATGATTTTTTTTGGATTTTGCTCTTGTCTTTTTGTAGAAGCTATACTATACTACAAATACAAACTACCTATAGGGAGGACAATATGCCATGAATTACGATCGTGTATATAACTTTTCTGCCGGTCCCGCAATGATGCCCGAGCCTGTTCTGGAGGAGATCCGCGACGAAATGATGAACTATCGCGGCAGCGGTATGTGCGTCATGGAGATGTCTCACCGCAGCGCAGTGTTCCAGAAGATCGTCGACGAGGCGGAAGCTGACCTGCGTGAGCTGATGGGTATTCCCGACAACTACAAGGTACTGTTCATTCAGGGCGGCGCGACGCTCCAGTTCGCTGCGATTCCCTGGAACCTGATGAAGAACGGCAAGGCTGTCTATATCGAAACCGGCGCATGGTCCAAGAAGGCTATTGCCGAGGCGAAGAAGTACGGTGAGGTTATTGTTGCCGCCAGCAGCAAGGATAAGAACTACAGCTATATTCCCGATTGCTCCGACCTCGATATTCCCGACGATACCGATTATGTTTATATCTGCGAGAATGAGACCATTCATGGTGTGACCTGGCAGAAGCTGCCCAACACCAAGGGTCATGTTCTCGTTTCCGATCAGAGCTCCATGTTCCTCTCCAAGCCCTGCAACGTCAAGGACTACGGCCTGATTTACGCGGGCGTCCAGAAGAACGTCGGCCCCGCCGGCATGAGCATCGTCATCATTCGCGAGGATCTCATCCGCGAGGATCTTGATCCCAAGATGCCGATCTATATGCGCTATGACACCCATGCCAACAACGGTTCGATGTACAACACGCCGAACTGCTGGGACATCTACTGCTGCGGCAAGGTGTTCAAGTACCTCAAGAGCATCGGCGGTCTGGAA